>VFZX01000187.1 GCA_016871015.1 Acidobacteriota bacterium | reverse complement strand
GAATTCGTCATAGCCTACCGCTGCGAGTGTGGAAGACTCGACGGCTGTGATTGTCATGCGATCGCCTCCTTGTGGAGGCAATCGCCCTAAAACAGGATATCACAAAAATGTTCTTAAGTGAACAGTATTGTCACTAGAATAGTGCCGCGAGGGGCCGGAAAGTCTCACAAAAAAGTGCCTAGAGTGCAGAAAAATATGGATTTATCCCGGCCGATGCCCCGGGCGTAGTACACTGATTCCTTCCCCGTCCCCGATGCTCCTACAATTGCGCGACATCCAGAAACGGTTCGGAGGCGTGACCGCGCTCAAAGGCGGCAACCTCTCGGTTGAAGCAGGCCAGGTCCACCTCCTGATGGGTGAGAACGGGGCGGGCAAGTCCACGCTCATGAAGATCACGGCGGGGATGATCCAACCCGACGCCGGGGAGGTCGTCTGGCGCGGCCAGCGGGTGGATCTGGCGCGCCCGAGCGATGCTTCGGCCATCGGCATCGCGATGGTCCACCAGGAGTCGCTGCTGGCGCCGCACCTGTCCGTTGCTGAGAACATCTTCCTCGGGCGCGAGCCGCGCACACGGTTCGGCCTGGTCGACCGCGTCCGGATAGCCGCATCTGCCCGCCGCCTGATCGAGGATCACCACTTCCCGCTCCAGGCGGACTGGCGCGTCGACAAGCTGAGTCCGGCAGGCAAGCAGCTCGTCGAGATCTGCAGGGCGATCCAGCACGGCTCCTCGCTGTTGATCTTTGACGAGCCGACTTCGTCACTGTCGGAAGCCGAGACCAAGGAAGTATTCCGGATCGTCCGTACTCTCAAGGACCGGCAGACGGGAGTCATCTACATCACGCACCGGCTGGATGAGCTTCGCTCGCTCGGTGACACGGTGACGATCCTGCGCGACGGTGAGACGGTCCATACCGGGGCGCTCGCGGACCTGCCCAAGGAACAGTTGATCCGCCACATGGTGGGGCGCGAAATCAACTCGATCTACCGCCGCGATCCGGTGCCACCGGGGGCCGAGCTGCTGCGCGTCGAGGGGCTCACCCGTCCGCCCGTTCTCGACAACATCAGCCTGACGCTTCGTGCCGGCGAGATCGTTGGGCTCGGCGGGCTGATCGGCGCAGGCCGCACCGAGCTTTGCCGCGCGCTATTCGGAATGGATCCCCTCACCAGCGGCACCATTCGCGTGGGAGGCGCCACACTTCACGCACGCACTCCGCGGGACGCCGTGGCCGCGGGCATCGCGCTGATCCCTGAGGACCGCCAGCGCGCCGGGCTTGCGCGCGCCCTTCCGGTGAGCCACAACATGACGATCGCGCACCTGGAGGCCGTAAGCCGCTGGGGCGGAATCCTTGACCTGGACGCCGAGCAGCGGCTCACGCAGAGTTACACGGACAAGCTCCGTATTAAGTCCAACTCGCCGGGCCAGCTTGCGGGCAGGCTGAGTGGCGGGAACCAGCAGAAAGTGGTGATCTCCAAGTGGCTGGTGCGAGGCGCGCGGGTGTTCCTGTTCGACGAGCCGACGCGGGGCATTGACGTGGGCGCCAAGGTAGAGGTGTTTGAAACGATGGACCAGCTTGCCCGCAACGGCGCCGCGATCCTGATGGTGAGCTCAGAGCTCCCTGAGCTGCTGCAAGTGGCCGACCGGATCCTGGTGATGCGCAGCGGCCGGATCAGCGGGGAACTGCCGGGGCGCACCACGCAGGAGGACATCATGCATCTCGCCACACCGGAGGCCGCGCAATGATCCAGCGCTTGCTACCCTTCCTCACGCTGATCGCTCTGTTCACCGGACTCTCGATCGCCACACCCAACTTCCTCACGGCCTTGAACCTGTCGAGCGTCGTCCGCCAGACTGCCGTGATCAACATCATGGCGCTCGGGATGACCATGGTGATCATCGCTGGCGGGATCGACCTGTCGGTGGGCTCAATCCTGGCCATGGCCGGACTGCTGGGCACCATGGCGATGTCCAAGGGCGCGGGCGTGCACGTTGGCGTGCTTACTGGCATTGCGGCGGGAATGCTGTGTGGATTCATCAACGGATTCCTGGCCACGCGGCTGAAAATCAATCCGTTCATTGTCACACTGGGCACGCTGGGGATCGTGCGTGGCCTGGCGCTGCTGATTTCAAACGGGTTGCCGGTTCACGATATTCCGCGTCCGTTCGCGTATCTCGGCGAGGGTACGGTGCTTTTCGTGCCATTTGTGCTGTGGGTGCTGGTGGCATGCGCGGTGGCCGTGCACATGATCCTCGAACATACGCGGCTGGGCCGCTACGCCTTCGCGATCGGAAGTAATCCGGACGCGGCAGTCTACGCGGGTGTGAACACGGCCATGGTGACCACTGCCGTGTACACGCTGTGCGGCTTGCTGACCGGACTCGCCGGCATGATCGAGGCGTCGCGCCTGATGACGGGACAGCCGACGGCGGGGCAGGGGTACGAGCTGAGCGCGATCGCCGCGGTGGTGATCGGCGGAGGCAGCCTGCGCGGAGGCGAAGGGACGGTGGCGGGCACGCTGGTCGGCGCGTTCATCATGGGGCTGCTGTCCAACGGATCGGACCTGCTCGGGATCTCGCCTTACGTTCAACAGGCGATCGTTGGAGCGGTGATCATCCTTGCTGTCGCCGTGGATGAGTTCCGGAAGCGGAAGACCGGTTAGGTGCGAGAATGGTTGTCATGCGATGGTTCCTCGCGGGTGTCGTGATGCTGCCGCAGCTTTGCGGGCAGCGTTCGTTTTCCGAAGCTCCGAAGCCGAAGCCGGTGGCGGGCGCGGAACTCGTCGAGGTGAACCGGATCTGGGGGCAGGCTCCGCACAGCGCTTTCACCGACCTGATCCGGTATCGCGACCTTTGGTACTGCGTGTTCCGGGAAGGAACGTCGCACGTGTCGCCGGATGGGGCCATCCGCGTTCTGGCCTCGAATGATGCCACCCGCTGGAACAGCGCGGCGCTGGTGTCCTATCCCGCCGCGGACCTGCGTGATCCCAAGATCACCATCGCGCCGGGGAACCGGCTCATGCTGACCGCTGCGGCGGCCATGCCCGCGAGCTTCGACTACCGGCACAAGAACCTCGTGTGGTTTTCAAGTGACGGCCGTGAGTGGTCCAAACCAGAAGAGTTTGGCGACCGGAACTACTGGCTCTGGCGCGTGAACTGGCAGCGGGGCCGTGCTTACGGATTCGGATACAGCACAGTCGAGCCGCGCGGGCTGCGGTTCTACATCAGCAATGACGGGATGTCCTATCAGACGCTCAATGCCAACCCGTTCGACCAGGGGTATCCGAACGAAACTTCGATGCTGTTCCTGCACGACGAGACGGCGATGGTCCTGCTGCGCCGCGACCAGGACACCAAGACCGCGCAGCTTGGGCGGAGCCGGCCTCCGTATCGCGGCTGGGAGTGGAAGGACCTGGGTGTGCGAATCGGCGGTCCGCACATGATCCGGCTGCCGGATGGGCGGTTCGTGGCCGCGGTCCGGCTGTACGAAGGCAAACAGCGGACCTCGTTGTGCTGGCTGGAGCCGTCGATTCCATCGCTGACCGAGTTCCTGGTGCTGCCTTCGAGCGGGGATTCGAGTTATGCGGGCTTGGTCCTGCACGACGGGCTCCTGCATGTAAGTTACTATTCATCCCATGAAGGGAAGACCGCGATCTACCTGGCCAAGGTGAAGCTTCCGTGAGGGCTGGCTGGGCCTTGATGGCGCTGCTGGCGGCATGTGGCACGGAGCCAAAGCGCGCAGATGCGCCTCCAAAGCTCCAGCCCGATCCCTTGAAGATCGCCCAGTTCTATGTGAGTCCGAACGTAGTGGCACCGGGCGGCGAGGCGCAGGTCTGTTACGGCACGGAAGGAGCGGTGGCGGTGAAGATTACTCCCGGGGTGGAGGCGATCCGGCCGTCGCTTGCCCGCTGTGTTGTGGTCCATCCGGCGGCGACGGCCACCTACACCCTGACCGCGGAAGGATCCGCCGGGGAACAGGCGCAGGCGGTGGCGACCCTTCGCGTGGACCCGAAGGCCCGGACCGCACCCTCGAGCCCGCCGATGATCCAGTTCCTGTGGGTGTCCTCGGTCAAGGTCCCGCGCGGCGGCAAAGTGACGGTGTGCTATGGCGTGCAAGGCGCCGCGAGCGTGTCGCTACGTCCGTTCGCCGCCCAGGTGCCCAACGCGCCGCGTTCGTGCCTGGATCAGGTGGTGGCTCGCACCCTGGATGTCGAACTGGCAGCCACGGGACCGGCTGGGCAGCGCGACGTCGAACGAATTACGATAACGGCGGTGGACCAGTGAACAAGGAACTGACCGACGGCGGATTCCAGAGGCTCTGGCGCAAGCTGCAGCAGATTGGCCTGAACGCCTACGAAGCCCGGACCTACATGGTCCTGGTGGGACACCCGAAGTTCAAGGCGCTCGAGTTAGCGGCGCGCGCCGATGTCCCGCGCCAGAAGATCTACGAGGTCCTGGACAGCCTTGCGGAGAAGGGCTTCGCGCGTGTCGTGCAGGACAAGACCAAGCTGTTCTCGGCGGTGGAGCCCGCGCTTGCGATTCCCAATTACTTCGCGCGGCGGCATGAGCAGGTGAAGGCCGACATCGAGGAGCACCACAAGCTTGCCACGGCGATGGTGGAGGATCTGACGCGCGCCTACGACGAGGGGCGTGAGGGGCGGGGCACGCTCGACTTCCTGCGGATCGTGTCCGAGCCGGGCCTCACCGCGGCCGAGTTCCGGCAGATGATCTCGGCGGCGGCGTCCGAGTACCTGGAGTTTTCCCGGCCGCCGTACGCGGTGGATCCGCTCGATGAGGAGTTGGTTCGCAAGGCGCGCGACCGTGGTGTTGTATGCCGGCTGCTGTTGGAGGGTTCGCGCCTGGATGACCGGCACCGGCAGAGGCTTGCCGATTATCAGGGAGCGGGTGTCCTGGTCCGGCAAATTGATTCGCTGCCAATGAAACTTGCGGTCTTTGATGGCACGCGGGGGTTGGTGGCGCTGCTGGATCCGTTGGTCACCAGGCCGTCGTGGACCGCGGTGGTGTTTGATCACCCCGGGATGGGCGAGGCGATGAAGGGGTTGTTTGAGGAGTACTGGCGGCGGTCGAAGGGCTTTTGACCACCGTCAGTAGATCAGCTTCAACCCGAACTGAATCTGCCGTGGTGGGTTGACTTGCATGCCCACGACACCGAAGTTCGGGGTGCCGAACGCCGCGCCGGGGATCCCGAATTCCGGCGTGTTGAATGCGTTGAAGAACTCGGCCCGGAACTGCAGGATCCCCTTGCGCTCGGGCGGCAGGGCGAAATTCTTGAATAGCGAGATGTCGAAATTGGCGGTTCCGTCGCTGCGGACGTTGGGCAGGACCCGGCCCGCATTGCCGAACGTGAATGGCGCGGGTTGCGAAAACATCGTGGTGTCGAACCAGCGCGTGAGCTTTTCCGAGGTTGGCCGCGAACTCGACAACCGTGGATTGTCGCGCACGTTTGGCCTCTGCTGCAATCCGAACGACTGGCTGTTGTCGGATCCGTTCGACACGGTGATTGTCTGGCCGGTCTGGAAGGTCGTGATGCCGTTGATCTGCCATCCCCACGGGAGGTCGACTACATAGCTCAACGCCAGGCGCTGGGAGATGTCCTGCACGCTGAGC
Source organism: Acidobacteriota bacterium (assembly GCA_016871015.1). GTDB lineage: Bacteria > Acidobacteriota > Terriglobia > Bryobacterales > Bryobacteraceae > SYLY01. Next base: position 9,953 of record VFZX01000187.1, on the reverse strand, counting down.
GAGCGGTCGGCGCGCCGGTCATGCGAATTCTGATGATTGCTCGGCGCGAACTGGTCCGTCTGGCTTGAGCTGTCGTCGATGAGCTTGCCCGCGGTGTAGGCGGCCAGGAACTGCACGCCGCGCGTGACGCGCCGGTTCAACTCCAGTTGGAACGCGTGATAGATCGAAGACGCCGCGCTCGGACGGTAGTTCACCAGGCGCGTGAAGTGGGGATAGGGACGCAGCAACTGTCCGCGCGTGGTGGTCGCGGCCGACAGCGTGCCGCTGGTGATCGCGCCAACGAACGGATTCGCAACGCGCTCGAGCAGCGCGTTGCCCAGCCGTAGCGCCTCGGGCGAGAGCTGGTTGATCTCCCAGCCGTTGCCGTCGCTGAGCTTGGTCCCCTTGTTGCCGACGTAGGCCACTTCGAGCAGAAGGCTGCCCGGCAGCATCTGCTGGATGCTGTAGTTCCACTGGCTGACGTAGCCGACGCGGGCGAACCGCTCGATGGCGCCGTCGCGGTTGGTTGCGCCCAGTCCTTCACCCACCGCGGTGAGCAAGCCCTGGCTGCTGCCGGGCGGAAGCACGAGGCCATCCGGGAACGGATTCCGGAACGGGTTGAGCGGCGTGATTCCGTCGAGCGAGGACACCCAGCTTGTGAGTGTCGAGAATCCCGTGAACTGCGCGCCAGTGCTCACCGCGCGTCCCTGGAAGGGCTCGTAGTACAGGGCGTAGCCGCCGCGGACCACCGTGTTCGGACGCAGGTTGTAGGCGAATCCAAAGCGCGGCCCGAAGTTGTTCCAGTCAGTGTCGTATTGATTGCGCGGACTGCCATTGACGCCAGGGAACTCAAGTCCGCCGCGGAGCCCGGGGAAGCGGCTGGCGAGCGGCGAGGGTGCGTCGAAGTTGAACCAGCTCAGGTGATTGTAGCGGTCGCGGCGGCCGGTTTCGACATCCCAGCGCAAGCCGAGATTGAGCGTCAACCGGCGGCTCACCTTGTAGTCGTCCTGGATGTATGTGGCGAAGTAACGGTTCGACGTGAACACGCGCGGAGTAATACCGATGTTGCCCGTGCCCATGCCGGAGAGCAGGGACGCGATTGCGTTGCCGCTGGTGGGACCGGCGGTGGTGGGATTGGGTCCCTGAGTGAAGTTCGGGCCGAAGGTGTAGTTGCCGCTCGTGTTGGTGGGATTGGGCCCGCTCGACTGGATCACACGGTAGTCGGCCCCAGTCTTGATCGTGTGCGCCCCCCGGATCCAGGTGACGTTGCCCAGCGCCTGGTAGGTGTTCGAGCCGGCGTCGGTGAACGGGATATCGCCCCGGCCAAGCGATCCGTATCCGGCAACCGTCATCAGCGGGAACGAGAATGGACTCAGCATCTGCTCCTGGAACCGGCCTTCGAATCCCAGCACCGCGCGGGGATCGAAGTTGTCGCCGGCCGACGGGGGCGCGCCTTCATGCCAGCGGTTATATCCGATCCGCGCATCGGCGATCAGGGCCGGACTGATGATCCGCGAATAGGAGAGCGCGCCGCTGCCCCCGTCGTAGCTGCGGCCACGGCGGAAGCGGTTGTTCGATCCAATCGTGTTGTACTGCTCGGCCGGAGTCTCGCGGATCCGGCGCGCGGGCGAAAGCCGGACAAAGGAACGGTCCTTGTCGGTGGGATTGAAATCGATCTTGAAGTCGTACTGGTCGAGGTTGTAGTTGGACGGGCCCGAGGCGGCGAAGTTGTTCGCGCCCGAGCAGTCCGCTCCGGGTCCATTCGGGAGCGGATAGAAGGAGGCGCTCTTCAGGCCCGCGGGATCAAGGCGCGAAGGCGGGATCACGTTGCCAGGAAACTGCGTGCGGATGAACCCGCCCGCCGGATTCGCACGGGTCGTGTACGGGTCGAAGATATTCACCGGCTGGCAAGCCGCGCCCACGGTGCGGAATGTCCGCGAGAAATCGCCGGAGCGCTCAGCGGCCGTGGGAAAGGTGAAGGCAGCGGCGGTCTGTGTCGACTCGCGGAGCGCATCGTAGCTGAAGAAGAAGAACAGGCGGTTGCGGCCGTTGATCACCTTCGGGATGTACACAGGGCCGCCAACCACTCCGCCGAACTGGTTCCGGCGGAAGCTGCTGAGCGGAAGTCCCCGCTGGTTGTTAAAGAAATTGTTCGCGTCGAGCGCGCTGTTGCGGAGGAACTCGAACAACGTGAAGTGCAGGTCATTGGTTCCGGACTTGTAGATGAAGTTCAGCACTCCGCCTCCGGTCCGGCCGTACTCGGCGGCCAGGCTGTTGGTCTGGACCTTGAACTCCTGAATCGCCTCCACTGGCGGCGCGACCGGAACCGTGTTGATCGGGTTGGCCGCGCTGGCCGTGCTCGAGATGCCGTCGGTGAGCACTTCGCTCGAGTTGCCGCGCCCGCCATTGATCACGAACGCGGCGGTGCTGTTGAACTCGTTGCCGAATCCGCGGCTGGGACGCGCGCCCGGGATAATAGCGATCAGCGAGATCGCGTTGCGGCTGTTGAGCGGAATGTTGGTCACATGCCGGTTGTCGACTATGGCGCCGATGGATGACGTCTCGGCCTCGATGCGCGCGGCGTCGGCGGAGATCTCGACTTTCTCGGACACCGCGCCCAGCTCGAGTTGAATGTCGAGGCGCAAGCGCTGATCGACCTCCAGGCGGAGCCCGCTGCGGATGAACTGCTTGAATCCGGTGGCTTCGGCCGAAACGCGGTACGGTCCCGGCTGAAGTCCTGGAATCACGAAGCGGCCCTCGGCGTCCGAGGTTGCCGTCGACGCGGCATTGGTTGCCACCTGAGTGGCCGTCACTGCCGCACCGGCAATCATGGCTCCGGACTGGTCTGAGATAACGCCGGACAGGGTGCTGGAAAATGATTGCGCGGAAGCGATGCCCGCCGCGATGGTGAACAGGATCTGAATTCGATGCATGGCAATCAGTACATTCCGGACAATCCCTTGCGGATGCGCTTGTAGACGAAGCGGTCCGGATTAACGGCTGTGGTTCCTGGCGTGTCGGTTTCGATGATGCGCGCTGCGATTGGCTCGTAGGCGGCACGCGGAGCGACGGTGCCCTTGGCGACCAGGATCCGCTGGCGGTCGGGGTAGATTCCGGTGCTGATCAGTTGGTTGAGGCTCGCTGGAAACACGCGCTTGGTGGTCACCTGCAGGATGTTCTGCAGGTCGCGTGTGGAGCCCTCGGCTTCGATCACGGCGGTGAGACCCATGTCCCAATAACGCATGCCGCCGTGGCGCGCGAGCGGCTCCATGAACTGGCCGTCGCTAAGTGACTTGACGCGTCCCTTGACGCGGACCGGTTCGCCGTGGAGCTTGTCTGTCTTGCCGCCGACCGGCATGTCGAACACGCCGCCCACGCCCGCGCGGAACGCGGCTTTCACGGCCTCCGGATCGGAGATGCAGATGAACCACCCGGGCGCCTTCTGTTTGATGAACTCCGCGAGAATGAACGTGCTGTCGCCAGCCGATCCTCCTCCGATGTTGTCGCCGGTGTCCATGAGGACCACGGGGTGCTTGGCGTTGGCGGATGCCAGCCGCACCGCTTCGGCCGCGTCCGGCAGCTTGAGCTTCAGACCGTGGCGCGTGTCCCAGACCATGCCGCTGAGGCGTTTGGCTTCGCGGCGCGCGAGTTCGATGTCGTTGTCGGTGACGACGACCACGGATGGCCCCATGGCGGGGATGTCGGACCACTGGTATCCGCCGGCGACGCTTGCGGCAAGGATCTTTGGCTGAGTTTCCAGGCGTTTGCTCTCGTCGGTGATGGGCTTAAGCGGGCCGTGATAGGTGTTCTGGAACACCAGGTTGTAGAGCATCGGAGGCTTTTCGAGCGCCTGCACGGGACGGATTTCGCCGCGCGCCGTGGCGGCGATGATGCGAGCGGCCTGGATGCCGCGGTCCTTCGGGTCGAGGTGCGGATTTTCCTTGTAGGTGATCAACGCCGTCGAGTACCGGATGATCTCTTCCGAGACGTTGGCGTGAAAGTCGTGAGTGACGACGATGGGCATGGCCGGACCCAGTGCCTCGCGGACGCGCCGCACCACTTCGGCGTCGGCGTGTGCGTGGCTCTCGGTGACCATGGTCCCGTGGAGGGTGAGAATGACGCCGTCGAACTTGCGGGCGCGGAGCTTTTCGAGAAGCTCCTTCATGAGCGTCTCGAAGGCGTGGTCGGTGACGGTGCCGATCGTTTGGGGTCCGGCGGTGATGGTGGGGTAGAGGTCGAATCCGTATTGCCGCGCTCCGGCGATGACGCCGGCCATGGTGGAGTTGGCCTTTTCGTGTTCGCGCAGGATGGCTTCTCCGCGCAGGATCCCCTCGCCGCCAATGCCGGTGGCGAAATCGGCGAGCGTCGTCTTCTTGGGGTTGAAGGTGTTGGTCTCGTGCAGGATCCCGCCTGTGGCGATCAGGGGGCGGCGGTTTTGCGCGAGTGCGGCTGTGGCCGTTAATGAGAATGACCGGCGCGTCATTGGGTGAACGTTATCATGGCGGGGCGGGGAGCGTCAACGAAAAAAGGGCCCGGCAGCCGCCGAAGCAGCCACCGGGCCGGAGGGAAGAACAAAACTCGTTAACGGCTGCGTCCGCCGCCACCGCCGCGGCCTTCACCGCCACCGGAACGCCCGCCGCCTTCGCCGCCACCAGACCTGCCACCACCTTCGCCGCCGCCAGACCTGCCACCACCCTCGCCACCGGAGCGGCCGCCGCCAGACCATCCGCCGCCGCGGCCTTCACCGCCACCGGAGCGCCCGCCGCCCTCGCCACCGCCAAACACCCGGCCGCCACCGCCTTCCGAACGCGGCATCGGCTGCGATTGCCTGCTGCCCCCGTCCCAACCGCCACGCGACTGCCGGCTGCCGTAGTCCTCGGACCGCGTCCGCTCCCGCACGATCGGTGGGCTGATCCGCACGCCGCCATCGTCATTGCGTGTCGACGGCCGGCCGGATCCCCACTCCCGGCTGCGCTCAGTGCGGTCAGTGCGCTCGATCCGTTCGGGCCGCTCGGTGCGCTCGATCCGTTCCGGCCGTTCCGTGCGGCCCGGACGCTCGATCCGCTCGCTGCGCCCGCTGCCCTCACCAATCGACCTCCACCCGTCTTCGCTCCGCCTGCGGGGAGTGGAGTCCTCGACCCGTGCGCTTCCCTCGGACCGCGAACTCCCCTCGCCCACCCGGCGCCAGCCGCGCTCGGAATCCGTCGACCGCACGCCAGATTCTCCGCTGCGCACCCCAGGTTCCACTCCACGCGATGGCTCGCCAAATCTGCGTGATCCGCCCCCGCTATTCCGCTCGGACTCGCCGTTCTCCCGCGTGCCGCCCGACACCGTGCTCCGCGAGGAAGGCTCGCCGAACCGCCGCCAGCCGCCCCGGTCGGAGTTATCAGTCGTGCGCGAACCCGTATCCCGTACGCCGGTATCCGTGGTCCGGCCCGCAACTTCGGCCTGCCTTCCGCCACCGCGCACGCCCGGCTCCTCGTGGGTCCGGCGCGCCATATGCTCGACACCACGCCGTTGGTCGTCAAAGCTCACACGGTCGACCGCCGAGGGTTGCCGCCGGCTGTAAAACCTGTCGTTGCCCGCAACCGATTCCGAGCGTCCCCGGACTTCCCGGTCCGCCAGTCTCCGGCTCTCGTTCGCCGGCGCAACCGGCACCAGGCCCTGGACATGCGATGCCCGCCCCAGGTCGTCGTTACTCACTGTCCGGATGTTGGTCACCCGGCCCGAGGAGAAGTCCGCTCCGTCGACCGCGGTTACGCCGCCCCACACGCGCGAGTTACGGTAAATGTTTGTAATGTTGACGTTGTTGACGACGTTGACGCTGTTGTCAACGTAACCCCGGTTGCGGAACCCGCCGTAATAACGGTTGCCATACCACGGCCGGTAGACCTCGTAAGGCGCCAGCGGACACCAGCCCACGCGCCCGAATCCGATCCCCAGCCCGAGGTCGAAGCCACCCCAGCTATTCCACCCGAAGAACGTCACCAACGCCGGACGCCAGTAATAGCGCGGTCCGATCGCGCCGGGCCACCAGACCCATCCATACGGGCCATGGTTGAACCAGCGGCCATAATGATACGGAGCCCAGCCCCACGGATCATAGCTCACCCAGGTCCAGCCAAACCAGTCGACCCACGACCAGCGGCCCTGCCTGTACGGCGCCCAGTCCGGCGCGGCATACGGCGACCAGACCCAGCCGTAAGGCGCGGCATACACCCAGCGGCCGTGCCCGTCCAGATCCTCGGCGCCGTAGATATCGGACGAAACATATTGGTATGACCGAGAGCGCTCCAGGTCACGGTCGCGCCGCTCGTTCCACCGGTCCCAGTCATCCTCCGGCAGCTCGCCGCCCGCCATCAGCTCCGGATCGGACTGCGATCCACGGGCCAACATCGTCCGGCCGGACTTCAGCCGCTCGCTGCCCCGCGGCGTGAACAGTTCCGCTTCGCCAGACCTCACCGTCACCTCGGTGGTGCCGTCCTCGCGCACGCTCACCCGGTAGATTCCCTTCTTGGTAGGCCGCACCGAGATCGACGGAGTGGACACCTCAACATCGGACTCGGAGTTTCGCAGTACCCGGAACGTGACCGTGCCCCGTGCCACCTGCACGATGAACCGGCGGTGCTCGAGCTCTGGCAGCCGCACCTCGCTGTCGTTCCCGATCCGCACCATATTCGCGTGGTCAAACTGAACCTCAGCGCGCGATCCCGGCCCAGTGAAAATCCGGTCCTGGACCACCAACGGCGCATTGATTGCCGCTGCCGTCCAGTCGCCCGCGTCGCCGCGTTTGACCGACACATCCCCGTTGATCAGACTGATCCGGGCCACACCCCGGCCTGGACCATCGTCGTCGTAGTTCCCGGCCGCCACGGTTGCAACGGTCGCGAGCAATCCCAGGAGAGTTCGTTTCATGGTCACCACCTCGCTGTTTTTGTTTACAATCGACGTGCCAAACCGTAAAGCGTTGATTTTGCGACCTTGGCCCAGCAGGCCGCACGCCCCAGAGTGGCTGAAAACCACCACACCCGATTGAAAGGAACCGTTGACAAGCGGAATAAACTATAGTTAACTTGAATTTCGTAGCTTCCGTTTATGCCCACGCTGCCCTCGCTCCCTGAAGTCCACCAGTCGGTCCCGACCGGCGCGCCCGCAGGCTGGAGACGCCTGCTCGCCTTCGCCGGCCCCGCCTACCTCGTCAGTGTCGGCTACATGGATCCGGGCAACTGGGCGACCGACCTTGAAGGAGGCGCGCGGTTCGGTTATCAGCTCCTGTGGGTGCTGGTGGTCAGCAACGCGATGGCGATCCTGCTGCAGACGCTCAGCGCGCGGCTCGGAATTATCGGTGGGCGCGACCTGGCGCAAGCCTGTCGCGAGGCGTACCCGCGCCCGGTCAGCTACATCCTCTGGTTCCTGTGCGAAATTGCAATCGCTGCGTGCGACCTCGCAGAGCTTCTCGGCGCGGCCATTGCGCTGAACCTGCTGTTCAAGATCCCGCTGCTTGCCGGGGTACTGCTGACAGCCTTTGACACTCTGATCGTGCTGTGGCTCAGCCGGTTCGGCATCCGGTGGATTGAGGCGCTGATTCTCACACTGGTCGCGACCATCGGCGGCTGCTTCGTGGTCGAGATCCTGTTGGCGCGGCCGGCTGTTGGCGAGATGGCCTCCGGCTCGATCCCGCGGATCAACGGCGAGAGCCTCTACGTCGCGATCGGAATCCTCGGCGCCACTGTGATGCCGCACAACCTGTACCTGCACGGCGCGCTGGTCCAGACGCGGCGTATCGGAGCGACGGCGGCGGAGAAACGCAGCGCCTGCAAGTATAACCTGATCGACTCAGTGGTGGCGCTGAACGCAGCGTTGCTGGTCAACGGCGCGATCCTCGTGCTGTCGGCGGCGACCTTCTTTAAGCGAGGCATCGAAGTGAACGAGATCCAGCAGGCGCACGAACTGCTTTCCCCGCTGCTTGGAACCGCGGCGGCGAGCGTCCTTTTCGCGGTGGCGCTGCTTGCGTCCGGGCAAAGCTCGACGCTCACCGGGACCATGGCCGGACAGATCGTGATGGAGGGCTTCCTCAACTTCCGCATGCGTCCCTGGCTGCGGCGGCTGTTGACCCGGCTGCTCGCGATCATCCCGGCGGCGATCACCGTTCTGATCGCAGGCGAGCAGGGGACCTACAAGCTGCTCATCTTGAGCCAGGTGATCCTGAGCCTGCAGCTCCCGTTCGCCGTGATCCCGTTGATCCAGTTCACGTCGAGCCGCGAGAGGATGGGCGAATTCGCGAATCCCGTGTGGGTGCGGGCGCTCGCCTGGATCGCGGCGACTCTGATCGTGAGCCTCAACATCTGGCTCGTCATCCGGACCTTCGGCGGCTGGGTCGAATCCGCGGGCGAGTGGCGCTGGCTGGTGCTGCTGATCCTCGTCCCGCTGAGCCTGCTGCTCGTGGGATTGCTTGTCTATGTCACGCTCCACCCGTGGCTGCCGGATTCCGTGCGGCGCGGAGCCGCGGGTGCGATGGTGCCCGAAGCGGGAGCCGTGGGCAGGGAACCGTTCGCGGCGCCGGTCTACCGCCGGGTGCTGGTCCCGCTCGACCACAGCGAACATGACCGGGAAGCAGTCGCCCATGGCTCCGCGATCGCCCAGGCGCATGGTGCGAAGCTGTTTCTGGTCCACGTGGAGGAGGGCGTCACCAGCCAGGTGTTCGGCGAGGACGCCTCGACGCAGGAGGTCCGGTCGGGCGAGCGCTACTTTGAGAACATCGCCGACTCGCTGCGCGCGCGGGGGCTGCCTGTCGAGTTGATTGTCCGCCACGGTCCACGGCCGTCGGATGAGATTATCCGGGTCGCCGCCGAGGTCGAGCCGGACCTGGTGATCATGGCGGCGCATGGGCACCGTTGGTGGAAGGATCTGGTGTTCGGCACGACCATCAATGCGGTGCGGCATGAGCTGCGCGCACCGGTCCTGATTGTGCGGGAACGCTCCTGAAAAGCGCGCATCAACATGGTCTGAACGAAGCACGTGGCGGGAGTGCCGTGGGAGGATTCCGGTCGAAGCGACTCGCCGTCGCATCACGCTTGCGCTCCCTTCCGCGGCGCACCCCGCTCCGGTTACGGCGTCGAGAATGCGGAGTTCGCAGGCCGCCCGGTATTCGTGGTCACGGCGAATCTCTACCGGCCCGCCGCGCCCCCTGCTTGGGGATTCACTCATCCGAACAGCACCGGATGGATTATCGAACGCATCCGCGTAATCTCGGGCTGGTTGTGGCGCAACAGCGGGTTGTCCCAAACGGAGGGGCCGTCAACGGCGCAACCGTCGGCGATCTGCTTGCCGATTTGTTCGTAAATGATGGCGAGTTTGGAGCGGAGATCTTCCGGCTCAGTCCAGACCCCAACCACGAAAACCCGCTGACGGAGTTCCTCGGGTAAGGCGTCCTCAAACTGGCTCCTCCGGCTGGCAGAGCGATCAAAGTCAACCACCAGCACGATGGTCCGGCCAGAGAACTTCTGCATCTGAGGCACATGGGTCTCCCTCAGCTCGTGGAGGACCTTCCTCCAGCCACCAGCGGGCTCGAGAATGCTCAGATTCCTTGCGTTGACCTGGCGGGAAATCAAGAAACCGTTCGCAATCTGCCGGTTCGCTTCATCTTCTGGCAGAACCAGCACGTGAGGCCTGAACCGGTTCACTCTCATTCGTCAAGATCGCCGAGAGCGGCCGGACTGATGTAGGATCGAGGTGGCTTTTCCGGGATAGCACCAGCGTGTTTTCGTCCGAGAACCTGCGAACTAGAGCATTTTCACGTATAATAAAAAGCTCCACGCGAATCCGCCAACTGAGAATGGCTAGGGCCCTAGGAGCCTGTCCGAGAATTGACGGGCGAACGCTCATCGCCGCCGGTCGAAGTGTGGTTGTTGCGTAGCACGATTTTTCGTTGCCAGGCTGCCGGAACGCCTTGGATTCCCGATTTTGGCCTCCAG
>VFZX01000186.1 GCA_016871015.1 Acidobacteriota bacterium | reverse complement strand
GCAATCCGGTTGTGGGCCAGGTGTTCACTCCGGATGAACGCAATGGCGTATTCACCACCGCCGTCCGTGATCCCAACTCACGGACGCCATATCCCAACAATACGATTCCGCGGAGCCAGTTCAATCCCATCTCCACGGCCATTCTGCCGCTGGTTCCGCTGCCGAACAACCCCGGGCCGGTGGCGCGCAACTTCATCTTTAACGATGTGCCTTCGGGCCGCGAGACCAGGAACAACACAGTCACTCGTATCGACTACAACAAAGGCGAGAAGGACGTGCTCTTCGGGCGGTACCTCTTCAATCAGGAGACCGCGCTCAGTCCGCCGCGGCTGCCGGCGCCTGCCAATTCCGGCGGCACCGATTTCAAGCTTCGCGCGCAGGGTGCGAGCGTTCACTGGAATCGCGTGCTGAGCCCCACACTGATCAACAACGCGAGCCTTGGATGGATGCGCTATCGAAACCAGCTTGCGACGCTCAATTCGTTTAAGAAGGATCATGTGACGCCCGCCGGCATCACGAACACCCTGGCCGCGGTAGACCCGCTATTCTGGGCCGCGCCTGCCTTGACCATTCCGGGCTACCTGGTGCCAACCGAGACCACACCGAACTATCGCACCACGAACAACTTTCAGCTTCAGGAGAGCCTGCTGTGGAACAAGGGCAGCCACACGTTCAAGGCCGGCGGTGATATACGAATGGTCCGGCAGTGGATGTTCTACACCGGCGGCAACGGCAGCACCGAGTTCCGCAATCGCTACGCCGGTGACAACGTGGCGGACTTCCTGCTCGGCGTGCCGTCCCTTGTGACGAAAACGGCACGCGCTACACAATGGAACACCCAGGCGAAGTATCTTGGTGTCTACATTCAGGACGACTGGAAGGCCACCTCGAAGCTGACGGTGAACATCGGCCTCCGATACGAGATCGAGAGCGCCGCCAAGCAGAGCGGCGACAACGGCCTCGGCTTCGACGTGCAGACCGGCGAGATCATCGTGTCAAAATACATTCGCGACCTGCCTCTGATCGAGTCGTTCTACCGTGATATCCGCCGCGACGTGCGCTACCGCATCACCAGTCATCGCGCCCCCTACAACGCCGACATCAACAACTTCGGCCCGCGTATCGGGCTCGCCTATGCGCTGCGGCCCACCTTCGCGATCCGGGCGGGATACGGTATCTACTACGCCGCGCCGGAGATCCAGGGACTGGCCTCCTCCAACGACTTCGCGCCGATCAGTCTGCGGCCCATCTGGACGGCGGACCCCGTGCGTCCCGATATCACCTACAATCCCGAGGGCGCAACATCAGCCGAACGCGCTCTGGCCACCGCTCCACTGACCGTGTTTCCATTCATCTCGCGCAACTTTCCGTACGGCAAGATCCAGCAGTGGAACCTGAGCATTCAAAAGCAACTCGGCTCCGGGTTCGTGGTGGAGACGATGTACCAGGGGTCATCCGGCGTGAACCTGCTCATCTACGACAACATCAACAATCGCCCGCCGGGACCCGGCAACGTGCAGCAGACTTTGCGCTGGCCGGCGTTCGCGCGAGTGCAGAACGCCGACGTGTGGGCACGATCGTGGTATCACGGCGCGGCGGTCAAGGTGGAACAGCGGCTCCGCCACGGATTCTCCTACCTGGCTGCCTACACGTTCTCGAAGAACCTCGATGATGCCTCCGCGTGGGGCGGTGACGGCCGTGCCTGGACTGATCCGGCGAACCGGCGGAGCGGCAAGGGGCCTTCCAGCTATGATGCACGGAATCGCTTCTCGGCGGCTTTCGAGTACATGCTGCCGTTCGGCCCGGGACGGCCACTGCTTAACTCGGGCGGCGCGCTGGCGCAACGGGCCGTCAGCGGATGGGGTGTTCGAGGGATTACCGTGTTCCAGACCGGGTTGCCGCAGAGTCCCAGCATGAATCTGTCGCGCCAGGGTACGTGCTCTCTGCAGTGCACCGCGCGGCCGGATCGCATCGGCGCGGGCAACCTCCCCAAGGACGTCCGGACGGCCGACCGCTTCTACGATGTCGATGCATTCCGGCTCCTCGCACTCGGTGGCGCCGATCGCAGGATCGGAAACGCCGGGCGGAATATTTTGAACTCGGCTGGTATCAATAACTTTGACCTCGGCGTGTTCAAGAACACGATGATTCGCGAGGGTCACAGCCTCGAGTTCCGCTGGGAGATGTTCAATGCCTGGAATCACGCGCAGTTCGGCGCCGCCGGCGTGAACATGGAGGCGCCTGCCGCGTTCGGACGGGTCACCAGCACGCTTCCTCCGCGGATCATGCAGTTCGTATTGAAATACGCCTTCTGATTCTGAACCAATGAAACGACACATTCTTGCGATCGCGCTGCCGCTGCTGGCAGCCGGCCAGGACAGACTGGCCCTTCTCTCCAAAGCGAAGGTGTTCGAGCATCAAGGCTCGAATCCGAAGGACCCGGCCAATCGCCACGGCTTCAATCATGCTCCGAGCATTGTGCGGATGCCGGACGGAAAGTTGCTCACCGTGTGGTTTTCGGGACCGTTCGAAGCGTCGTCGCGTCAAAGTCTGATGGGGACCAGTTCGGGGGATCAGGGCCGCACCTGGCAGACGGCCCGGCTCATGCAGGACTTCCCGGACCGCTCGGATTTCGATCCTTCGTTCGTTGCAGCGGGGAGCACCACCTACTGGTTTTTCTCGGCCGGACTGCGAAGCGTCCCGCGATTCGAGCAGATTCCGCCTGGCACGCCGGACGGCCCCGGGACGTTTCGTGTCTACGCGCGTTCGAGTGCTGACTCAGGCAAGACATGGTCACAGCCGGCAGTAGTGTACGATGAGCCCGCGCACACGAGCCGGTCCAACGGCATCCGGCTTTCGACGGGCGAACTGCTGGTTCCTGTGCACCGGTTGGGGACCAAGGCCGGAGGCGTGTTGAAGTCGGCCGATGGCGGAAAGACATGGGGACGCCGCGGTGAGGTGGCAAACCCGGCAGGACAGGGAGGTGAGCCGACGATCGCCGAGCTCACCTCCGGTCATGTGCTGATGCTATTGCGCACCACTGATGGGAAACTGTGGAGCTCGCGCTCGATCGACAAAGGCGAGACCTGGAGCGTTGCCCGCGACACGGGCATGGCCGCCGGCGCCACGTCGCACAACCTGCTGCGGCTTCGTGACGGACGGCTCGTGCTGACGCACAATCCGTCCACGCCCCCGCTGCGAACCCCGCTGACCATGCGTGTGTCCGCTGACGATGGCGATACGTGGGGAGAGCCGCTGGTGCTGGCCGAAGCGCAGTTGCGAGCCGCCGCTGCCGACCGGGGCCGCCAGGTGGCATATCCATCGGCTGCGGAGCTTCCCGATGGGACGATCGCCGTGGTTTGGACCCAACTGAGCATGTCGGATGAGGAAATGACCGGTGATATCTGGTCTGCCCGCGTGCGGGTTTCGCCTCCCGGGCTCCAGCAATCGCACCTGTTCCGGGCGGGCGAAGGCGCCTACTTTGCCTATCGCATCCCGAGCGTGATCGCGACGAAGAAGGGCACCCTGCTCGCATTTCTCGAGGGCCGCAAGGAGTCGCTGGGAGACCAGGGCAACATCGATATGCTGTTGACCCGCAGCACGGACGGCGGAGAGAGCTGGCAGCCATACAAGGTGATCGCCGATCGCGGCAGGGACGGCATCGGGAACCCGGTCGCCGTGCAGGATCGCAGGACCGGCCGGATCTGGTTGATGATGACCGGAATGCCAGGCGACTCGACGAAAGAGACGCTCATTGCGGGAACCGCGCAGCATTCGGTGTGGATGGCGCACAGTGATGATGACGGCGTCACCTGGACGGCTCCGGCCGACATTACGGCCTCGATCCGTGGCAAAGGTGGCGACAAGCCCTTTTACGCGGGAGGCCCGGGGAATGCGATCCAGCTTGCGGCTGGCCGGCTGTTGTTCCCGAACTACTACCGGCTTCGGGACCAGAACACCTCCTACGCGCACGCGATCTACACCGATGACGGGGGCAAGTCGTGGATTCACGGCCAGCCTGCCGGAGAATTGACCAACGAGAGCCAAGCCGTCGAGTTGAGCGATGGCACCGTAATGCTGAACATGCGCAGCTACCGGGGCCGCAACCGGCGCGCGGTTTCGATCAGTCCGGATGGCGGCAAGACGTGGCGGGAGCCGGTGCTCGATGACGCACTTGTCGAGCCTGTTTGCCAGGCGAGCATCATCCGCCACCGGCAAGGGCCACGACAGATGCTCGTGTTTTCGAATCCGGCCAGTGAACGCCGCGAGAACATGACCGTGCGGTTGAGTCACGATGATGGCCGGACCTGGCCAGTCGCGAAGAGCCTGCACGCCGGCGCCAGCGCGTATTCGTCTCTGGTCTCCCTCCCTGGCGGCGGGGTCGGATGTTTCTACGAAAGTGGAACCAAGAGCCCCTATGAACGGCTCACGTTCGCGCGCATGGCCGCCGGCTGGCTCACAGGGTCGAAGTGACCCGCTACTTCCCTCCCCTCAGCCGCCGGACCAGATCGTCAATCGCCGCGGGGGTGACGCCGCGCGCCGCCGCCTCGTTCTGATCCCGGATCTCAGACCGCAACACCGGAACTTCCTGAGGCGCGATGATGCCCAATGTCACCCGGGAGGCCGCCGTATCCAGGACCCGGATCACAATCGAGCCGCCAATCTCAATTGACTCCCCCGCCCTTCTGCGGATTACGAGCATGGCTCACCTGCCCCCGGATTCCTGCCGCCGCGGCGGCACCAGGTGCTGCGAGGAATAGTCCGATTCCGCTGGGATCGACTGCACTCCGCGCCGTGAACCGGGCGACAACAGGACCGGCGCGCGCAGGTTCGCCGTTACCGTCTGGCCGCTGACCGTCAAAAGCGCCAGTGCGATCAGCGACCGGGCACTTCCCTCCCCCGCCGCCAGCAGCGCCTGGTCCTGTGGCGGCACCTCCATCGCGTATCCAGCGTCGAGTTCGGCGACGGGCAGGGTGAGAAACGCCAGGCTTGGCGTTTTCGTGCTCTGCAGAAACATCACCGGCCGCGTCGTGTCCTGCTCAAGAAGAAGGAACTGGTGCTCATCTTCGAAGGCCGGTATCCCCACCGGAAAGTAGTATACCTCCGATGGTTCGTACGTCAGACTGCCAAAGTTAGTGGTCTCGAGGACGGGCACGGCGCCCGTTCCATCGGAACACCGGTGAAGGCGCTTTAGTCGGCCACCTTCGAAGCGGAATAGAACCGGTGATACAGGAAGTTGACCATCCGGTGCGCGGCCACCAGAAGAAGTGTCGCCATTACGAAAATGAGCCAGCCCTCGGCGGTGTGCAGGAACCCTTCGGCCAGCTCACGCTTGTAGTTGCTCAGCAGCCCCGTGATGGTGACCCGGAAAGCATTCGTCGCCACGGCGATCGGCACTGTGAGGACCAACAGGACCCCGCGCATCCAGACCTTCTCGCCGAATAAATAGGCGTACACAATCGAGAGAAAAGAGAGCGACAGCAGCGAACGGATTCCGCTGCAGGCTTCCACCACCGAAAGCGGTCCACTGGCCAAGTGGAGGATGTTGCCCTCGCGTAACACGGGAATATTCAGCAGTGACAGCGTGTGCTCGGCTACCTGGCTGGCAAACAATTGCAGGGGAAACGTTATCTGGTTGTAGATGATGTTCGGAATCCGGATCATGAACAGCAGCAGGAACAGAGGGAAAGCCAGCGCCCGGACCAGCCCTGCCCCGCCCAGGCACAGCAGGATTCCCACCAGGGAGACGACCAGCGCGGTGCGGGCAATGAACATTTCCGCTCCCAGGGTTCCGGCCACGAGCTGGAATCCGCCCCAGGCGACCAGGAGCAGGCCCCAGAGATTCGGTCTCAGTTCGATCCCCAGCCAGCGGTGCCGTTCCTGCCAGGCGACGTATCCCGCAACTGCGGGCACGAAGAAGCCGTGGCTCATGCTGTCGTCGTTCAACCACTCCTCGCCGAGGCCGATGATCACGTCGAGAAAAGTGACCGAGAGAAGCCCAAAAAAGAAAAGGATGGGGATCCAGGGGATGCGCGGCAGCGCCAGCGCCAGACTGGCCATAATTTTATTGTAGTGAAGTCCGGCTGGGAGATGGGACGTTGTTGCAGTGCGCTTGTATAGTTGTAAAAGCTGAAAGATGTACAGAAAGGTGTACAAGGTGACAGTTTTCTTGAAAGGCATACTTCTGCTTGACATTTCAACCGTACAGTAGTACGCTTTAGTTGATGGCAGCCGTCGTCACCATCGCCAACCAAAAGGGCGGGGCAGGGAAGACCACCACCTGCATCAACCTCGCCGCCGGCCTCACCGAGAACGGATACAAAGTCCTCGTCGTGGATGCCGATCCCCAGGCCTCGGCCCTTGCCTGGCGCAACAATGCCGGTGAGGAGAATTCCCTCGGATTCGACGTTATTGCGTTGCCGAATTCAACGCTTCATCGGGATTTGCCGAGTATCGCCGCGCGTTCAGACTACGAAGTCCTGCTCATCGACTGTCCGCCGGGCGGGGCACACCGGTCGCGCGCCGACGACATTACCCGGTCCGCGCTGCTGGCCGCAAATGCCGTGCTGATTCCGGTGCAGCCGAGCCCGCTCGACTACCAGGCCGCGGTGACCATGCTGCCGCTGCTGCAGGACACCGTGGTCTACAAGCCCGACCTTCAGGTCTGGATTCTGGTCAACCGGCGCCTGGCTGGCAACAACCGGCTTGGCCGTGATGCCCGCGGCGCCGCGGAGGCCTTTTTCGCCGCCGACGGCCTCCGCGTGCGCATATTGAAGACCGAGATTGGCGCGCGTTCGGCGCTGGCTGAATCCTCGGGCAGGGGACAGTCGATTCTCGGCTACGCCAGCGGATCGGTGGCTGCTCTCGAAGTACGTGAACTCACGGAGGAAGTGATTGAATGTCTGGCGAATCCAAACCACGCAGCGTCCTGAGCGAGCTCAAGCGGCCGCTGCTCGCCCACTCAGTTCCCGTGTCTGGAGACCTCGAGGATCACCTATTGGGGCGGGGCGGGGCAGTGCCCGCTCCGGATCCGGCGTCGCTTCCCGGCGCCTCCCGGAAGGCGAAGGTCCCGACAGTTCCCGTCACTTTCCATCTTCCTCTCGAATTGCGGGACCGGCTGAAAGTCACCGCCCAGGCCCACCAGCGGACCATGCTCGACATCGCGGTTGAGGCTCTGAACGACTACTTGAGCCGCAACCCCGTGACTGAAAGGGACTTGCGCCGTCTGCTCGGCCTTTGATCCGGGTCCAGGAAACGGCACAGTTATGGCTCACGCTGTGCGGGCGGCTGTGCCTTCTCGAGGCTGTGACTGTTGAAGCGATTCCGGCCGGCCCCCGTGATAGCATCGTGTCGTTACAGTTCCACTGGGAGGACACAATGAACCACGCCCCCGCCTGGGTCCTGATCTCCACTCTGGCCCTGGTCTCCGCTCGTCCCGTCCTTGGCCAGGTCCTCTACGGGACCCTGGACGGCACCGTCACCGATACCTCCGGAGCCGCCATCGCCGGCGCCAAGGTCACCGCCCGGAACTCCGGAACCAACCAAGTGCGCCAGGCCATCACGGGCGATACGGGCGGCTACTCGATCCCGAACCTCGATCCCGGCGTCTACGATGTAACCGCCGCCAAAGAGGGCTTCCAGACCTTCCGCACCACCGGAGTCCGCGTCGCGGTGAACACTGCTGTCCGTGCCGATGCCGTTTTGAATGTAGGCGCCGCCACTGAATCGATCATCGTGGCGGCTTCCGCGGCGACTCTCCAAACCGAGCGCGCCGACGTCCGCTTCGAGATGGACCGTAAGGCGCTCGAGGATCTGCCCGTGCCCATCGGGCGGAACTTCCAGGGGCTGCTCCGTGTCCTGCCGGGCTTTTCCGTCTCCGGCGGCGGAGCGATCCGTGCATCGAACCCGGCGGCGTCGTTCACCATGAACGTCAACGGGACCAGTGCACAGGTGAACAACACACGCATTGATGGCACGAGCTCGGCGAACAACTTCATCCAAAGCCTGGTGGCCTACGTGCCGACACTTGAGTCCATTCAAACCGTGGACGCCACCACCAACAGCTTCGACGCCGAGATTGGAATGGCTGGCGGCGCCGCCATCCACGTCCACATCAAGAGCGGGACCAACGAGTTCCACGGCTCCTTGTTCGAATACCACACCAACAACGCCATCAAGGCCCGCCCCATGTTCTTCCCGGTTCGGGACCGCAAGCCGAAGTTCATCTTCAACCAGACGGGCGGCTCACTCGGCGGACCCATCGTGCGCAACCGGCTGTTCTTCTTCACCAGCTACGAGTACACCGGCGACTACCGCGCCTATTCGCGTTTCGCCACCGTGCCCACGCTTGCCGCCCGTACCGGCGTGATGACCGAGTCCACGTTTCCGATCTTCGACCCTTTGACAGGTGACTCTACCGGCGCTGGACGCCAGGCCTTCCCCGGCAGCACCGTGCCCGCATCGCGCCACAGCGCGATCTCTCGGAAGCTGATTCCGCTGTGGCCCGCACCCAACCAGGCCGGGCTAGCCAACAACTTTTTCACATCCGCCTCCTCGCCTTACAACCGCCACACCACCGACGCCAAGATCAACTGGAACGCGATGGACCGGCTGTCGGTCTTCGGACGCCTGGGCCTCAACCGCTGGTCGCAATACTACCCCACCGTGTTCGGACCCCTGGGCGGACCCACGCTTTCCGGGCAGCAATCGGGCACCGGCGATGGCGGAGTCGACAGCCTGACCGTGGCCGCCAATTACACGTTCTCGCCGGCGTTCCTGGTGGATGGCTACGCCGGATACAACCGGTCGGTTCAAAACGCGATCCCCGACCGTCTGGAGGAAAACCTCGGCCGCGACTTTCTGGGGATTCCCGGCACCAACGGCACGCGGCGGTTCGAAGGCGGATGGCCGCGGATGCTGATCAACGGATACGACAACATCGGGATCAACGAACCGTTCATGCCCTGGATCCGCAACGATCCGGCCTGGCAAGCGGTGGGCAACGCCAACTGGATCCGCGGGCGGCACAACCTGCGTTTCGGCGCCGACCATGCGCGCCGCGCGCTGAATCATCAACAGCCGGAGATCGAGTCCCAGCTCGGCGGCGGCGCCGGTGGATTCAGCTTCACCACCGGTATCACCGAGATGCGCGGCGGGCCCGGCAACAACCGCGTCAACGCCATGGCGGCCTTCCTCCTCGGCCTGCCCCAATCGAACGGAATCACGCTTCAGGTTCCGGACCAGTTTACGCTGCGGAGCTCGTTCTACAGCTTCTACGTGCGCGACCGCTGGGACGTCACCTCGCGTCTCACGCTCAGCTATGGATTGCGATGGGAGCTCTATCCGTTCCCCACTCGTGCGGACCGTGGCGCCGAATATTATGATCCGGACGCGAATCAGGTATGGATCTGCGGCGTCGCGGGCATTCCCAGGGACTGCGGAGTATCGGTCACCAAGGCAGGGCTGGGTCCGCGGTTGGGCGCCGCCTGGAGGCTTGGCACCGATCTTGTGGTCCGGGCAGGATACGGGATCACGAGCGACCCGTTCGATATCGGGCCGCGGGGCGTGCGGACGAACTACCCGGTGGTGATCGGTGTTGTCAACACCGGCGCGAATGCATTCACCACGGCCGGTCCCTGGGAGCGCGGCATTCCACCGGTAGCCGTGCCTGACTTTTCACGGGGCCGCCTGCCGGTGCCCCCGGCGGCGGTGATCCATGCGTTCCCAAGCAAGATCACGCGCGGCTACATCCAGTCGTGGAACCTGTCGCTGCAAAAGAAGCTCGCGTGGGGATTCGTGGGCCAGGCCGGATACGTCGCCAACCGGACCATCCGCCAGTACGGCAACATCGACAACAACGCGGGCCAGGTGATCGGCGCGGGCGTGAGCGGACAGCCGCTACGCGCCCGGTTCGGACGGACGGCGCCCACCACCGAGTTCCGCCCGCTCGCCACCGCCAAGTACGACTCGCTCCAGGCGACTCTCGACAAGCGCTTCAGCGGCGGGTTCCAAATGTCAGCGGCATACACGTGGTCGAAAGCCATCGGCAACGTGGGCAGCTCCGAGGCCGTCCCGCGTGTGCAGGCTCTCTCCTACTTTTTCCTGAACCGTACGGTGCAGGATTACGACCGGACGCAGGTGCTCAACGTCACCGGCATCTGGGAGCTGCCATTCGGCAAGGGCAAGCGTTGGATGAACCAGTCGCGGCTGGCCTCGGCTCTGCTCGGCGGCTGGCAGTTAAACGGCATCTTCAACGCGATGACGGGCCTGCCGTTTTCGGTGAGCGCGACCGGGACTTCGCTCGACATGCCGGGCAGCGCCCAACGCGCGGACCTTGTGGCGCCCGCGGTCCGCATTCTGGGCGGGACCGGGCGTGGCACGCCGTTCTTCGACGGGTCCGCCTTTGCCCCCGTCACCGCGCAACGCTTCGGCAGCGCGGGCTACAACTTGTTGCGTGGGCCGGGACTGGTCAACGCCGATCTCAGCCTGTTCCGTGATATCGCGGCCGGCGAGCGTGTCCGCGTCCAGATCCGGGCCGACGCTTTCAATGCCACCAATACGCCGCACTGGTCCAACCCCGGGGGCAACGTCAATTCGGTGGTCCGGAACCCGGATGGGTCGGTGCGCGATCTGGGCGGATTCTCAGAGATTACGTCAGTCAACGCGGCCAACCTCGCCCGGGCGGGGGCTGATGAGCGGGTGCTGCGGTTCGGGATCAGGGTATCGTTCTGATCCCGGTGGGCGGCCGCTGCACTGGACCGGGCGCGGCGCGATGGCTTGTGGAGAGTCCGTGCAGCGGTCCCGCGCGAGGCTGCGTGTTGAAGCCGAACTGTTCGGCGGACGCAGCACCCCGTCCGGCGCATCGCCATACGAGATCAGCACGGTCAGCCATCTCGGGTGCTTGTGCCAGCACGCCGCGCTTGACTTGAGTACCTGCTGGCGCTGGGCGTCGACCGCATCGGCGCGCACGCGCGTCCGCTGGTGGCGCGGTTGATGCACGAACTGCCCGCCGCCGGTTATGTTATCCATCGATCACGCCGCCTGGCACGGAGAGCGCCGGCGAAGCTGAAGAAGGCGGGCGTGGTGGTGACGCTGGGTGGTTCGTGTGGCACCGGTTCGATCCGCGTGTCGGTGGTCAGCCGCGTCACCGCGGTGGGCGCTCTCGTCCGGCAACATGCCGACGCTAAACACTGCGGCGTTTTTCGTTCTCTATCCGGCCAGCCCCTTGCGGATCAGTGTTTTTGGGCGCTATCGTGAGCATATGAGCCATCAGACAATCCAGCTTCTCGAAGCCTTTGACGCTCTTCCGGCCGAAGAGAAACGCGTCTTTGCCGCCGAGTTCTTCCGGCGCGCAGTCCCTTTCGATTCGGGGCCGTTGGACGACGACGAGACTGCTCACGCGGCGGACGCTATCTTCGCAATGCTAGACGCCGAGGAAGATGACGCCCGCTCGCGGTGAGGTGTGGATGCTCGAGCTCGGCATGGTCGAAAAGGTTCGACCTGGACTGATCTTGAGCGTCGCCTACGGAGATCAGGATCGGGCCTTGATCACCGTCGTGCCACACACGACGACGCTTCGCGGTTCTCAATACGAAATCCCCGTCCCTGTATCCTTCCTTCGGCCTGGGGCCTTTTTGACCCAGAACATCGCCACTTATCCGGTCGTTAGAGCCATCCGGCGACTCGGGGCGCTCAATCAGAAGCAAATGGACTTGGTTGGGGACGGAGTGCTGCGATGGGCTTCGATACTAGCGCGTGCCGCCGTCACCCGGGTGGGATTGGCGTTACTCGTGCTGCGTCCGCTGTGAGCCAAATTCACTGCTTGGGTTTTGCCACTGAGTCGCCGATCATCAGGAAGTGGCGCATTTGTCCAGTTCCGCCGCGGCCGCCAAGGAGGGCGGGAGCCTTTCGACCTGGATGACGGAGGCGGCGCGGGAAAGCGGTGGCCGAGTGGGAAAGCGAGCACGGGGCTTTTACGCAGCAAGAACTGAACGAGGCGCCCCGTCACGTGCGGGCGCAACTGAGGACACCGAGAACGGTCCGGCGCCCGGCATGACGCGGCTGGTCTATGACGCCAGCATACTGGTGGCGGCGGACCGCAGCGACCGGCGTGTTTCGTTGGCGCACGCCCATTTTCGGACGAGCCGATTATCAGAGTGTTGAGCCCCGCCGCAGTCAAGTCAACGCCATGGCGTTAACGGGTTCTATCGAGTCTCACGGTGCCCGAACCTCTGAGCCGAAATTTCGGCCCGCCTGCCTGAGCGAGACAATGTCAAACCTTGACATATTGCGCTATCCGGCGTAGGCTCAGACTGTCGACCTCCGAGGAGCCCCATGAACGTATCATTGACCCCTGAACTCGAGAATTTCGTACAAGGCAAGGTTTCAACTGGCCGCTACACCTCGGCCAGCGAGGTGGTCCGGGAAGCCTTGCGCCTGCTCGAAGAGCACGAGAAAGTTCGCGCGAGCCAACTCGGCGAGTTCCGCGCCGAAGCCGACCGGCGGCTTGCTTCACTGGACCGTGGCGAAGGCATTGACGGCGAGACGGTGTTTGCCCGGATTCGGGAGAAGTCCGATCAGCGCCGCCGGAAGCGGGGATGAAACACTACGTAGTCGCACCCGATGCAGCCGAGGATCTTGACGAGATCTGGGAGTACATCGCCCGCGATGACATCGACGCCGCGGACCGTTTTCTCGCCAAGCCTCACCAGCAGATCCGGGCCCTGGCCGAAACGCCCGGCATGGGTCACCGTCGGGAAGACTTGGCCGAAGAGCGCCCACTTCTGTTTTGGCCCGTTGGAAACTACCTGATCCTCTATCGAGCCCACACAGGCTTCGTTGAGGTCGTTGCTGTCGTCCGCAGTCGTGACATCCCTTCACTCCTTCGGCGTAGAGGGCTCTGATCGCCGCGCGCCCTGGTGGCGGCGGAAAGGCGAACCCAGGAGTTTGCGTTAGTAGTCGCCAGCGTCTCTGAATACAAAAACATGCCTTGCGGCGCATAGGCCCACTCGCAGAACCGCATGAAATGAACGGTTCGGACCCGCACGCGGCGGGACGCAGCCAGACTCGTCCGGCGTTACACCAGCTCCCGGACCGGCTCGCCCGTCGTGTCCTCGAACGAATTCGCGATCTTGATCGGCCTCCCAATCGGCGTCATCAGCTCCGACGTCCAATCGATGCCCATCGCTTTGTACACCGTCGCGAACAGGTCGCCGATTGAGGTCTTGCGGTCAAGCACCGTCGCTGCCTGATTATCGGTCTGTCCCACTGCAAGTCCGGTCTTCAATCCACCCCCGCCGAGCGCCAGCGACCAGCACCGCGGCCAATGATCACGGCCCAGACCCGGATTGATGTGGGGCGTGCGGCCGAACTCGCCCATCGCAATGATGATCGTCTCCCCGTAGAGTCCGCGCGCAACAAGATCGTCGATCAGCGCTGTGAATCCACGGTCCAACGGCGGAGTCAGCCGGTCGCGGTGTCCCTTGTCGTTATCAGAGTGGGTGTCCCACGAGTTGCCGTGATAGCCGGCCGCGGTGACAAAGCGCGTTCCCGCCTCCACCAGGCGGCGGGCGAGCAGCAGGCTTTGTCCCACCGAATCGCGGCCATAGCCATCCCGCGTCTTCTCGCTTTCCTGCGAGAGATCGAATGCTTTGCGGACGCCCGGCGCGAGCACCATCTCGAGAGCCTTCTTCTGGAACGAATCGAGCTTGGCGTGCTCAGCGCTTTCCACTCGCGCCCGGTACTGCTGGTCGATCACGTCACGAAACGCACGCCGGTTGTCGATCGCGGCCTCTGAAAGCGATTTCGGCAAGCTCATGTCGGCCACCGCGAAGCCGCTCTTCGACGGATCGGGGATCAGCATCGGATCGTAGTCCGGACCGAGAAACGCCGACCGGAAATAATCCTGATACTGCCGGCCGGACTCCCAGCGTGGCGCGATCACATACGGCGGCATCGCGTTCCTCGGTCCGAGCTCTTTGCCGACGACCGCACCAAGGCTCGGGAACTGCATCGCCGGATTGTGCAAGTGGCCGGTGGCCGCGTAGTGAACGGCTTGCGGATGATCGTCGCCGAACGAGCTCATCGAGCGGATGATCGCCAGCTTGTCCATGCGCTTGGCGAGTTTCGGCAGCAGTTCGGACACCTGAATGCCCGCGACATTGGTCGCGATCGGGCGGAAATTGCTGTTCGGCTTCGGATCCCAGGTATCCATCTGCGCGGGTCCGCCTTCAAGCCACAAAAGGATGCACGACTTCGCCTTGCCCTTGGCCGCGCCTTCCTTCGCCGCCGCGGCCTCCAGCCGTAGCGTGGTGGCGAGATTCATGCCGAGAAATCCGAGCGAGCCGGCGCGCAGGAAGTCACGGCGGGCCCACTGGAGGTCCGTCTGGGTCAAGCATCCGATTTTCCGCATTCTCTTATCTCCTCCTAATGATTCTCGGCGAATTCACGCGAACTGATCACGGCCCACACCAGATCCCGCACCGCCTGCTCGCGCGACGGAGTGGCGGCCATCAGCCTGTCGAGCGCTTCAGCTTCGGCCGTGGATGGCGCGCGGGCGAGCGCCGCCAGGTAGAACTCAGCGATGATCTCGCGGTTCGGCGCTTGCCGGTCGAGCAGCTTTTGCGCCCGTGAACCCTTGCCCGTGAGGCGCTCGTTGTAGGTGTCCCCGGCGAGCTGGTGGAGCGCCTGCGCGAGCTTCGGCGACATGTCACGCTCGGGCACGGAGTAGCGGTTCGGACGTCCGTAGGCGTCGAAGAAATTGTTCGCGTAGATGTCGCCTTCCTTCAACTCCACGGCGCGCGTTCCAGCAGGCGTCTTGCCGCCACGCCACTCGCCGCGATTGGTTCCCACCGTGAATCGCTCCTGGACTCCGGTCACGTCGCTGATCGCATCGAGCAGAACCTCGGCGTCAAGCGCGCGCGGCAGCGCATGCGAGTAGTTGATCTTGTCGGCCGAGTTCGATGGCGTGGCCGAGCTTGCAAGTTGATAGGCGCGCGAATTCGTAATCACGCGGATGATGTGCTTGAAGCGGTAGCCGCCGCGCTGGAACTCCGCCGCCAGCTTGGCCAGCAGTCCGGGATGGCTCGGCGGATTCGTCGACCGGAAATCATCCACTGGATTCACGATGCCGCGCCCGAAGAAGTTGCTCCAGATCCGGTTCACCGACGCTTCGGCGAAGTACGGATGCGAGGTCATCCACGCGGCGAGTTCCCGGCGCGGGAACTCGGTGTTGCCGTACGGGAACGTCTTTCCGTCGAGCAGCGCCGGCTGCACCGGAACCTTCGTGCGCGGATGAAGCACGGCCAGCGGCGTGGGTGGCGGAACGTCGGGCGCCACTTCCTTTCCGCCAGGAAAGTCGAAGATCACCGAGTCGGGGTTGCCGCCCAGTTTGAACATTGGTCCAAAGAAGGCGGTGAGACCCCAAAACTGATCCTGCGTCCACTCCTCGTACGGATGGTCGTGGCACTGCGCGCAATCGAGCCGGCGGCCCATGAAAACGCGGATCTGCTCGCCCATCGTGTTCTCGGGAGGCGGAATCACGAGGTACGGAAGATAGTGCCGCGACGCCGGACTGTAACCCTGCGCCGCGATCCGCTCGCCCGCCAGCTCGCTGTACGGACGGTCACGATCGACGCCGTCGCGGATCCACTCATAGTAGTCCTGCGTCCATTTCGGATTGATACCAACCGGGAAGATCGACACGCGGAAAAGATCGGCGAGGCGGAAGGTCCAA
>VFZX01000185.1 GCA_016871015.1 Acidobacteriota bacterium | reverse complement strand
CGAAGCTGGGGTTCCCCAGCACATCGCCCAGATGGCTGTAGGCGAGCATCCGGTTGCGTTGAAAAGTGAAGTTGACAGGCTCCAGGCGGCAAAGCTCCTCCCATTGTGCCACCGACTCTTCCATCATTTTGCGTGCCTCGCCGAGCCGGCCCAGGGCGCGAAGCGCTGTCGCCGCGGTGGACGTGGTACCAGCGATCGCCGCGCGAGCCTCCCTCGATTCCGGCTCCGCGGCCAATATCTCCTTCTGAAGCGAAATCGATTGACGGGCCGCCGCCAGGCTCTCCTCGCGCCGCTGCGCAGTCCTCAGAGCGAGCGACTTGGCGGAGTACAGGTCAGACAGGACACCGATGATCTTGCGGTCGCCGGGGAACTGGTGCCGCAGTTCCGCACCGATGGTAATTCCCTGGTCGAATTCCTCGGTAGCTCTCTGGACACTGCGCTTCTCAAAGGCGTGCCCGATCCGGTGATGGAATTCCATTCTCAACACGCGCGCCTCGCGGATCTGATCATCCCCAAGTGCGGCGAGCCCCTTGCGGTAGCTGGCCATCGCACCATCGGAGTCCCCCTTGTTCGACTTCAGAGACGAGCCCTGAACGTCGCCCATGCGCAAGTATGCTGAAGCGAGTTCCTGCCTCAACTCCTGATCGTCTCCAGCTTCAGCCGACATCCGGTCCAGGTAGCCGAGCCCGCGCTTGACGATGTTCTCATGCGCCTTCAACGCGCCCGGCAGCTCCCGCACCTCGTCATATATTTCGAACATCATCGCGTTGGCGAGCGCTCTCGCCTCGGCTGATTGTTTGCGGGCCACTTCGGCCTTTCTCGCGTATCCGATCGCCGCGCCAGTCAACAGAAACGCGACCACCGCCGCCGCGGCCACGCCAATGCGGTGGCGCCGGACAAACTTACCGGTCCTGTAGAACGCGGTGTCAGGCCGCGCCTTCACCGGCTCGTCGCGCAGCACCCGTCCGAGATCCTCGGCGAACTGCTCAACGGAATCGTAGCGCCGGCCCGGATCCTTCTGTAGCACCTTGAGGAGGATCGTGTCCAGGTCTCCACTCAGTTGCCGGCCGAGGCCCGCGCCCCGCGCCGCCAGGCTGGGACGGATCACCTCGTCCTCGCACACCGCCTTGACGAGCGCCTGAGGCGAGTACTGATCGATCTTGTGCGGCTTGGCTCCGGTCAACAGCTCATAGAGCACGGCACCGAGAGAATAAATGTCACTGGCGATGGTGATCGGATCACCCCGCACCTGCTCCGGACTCGCATAGTCCGGCGTCATCATCTGCGCCGTGGCCTCCGCCTCAGCCCCGCCGATGAGCATCTTACAGATTCCGAAGTCGAGAAGCTTCGGGGTCCCGTCGGCCTTGACGAGAATGTTGCCCGGTTTGAGGTCGCGATGGACCACGAAGTGGCGGTGGGCATGCGATACCGCGGCGCAGATGTCGATGAAGAGCCTGAGAATCGCCGCCACACCCAAACCCTGCTCCCGGCAGAAGGCGTTCACCGGCTTTCCATCCACCAACTCCATGACGATGTAAGGTTCGCCGTCCGCCGTGGCGCCGCTGTCGAGCAGACGCGCGATGTTGGTGTGCTGGAGCCGCGCCAGTGCCTGCCGTTCCCGTTTGAACCTCATCATGAAGAAGTCCGTGTCGAGCCCGGGGCGGACCAGTTTCACGGCCACTTCGCCCTCGTATTCGCCGTCGTCACGCTGGCCAAGGTAGACGGTGCCCATCCCTCCCCGGCCCAGTTCCTTCGTCAAGCGGTACGGGCCCGCGCGCCGGACCATCGCCCGTTCCTGAGACTCGTCAAACTCTTTTAGTCCGGCCGCGACATTATTTCCGACAAACCCTTGCGCCTGGGCGTCGCCCGCCAGCAGCGTCTCCACCTCGGCCCGCAGAGTTGCATCATCGCCGCATTCCCGGTCAAGCAGGACACGCCGCTCCGTCCCTGGCAGATCCGCGGCGCGGCTGAACAGGTCCTCGACCAGCTTCCAGCGATCTCCCGTCATACGCCCTCAGGCTTCCCTTTGGCCCGCATTTCCTTGAACAGCCACGCCTCGGCCATCCGCTGATCCCGTACCACGGTCGCCGTGCCCACGCCCAGCACACTTGCGGTCTCATCGATGCTCAGTCCCGCGAAGTACCGCATCTCGATGACCCGCACTTTCCGCTCATCCACCTTGGCGAGGGCTTCCAGCGCGTCGTCGAGATCCACGATGCTGGAATGGCGTTCCGGGGCGAACGACAGCGCCTCGTCAAGCGATGCGACGGGGGCGCCGCCTCCCCGCTTCTGGCTCTTCCCTTTTCGCGCGTGATCAACCAGGATCTGCCGCATCAGCCGTGCCGCCACTCCGAAAAAGTGGCTTCGGTTTTGGAATCCAGCACCATCCTGCGCCGCCATTCGCAGATACGCTTCGTTCACGAGCGCGGTAGGTTGCAGCGTGGCCGCCCCGTTCTCGCGCGCCAAGTGGCCGGCGGCGAGCTTCCTAAGCTCGCGGTAGACCAGCGACGTCAACTCGTCCAGAGCCTGTTTGTTGCCACGGCCCCAATCCGCCAGCAACTGCGTCACTTGTCCGCTCGAAGCGTCATCTCCGATTTCGGCCATAAGGTCCAGTATATTCTTACGCGGACCAGCTAGAGCGAACGGCGGCGCTTCATCTCGCCGGAGACCGCCGCCAGATCTTCAGCAGAGAGATGACGCCGCGCCAGATCCGGCAGCCGCGATTCTTCGAACCGGATGTGTTCCCGGTAACTCGCGCAGACGCGCGTTACCAATTGCGCGAAGCCCTCTTCCGTTACGGGCATGGATCTCAGGAGCGAGACCTCGTGCTCAATCCGCTTGTGCTGGCCGCGAAGCTCGCCGATGAACTCGCGGTCCTCGCCGCCGAGGTGCGGCCCCAATCTCGGCAAGATGCTGACTTCCTCATCTTCCGTATGCCAGGCGCCATTGGTCTCGAGGAATCGAAGCACGTTCTCGACCGCCGCGCCCGCCTCCCCGGGCCGGTCGGCAACAGCGAGGCAAGCCCGTTCGAGTGTCTCCAGCCGCTGCTCGATTCTCCGGTGGCAGGCGAGCAGATGCTCCACAGGCTGGTCGAGCGATGCTGGCTCCGGCTGGCAGGATGGGGAAATCCGGACCATGCTACTTCTTCTTTTTTGGGTCGGGCGCGGCAACGATGTTGTTGATCACCCTGGTGGCGCCGCATGCAGAGGCGATTGCGTAAACCCCGCCTTTGCTACCCGGCTTCTTCGAGGTGCCAATGAAGGTCGCCACCGCGTTGGTGACGATTACTGTGAATCCCTCGCCCTGCAACTGCGGGGCCCGGTTTAATCCGGCGATAATACAGGCCTGGATTTCCTGGTCGGTCTTTGGTTTGGTTTTGTCCTGTGCTTGCACGGCCTGCAGTGCGAGGCAGGCGGACATCAGAATGATGCGCATGAGCCGCGGCTTCCTTTCGCTTTTCTCTCATTCAATCACGGTGCCTGCACTGACGCAAGACCGGTACACTGGAATGTGTGCAATTGATTACACGGGACCTCTTCCGCGCGGTCGAATCCAAAGCAGCCGCATCGCCGCGCCGCCGGATGAACCACAATTTCCATTCAACCCTGGAGGAGAATCCGCACCGCCTCTTGAACGTCTTGCTGGAGGGCACCTACGTCCGGCCGCACCGCCACCTGGATCCCCCGAAGTCCGAGAGCTTCCTCGTCCTCGAAGGACGCGCCGTGGTGTTCACGTTCGACGGGCAGGGCCAGGTGATCCAGGCTGTGACTCTCGGCATGGATCCGGACTGCGATTGTATCGGCGCCGAGCTGCCGCCCGGAACCTGGCACACCATCCTCGCCACGACGCCTTGCGCCGTCTGCTACGAGGTCAAGCCCGGGCCCTACCAAAAAATCAACGACAAGGACTTCGCAGCCTGGGCGCCAGCGGAAGGCGATCCCGCGGTCCCGGCCTACATCGCCTCCCTACTTGACCGCGTCAATCAGCCGCATCGTCAGCCAGCCGACACTCGCTGATGCCGGAATCGTCATGATCCAGGCCCACACGATCGACTTGGCCACGCCCCACCGCACCGCCTTGAACCGCTGAATCGACCCCACCCCGGCGATCGCACCCGCGGCCGTATGCGTCGTCGACACCGGCTTGCCCAGAATTGTCGCGAAGGTG
The DNA here is from genome assembly GCA_016871015.1 of Acidobacteriota bacterium. Taxonomy (GTDB): domain Bacteria; phylum Acidobacteriota; class Terriglobia; order Bryobacterales; family Bryobacteraceae; genus SYLY01. The sequence goes on along the minus strand of VFZX01000185.1, from coordinate 11,605 downwards.
ATCGATAATGCCGCGGCAGTCTCCGCGCAGAATCCGCTACGTGGATTGAGCCGGGTCAGGCGCCCGCCCATCGTCTTGATGATCCGCCAGCCGCCGCTCAGCGTCCCCAGCGCGATCGCCACATAGGCGGCAATCACCACCCAGGTTGGCACCGCAAACTCCGGAATCACCTTTGACGTAAACAACACACCGGTGATAATGCCCATCGTCTTCTGTGCGTCGTTGCCGCCGTGGGAATAGCTAAAGAACGCGGACGACACCAACTGCAGCCAGCGGAACCACCGGTCCATCTTCTTCGGTGAGGAATTCCGGAAGATCCAGAACACTGCAACCATCAGTGCATAGGCCAACACCATTCCGAGCAGCGGGGCCAGGAAAATGAACATCATGGTATCCCGCCACTTGGTTCCCCACAGGATCGCCGCGAACCCGGCCCGTCCGATCGCCGCTCCCGCGTAGCCGCCGATCAGCGCGTGCGTGGAACTGGAGGGCAAGCCCCAGTACCAGGTCAACAAGTTCCAGGTGATCGCACCCACCAGTCCGGCCATAATCACCCACGTATCCACCAGTTTCAGATCCACAAGGCCTGAGCCGACCGTTGTGGCGACCCCGGTTCCGGCGCTAAACACGGCCACGAAATTCCAGAACGCCGCCCAAGCCACGGCGCGCGCGGGAGTCAACACCCGCGTCGCGACGACCGTGGCGATCGAATTCGCCGCATCGTGAAAACCGTTGATATAGTCGAACACGAGCGCCAACAGGACGACCACGATCACCAGGAACGGAACGGCCTCCATGCGAGATCAGCCGTTGTTCTTAACCATCACGCCCTGGAGCACGTCAGCGACGTCTTCCACGCGGTCCGTCGTTGCCTCAATGGCCTCGTAGACTTCCTTGAGCTTCAACAAGTGAATCGGATCCTTTTCAGTGCGGAACAGCGTCGCAATCGCTGTACGGACGATGCCGTCCGCCTGGTCCTCCAGGCGGTTGATCTCGATGCAGTGGACCAGCAAGGGCTTGTCGTTCGACAGCGCTTCAAACGCCTTCTGAAGCTCGTCCGCGCAACTCACCACGATCCGGCAAAGCTCGTGCACATCTGCCGGGATCGGCTCCACCTTGTACGCGTTCAACCGGTGGATGGTCTCCTCGATGCCGTCGGTAACGTCGTCCAAGTGCGACGCGAGCGAATGAAGGTCTTCCGGATCCAGCGGCGTAATGAATGTCGAATTTAACCGCGTGAAAAACTCGTGAATGATCTGGTCGCCTTGCTGTTCCAGCTCCCGGATCGCCTGAGCTGAACGCGCCAGGTGCGAATTCCCAGCCTGAACTCCCTCCGCCAGCGCCTGCGCCGCCTGCCGGATGACCTCGACTTGTTTGAGAAAAAACTGGAAGAACTTCTCTTCGCGTGGGATGAGACGCATGCGAACTGCAATCTTCGCAGGTTCCCCTGTTCGCGGTCAAATGACAATTCGGTTACGGATTGTTTAGGACCGTAAAGTGTTCTGGCACAACGGGTTGCGCGTTCACTCCTAAGAATCTAGGATCAAGAAGGCGCTCCGGCTGGAGGTTCCCCATCGCCGCCAGAATGTTCTGGCGCAGCGTGGGATGCTCCTTTTCGATGGACGCGAACAGATCACGGATCTGGCGGCGCACTGTCCCCGTCTTCTGTGAGCAGCCGCACGGAATCACCGGCGCTCCAAGTGACCCTGCGAACTCTGTGGTGATCTCCTCGGTGACAAAACACAAGGGACGGATCAGCCGGAACTGGCCGTCACCTGACATCGTCACCGGCGGCAGCGCCGACAGACGCCCGGTGAACATCGCATTGCGCAGGAACGATTCGCAGAAGTCATCCGCGGTGTGGCCGAACGCAATCACGTTGGCCCCCAGCCCGGACACCACCTCGTAGACCGCACGCCGCCGGTAACGCGAACACAGGTCGCACCCGTGATCCGGCTGTTCGTCCAGCAGCCGGAAGCTCGGCTTGTCGTGATAGTACGTCCAATCGATGCCCCGCGACCGCAGCCATTCGCCCAGCGGCTCCACCGGCCGGAGGAACTTCCCCTGCTCGATCGTGAATGCACACACCGAGAACTGGACGGGGGCGCGCCTGGCCAGCAACAGCAACGCTTCCAAGAGCGCCACCGAATCCTTGCCGCCCGACAGTGCCACGGCCACCCGGTCTCCGTCACGGATCATCTGGAACCGGCCGATGGCCTCCCCCACCTTCCGCAGCAGCGTCTTTTCGAGGTCCACACTTTATTATAGAAGTTTGTCCTTGTGTCACCCGCGCGAAAGACGGCGTTCCGGATTCTGAAGCTGGCCGCCAAGGGCGCCCACTCGACGGACCTCCTCCACCAGCTCACGCCGTCCCTCGATCCGCGTGATGCCGCCCTCGCTACTGAGTTGGTCCTCGGCTGCCTCCGGCGCCAGGGACAGCTCGACTGGCTGATCGGCCAGCACATCGCGAAACCCCAGCTCGACCTCGAAGTGCGCATCGCCCTTCAGCTCGGGGTTTACCAGTTGCGACACTTGAGCCGGATCCCGGCGCACGCCGCGGTCAACGAAAGCGTCCAGCTTGTGCGGTGGGCGCAGAAGTCATCTGCCGCCGGACTCGTGAACGCGATCCTGCGCAAGGCCGGCCGCGGCCCCATCGCCTGGCCGACGGCTGCACTCCACTGCTCGATGCCCGAATGGCTCTTCGCCAAGTGGGTCCGCGACTTCGGCCCAGCGCGCGCGGAGTCGATCGCCCTGGCCGGGCTCATCCCTCCGGAGACCTACGTCCGCGTCCCGGTGTCACGGTGGCCTGAAGCCGAGCGGCTCCAGCTCGAACCCACATCGCTGCCCGGCTGCTACCGTGCCCTGGGCAGCGGCACGGGTGGATTCCGCATTCAGGACATCGGCTCACAGTCCATCGTCCCGTTGCTTGAACTGGAGCCGCGCTTGCGCTTCCTTGACCTGTGCGCCGCGCCAGGCGGCAAGACCGCGCAGGCCCTCGAGTCGGGCGTCTACGCAACAGCATGCGACCTGTATTTGAGCCGCCTCCGGTCGCTCGACGGATTCAAATGCGACCGGGTGGTGCTCGACGCCGCAAGACCTCTTCCGCTGCGCGGAACGTTCGACCGCATCCTGGTGGACGCTCCATGTTCCGGCACCGGCACGCTCAGGAGAAACCCGGAAATCCGGTGGCGCGTCGAACAGAAGGATCTGGCGGTCCAGTCCGAGCGCCAAGCGTTGATCCTGAACCACGCGCTTCCGCTTCTGTCCCGCGGCGGGAGGCTGGTCTATTCGACCTGCTCGCTCGAACGCGAAGAAAACGAAGACGTGGTGGAACGCGTTTTGGCCAAGGCCGGACCCCGGTTCCAGTTGGTCCGGACCCTGCGCCGGACGCCCGGTGAGGAGCCCGGAGATGGCTTCTACGCCGCCGTGATAACATCAAGATAATCCAGCATTTCGCATGGTGGAAATCCTCCCTTCAATCCTCGCGGCGGACTTCGCCCGGCTCGCGGAACAGATCCACGACGTCGAAACGGGGGGAGCCTCGATTCTGCATCTGGATGTCATGGATGGGCGCTTTGTCCCGAACATCAGTTTCGGACCTCCGGTGATCCGTTCGATCCGCGCGGTCACGAGGCTGCACCTGGACGTCCACCTGATGATCGAAGAGCCCGAGCGCTACATCAAGGATTTCGTCCAAGCCGGCGCCAACTCGATCCTGGTGCACCAGGAAGCTTGCCGCCACCTGGACCGGGCATTGCGCATGATCGAGGATGAGGGATTGCCGAGCGGCGTGGTGATCAATCCGGCGACGCCAGTGTCCACGCTCCACGAAGTCCTGGACTTCGTGGATATCGTTCTGGTGATGAGCGTGAACCCGGGATTCGGCGGCCAGAAGTTCATCCCGCGATCGCTCCGCAAGGTGATGGAGATCGACCGGATCCGGCAGCGCGACGGGCTGCGGTTCAAGATTGAGATCGACGGTGGAATTCACATGGGCAATGTCGCCGATGCGGCGCGTGCCGGGTGCGACTGGATTGTCGCGGGTTCAAGCGTTTTCGGAGCGGAGGATCCGGGAGGAGTTGTCCGGGATCTCAAGAACGCCGCCCAGGGAGCGTTGGCGGTAATGGTATGAGGCGCGGAGACCAAGGAGAAATATGACGCGTTCCGTGATTGCGGCTGCCCTGCTTGCGGCCGTCCTGATTTCCAGTTGCGGTTTCCGCCGCAAGAAGTACGAGAATCCCATTTCCAAGGACACCGAGCAGCCCGATAAAGTGCTGTTCGACAAGGCCATCAAGGACATCGAGAAGGGCCGTTACGAGGTCGCGCGGCTGACCCTGAACACGCTCATGAACACCTACGACACGAGCGAGTTCATGGCCAAGGCCAAGCTCGCCATTGCCGATAGCTGGATGCGGGAAGGCGGGTCGAACGCGCTTGCCCAGGCCGAAGCCGAGTACAAGGACTTCATCCTGTTCTACCCGACACTCGAGGAATCGGCGGAGGCGCAGGAAAAAGTCTGTATGATCCATGTCCGGCAGATGGAGAAGCCGGACCGCGACAACAACCACGCCATGCGCGCCGAGGACGAATGCCGCAATCTGTTGCAGCAATTCCCGAACTCGAAGTTCGCCCCGCGCGTGCAGCAGTTGCTGCGCAACATCCAGGAAGTGATCGCCGAGGGCGAATTCCGCGTCGGCGAGTTCTATCACAAGAAGGGCAGCTTCCCCTCTTCGGCCAACCGTCTCGACAACGTCGTCAACACTTATCCGCTCTACAGCCACGCCGACCGCGCCCTATGGCTCAGTGGCGACAGCTACTCCCGCCTCGGCGACCGCTTCCGTGAGAGCGCCGTCAAGTCATGGCAGCGCATCGTACGCGACTATCCGTTGAGCGAGTACGCCGACCGCGCCAAAGAGCGGCTCAAGGAATTCGAGCAGGAGATTCCGGAACCCGATCCTGTGGCCGTTGCCCGTATGAAGTACGAGCAGGAGAACTACGAGAAGCCGGGCGTGATGCACGGTGTCCTGGGGATCTTCAAGAAGGGCCCGGACACCCACACGGCGGCGAAATCGGGCAATCCGGCGATGACCGGAATCCGGCCGTCGATCCCGGTTAGCATCCCCACGGGTGACGCTGCCGGAGCCGGTGTGACCGCCGACGTCACTGTAGCCCCGGTGGGCGCCAATTCCGATCTGGACAAAAAGCCTGACGCCCGCCTAAACCAGCCCGATCAGAAGAAGGACGAACAAAAGAAATAGATGGGCCGGATTCTTCTGGCTGATGACTCTCCCCATGCCCTGCGCATGGGGCAGGAAATCCTGGTGGCGGAAGGGTTCGACCTGGTCACCGCGGCCGACGGCGAAGCTGCATTGGCACACCTGCTCGATTCCGATCCCGACGTGTTCATCGCGGACTCGTTCCTGCCCGCGCGGGACGGATTCGACCTTACCCGCTGGGTCCGGGAACGCAAGGAATCCGGGCATGTCCGGGTGGTGCTCACAGCCGCGATGCTCGAACCGTTCGACCCGGCCAAGGCGGAGGCGGCAGGCGCGCATGCGGTCCTGCGGAAACCGTTTGAGGCCTCCGAACTGATCGCACTCGTCAAGCGCCTTGCGGCCGAGGCATCGGCGGCGAGACAAGCTGGCATACCGGCTCCTGAACCCGACCGTGAGCGCGTCCGCGCGGCAGTCACGCTCGCCCTGGACGCCGCGCTCCCCCGGATGATCGAAGAGTTGACCGACCGCGTCCTGGTTGCCTTGCGCCGGTAGCTGCATCGCATATCATAGTCATTCGGGCATGAAGAACTTCTGGTTGCTGGCGGCAGTCGCCATCCCCTGCCTGGCGGCGGACGCTACGGATGCGGAGTTGGAGTCGCGATTCGCCCGCACCGTCCGCCCTTTCCTCAATACTTACTGCGTTTCCTGCCACGGCGCCGCCAATCCCGCGGCCCAGTTCGACCTGCGTGCCTACAAGTCGATGGCCGACACCATCCGCGACCACTCGCGCTGGGCGCTGGTCGCCGAAAAGCTGACTGCGGGTGAAATGCCGCCGAAAGGCATGAAGCAGCCGCCCGCGGCGGACCGCCACCACGTAATCGAGTGGGTGGAATCGATGCGCGGCAACCAAGCGCGCAAGTACGCGGGAGATCCCGGTCCCGTACTGGTCCGGCGATTGAACAACGCCGAGTACAACTACTCGATCCGCGACCTCACCGGTGCGGACCTCAAGCCCGCCCGCGAGTTCCCGGTGGATCCCGCCAATCCGTCGGGTTTCGACAATTCGGGTGAGTCGCTCACCATGTCGCCCGCGCTGCTGAACAAGTACCTCCAGGCGGCGCGCGACGTCTCCTCGCACCTGGTGCTCAAGCCCTCCGGATTCACGTTCGCAACCCATCCGATGCTCGCCGAGTCGGACCGCGAAAAGTACACCATTCAGCGCATCGTCAATTTCTACGACCGCCAGCCAACCAACTACGCGGACTACTTCGAAGCTGCCTGGAAGTTCAAGCATCGCGCGGCCCTGGGCAAGCCGGAAGCGACGCTCGCCTCCACCGCCCGCGACGCGAAAATCAGCCCCAAGTACCTGCCGATGGTTTGGGACATCCTCGAAGAGTCCAAGGAAGACGTGGGACCCGTGGCCCAGCTTCAATCCATGTGGCGGCGGTTGCCTGATCCCTCCAACAAACAGCTCGAGCTGCTGCGCGAAGCCTGCGTCAAGATGAGCGGCTATGTCCTCAAGATCCGGAAGCTGACCGCGCGGCAGTTCCGCAGTCCCAAAGTCACCGGACTCGCCGGTACCTCACAGCCCTTGATGAATTGGAAGCTGCGCGCGTATGCCTCCCACCGCCGCGACTTTGACCGGACCGCGCTTCAAGTGGAAGGCGAGCCGCCCATGGAGATGCCGGTCATGCCGCGGATGACCGGAGTTCCTACTGAAGACCAGGTTGGTCTGCGCAACGCGGCGCTGGCTGTCCGTGAGCGGTTCGGCGACCCGAACCTGTTCGTCCCCGCCGGACAACGGGCCCGCTACGAAGCTTCGTTCTCGCGCTTCAGCAACGTGTTCCCCGACGCCTTCTATGTCCGGGAGCGGGGCCGGTTCTACCCGGACGACTCCGAGGACAAGGGACGTCTGCTCAGCGCCGGATTCCATAACGTGATGGGCTACTTCCGGGACGACACGCCCCTCATGGAGCTGATCCTCGACGAAGCCCAGCAAAAGGAGCTGGACATGCTGTGGCTCGAGTTCGACACGATCGCCGACTTCACCACGCGGACCTACGTCCAGTTCTACTTCAACCAGAGCGGCGAAATCGAAGGGCGCGGCCGGGAGTCCGGAAGCTTCCGCACACAGGACAAAAACGTCATCACGCCGGAGATCATTTTCGGCATCCGCGACACCTACCTCGCCAAGGCGCAGACCGACGGCGACGAGCTCGCGCGGCAGGCGATCCGCGACCATTTCGCGCGTGTGAATGCGCAGCTCCGGCTGGTTGAAAAAGCGCGCCTCGACGCCGAGCCGTCGCACTTGGCCGAACTCGCCCGCTTCGCCGCCCGCGCCTACCGCCGTCCGCTGACGGAAGCCGAGCGCACCGGTCTGACCACGTACTATCAGCAGCAGCGCAAGGCGGGACTCTCGCACGACGACGCCATGCGCGAAATGATCGTGCTCGTGCTCATGTCGCCGGACTTCTGCTATCGCGTCAACACCGCCGACAGGGCCCAGCCCGTCTCCCGCGCCGCGCCGCTCACCAGTTTCTCGCTCGCCAGCCGGCTCAGCTATTTCCTGTGGTCGAGCCTGCCCGACGAGGAGTTGATGGAAGCCGCCCGCACCGGCGATTTGCGAAAGCCCGAGGTGCTGACTACCCAGGTCCGCCGGATGCTCAAGGATGGCAGAGCCCGCGCGCTCGCAAGCGAATTCGCCGGACACTGGCTCGGCTACAGCCGGTTCGACGAACACAAGGGAGTGGACACCACGCGCTTTCCGGTGTTCACCAACAGCCTCCGCCAGGCGATGTATGAAGAACCGTTGCGGTTCGTCGACGACCTCATCCGGAACGGCAAACCGATGCTTGATGTCCTCTACGGCAAGCACACCTTCGTCAACCGGGAGCTCGCCCGCCACTACGGCATGGAGGAACTGCGCTTCCAACGCGGCAACGAGTGGATCCAGGTGGAGGACGCCCGGAAGTTCGGACGCGGAGGGCTTCTGCCCATGGCCGCTTTCCTCACCCGCAACTCCCCAGGACTCCGCACCAGTCCGGTGAAGCGCGGATACTGGGTGGCGCGGCAGCTCCTGGGAGAAGTGATCCCGCCTCCTCCACCTTCGGTTCCCGAACTCCCCGGCGACGAGGCCAAGATGGATCTGCCGCTGCGCCAGATGCTGGCGCGCCACCGCGAGAATGCGAGTTGTTCCGGCTGTCATGCGCGCTTCGACGGATTCGGGCTCGTGTTCGAATCCTACGGGCCCGTGGGTGAGCGCCGCGCGCGCGATCTCGCCGGGCGTCTGGTCGACACGCAAACCGAGTTCCCCGGCGGCGGCCAGGGCAAGGATCTGGACAGCCTGCTGGCCTATATCCGGACGCACCGTGAAAGAGACTTTGTCTCCAACCTGTGCCGCAAGACCCTGGCGTACGCTTTGGGCCGCGGCCTCCTGTTGTCCGACGAGCCGCTGGCCGATGAGATGCGCAAGGCGTTCATCGCTGGCGGACACCGCTTCTCCACGTTGATAGAATTGATAGTCGCAAGTCCGCAGTTTCTGAATCAGCGAAATCCGGAATACCGGGAACGAAAGGCAGACTGAATTCATGTTGATCCGTTCATCGAAAAACGCCCGCATCTCGCGGCGCGCCATCCTGCGCGGAGCTGGCGTCACGATCGCCCTTCCGTGGCTTGAGTCGCTTCAGGCCGGAACCACGCCTCCCCAGCGCTTCGCCGCCCTGTTTATGGGAAACGGGGTCAACGAGGACCAGTGGTGGGCCCGGGGATCGGGTGAATCGATGGAATTCAGCAAGACGCTCGAGGTCCTCGCCCCGGTGAAGAAGAAGGTGAACGTCATTGATGGACTCTTTATCAAGTCCCTCACTGGCCAGGGCATCCATCCGGCGCAGACCGGCAGCCTGCTATCGGGCGCGGTGATCGAACGCGGACCCATCCTGCGCTCGGGCGTCACCATCGACCAGGTGCTCGCCAACCACATCGGCCAGGACACCGCCCAGCCCAGCGTGGTTCTCGCCTGTGAGCAGCCGCTCACGGGATACCACGAGACCAACTTCTCGATGGCCTACAGTTCACACCTTTCCTGGCAGAGCCCGGAATCGCCGATGCCGACCGAGGTCTATCCGTCGCTCGCCTTCGACAACCTGTTCGAAAACCACGGACTGCTGCGCAACGCGAGCATTCTTGACCGCGTCCGTGGCCGCATCGAGACCCTGAGCAAGGAGGTGAGCGCCACGGACAAGGCCAAGATCGACGAGTATCTGACCTCCGTGCGCGACGTCGAAAAGCGTGTCGAGCGGCTGCGGATCGAAAAGCACAAAGCGGATGAATCCGCCAAGGGCCAGCCCGCGGTGAAAATGGATCGGCCCGCCAACGGGATGCCTGAGGATCTCCGCGACCATGCACGGCTGATGTGCGACATCATTGCACTCGGCTTCCAGACCGACCGCACTCGTGTTGCGACGATGATCCTCGCCAACGACTTGTCCGCGCAAATCTATCCGTTCCTCCAGATCCGTGAGGGGCACCACTCGGCATCGCACTACAACCTGTCCGACGGCTACGAGCGGATCACGCGGTTCCACCTGGGCCAGCTTGCGTACCTCGCCCAGAAGCTCGATTCGATGCCTGAGGGTGAAGGAACGGTCCTCGACAACTCGTGCCTGCTGTTCCTGTCCAACCTGTGGTCGGGCCGCAAGCACGATAACTCGCGCCTGCCCCTGGTGATGGCGGGCGGTTTGGGCGGAACGGTCAAAACGGGCAGAACCCTCGACTTCCTCGGCGCGCCCGACAGCAGCCGCAAGCTGTGCAGCCTCTACCTCTCGATTCTCCAGCGCATGGGAGTCAAGCTCGACCGGTTCGGTGACGCCGACTCCGGCCTCGAACGCTTGTAGCATGACGCGCCGGGACTTTGGTGCCGCCTTCCTGTGGGCGGCGCAGGAACTTCCGGATATTGGCGCGGTCCCCCCAGACCTGGCGACTCCGCCGATGAAGACCGGAGATCCATCGCCGGGACGCCGGGTCCGGCAGACTCTCAGCCAGTACCGTGGCTCGGCGATCCACCATGCACTCTACCTGCCCGCGGACTGGGCCCCGGAGCGTAAGTTCCCGGTCTTTGTCGAGTACGCAGGCAACGGCAATTACTCGAACCAGTACGGCGACATCTCCACCGGACGCGTCGAGGGCAGCAACCTCGGCTACGGCATCACCGGGGGTACCGGTTACATCTGGCTATGCCTGCCTTATGTGAACTTGCGCCAGGGCAAGAATGAGATCATCTGGTGGGGTGACGCCGACGCGACCGCCGAATACTGCCGGCGCGCGGTGGACCTCGTCTGCGCACGGTATGGCGGCGACCCGGACCGTCTGGTACTCGCCGGATTCTCCCGGGGCGCGATCGCCTGCAACTACATCGGACTCCGTGACGACAGAATCGCCCAGCTCTGGCGGGCCTTCATCCCCTACAGCCACTATGACGGAGTCCACGGCTGGGAGTACGCGGGAAGCGACCGCTATTCCGCCCTCCAGCGCCTGCACCGTTTGAGGGGACGGCCCCAATTCATCTGCCACGAGCGGTCGATCGAGGAGACCCGGGGCTACCTGCGCTCAACCGGCGTCCAGGCTCCATTCCGCTTCCGCGCGATCGATTTCCGCAACCACAACGACGCCTGGACCCTGCGCGACATCCCGGAGCGCAGGGAAGTCCGCGCTTGGCTGGCCGAGGTGATTGGATAGCGTCTACTTCGACTCGGCGCCTGCCTTCATCTGCGCCAGCCCTTTCTCAAAGTCTGGCCCGATCATTTTATCCATCCCACCCATGAGCAATCCGAACAGCTTCGACATGAAGTTGTTCTCGCCGGTCATCTCCCACGACACCGCGGTCTTGTCCCCTTCTTGCTTGAAGGTGAACGTGGTGTCCGACGTCGACTCCCACGGTTTCAAGAACGCCAGCTTGATCCGGATCCGCTCCGCCGGCTGGCTCTCGGTGATCGTCATCCGGCCTTCACCCACCTCGTCATTCCCAGCCCAGGCGTATCCCGCCCCAACGCCCATCGGCGACCCGTCGAAGGTCTGCTTCATGTTGGGATCGAGCTTGGCCCAGGGCGACCACGAGTTCCAGTTGTGGAAGTCGTTGACCATGCCGAACAGCTTTTCGGCCGGAGCGGCGATGGTTGCCGACCGCGTAACCGTATACCGGTCCGGCTGGAATGATGCCGCGGCGCACAGTCCAGCCACCAGGAGAACGGCCGCTATCAGGGTTTTCTTGATCATGGTAAATCAGTGTATCAGATACATCTGCAGAACTCACCTGCTGACGGGGTATCGCCGCTCCCGCCCCTGCGCGACCGGACACATCCTTGACACTTTAGCCTGGATTCTTGCTTGACACT
>VFZX01000184.1 GCA_016871015.1 Acidobacteriota bacterium | reverse complement strand
GGCTGACTGAGTTGATCGCAGATGCGGAGCAGTTGACTGCTTATCAACGATGGTGCCGCATCTTGCGCTCGATCTTCCAGCAATTCGCCAAGATCCCCCTCGATCCGTCTGCTCCAGTGCCCCTTCCAGCCGCTTCCAACTGCCGGATTTAGGATGAACCGTACCCGGCTATTATCGCGAGCCAAGTCCCCGGTAGCTTGAGCCGCGGGGAGTGGCAGCGGGATCTCGTTCGGCTCACCGGGGGAGATCCGGTTTCATTCCATCCGGTGAACGAGAGGGCGACAGCGCGACTTCTCGAATGGCTACCGGCCGCGTCCAAGTGCGCGCGTTGACGTCGCCGGCCTTAGTCCTCGACGGTCATTGAAGGAGCCCGCGATCCGCCGGTCTCCCGCAGGCGTGAGCTGACCGCCTGTGCCAGAGCGAGGAACCCGGGCGCATTGTCGAGCGCCACGGGGTGGCCTGAGTCCCCGCCAATCCGGACCGCCGGGTCGAGCGGAAGCTCTCCAAGGTAGGGAATGTCCATCTGCTCCGCCATCCTGCGACCGCCGCCAGTGCCGAACACGTCGATGCGCTCCTTCGACTGCGGCGCAATGAGGTAGCTCATGTTTTCGACCAGGCCCACTACCTCGACCCGCACTTGCCGGAACATATTCACGGCTTTTCGTGCGTCCTCAAGCGACACGTCCGACGGCGTGGTCACAATCACCGCCCCCGACAACGGCGCGGTCTGGATTAGCGACAACGCGACATCGCCGGTGCCCGGAGGCAGGTCGATGACGAGAAAATCGAGGTTCCCCCAATCGGTGCCACGGAGGAACTGCTGCATCACACTGTGCAGCATCGGACCGCGCCAAACGAGAGGTTTGTCACCGGGATTCAGGAATCCCATCGACATCAGCTTCAGCCCGCCGCGCTCGAGCGGCTGGATCCTGTTATCCACGGCGTAAGGCGCCTGGTTCACGCCCATCATGAGCGGCACGTTCGGACCGTAGACATCGGCGTCCAGCAGGCCAACGCGAAAACCCAGTCTCGATAACGAAATCGCCAAGTTCACCGAAACGGTGGTCTTGCCGACTCCGCCTTTGCCGGAACCAACCGCCAGGATGTTACGAACGCCCGGAATGGGCTGAGCAGGCTGCGGAGCAGCCGAGGGAGGATGCATCTCCCTCTATTTTACCGATCAGCGCTTCATCACCGCGTCCCAATGTTTCGCGCCCTGTTCGGCGAGCTTGTCCACATCCGCCTGAAGCAGGTATCCGCGCGAGGCCAGTTCCTGCGCGGCGGCGCGGAACTTGGCAACGTAGTCCTGTTTTCCGGCATAGCGCTCCTCAATGGATTGGCGCGGATCCCGTGTCTTGGCCTTTTCCGCTTTGGTCCGTGGAAGGTACCAGGTGGAGCCCTTCATGTTGTAGATCTCGTCCTGCGCGCCGATCTTGGCCGTGCGCATGTTCCAACCCGCCATGGTCGCGAGCGGAACCGCAATCACGGGAGCACGGATGCCAGCGGTCTCATTGCCGTCGATATCCACTTGCGGCACGAGAGCGGCGAACGGCTGGCCGAGATCGGGAGGCTCCTTAGTGACCAGACCCTTGGTGCGGAAGTCCGGCCCATAGTCGGCGCGGTAGGCGCGCTGCGGACGCTGGGGCACGCGCGACGACGGAATCTTGGGCCAGTTGAGCGCGGAGACTGAAACCAACTGATCCCGCGACACCATCGGGATCTGCGATGCCGGCGGCTCCTTGCCATCGGTGATCCAGGCGTTCATGGCGGTCAGAAGCCCGCGCATCATCCAGCGGTAGTCATTGCCGTTGTCCGTGTTCTCCGCCGCTCCTTTGCCGGGCGGGAAGGATCCGGGGCCATGCGTCGTTCCGGCGAACAGGTACGACCGCGAATCGGCCGGCGGAGGCACGTCCTCCCGGCCGTCGACGCTCGAATGCGTCAATGCCGCAGCGCGGCCCCAGTACTCATACGAACTGTTCGTGTAGAACACCTTGGGGGCCACTTTGTCCGCCAGCGTCTGAGTGAGGATCCCGCCTTTCATTCCCGTGGACGGGTCGGTCTGCTCGACATCGGTGAACGGGAAGATGTCGGTCGGATAACCGCAATTGAGGTGCGGATGTCCGTCGCGCGAGGGCTGCGCGAAGCGGTGATTGAAGCTGCCGCGTCCGCCACCGGCAACGTGCGCCCACACGCCGTCGAATACTTTGCGGTCCTTCTCATCGCGGTTGAAGCCGAAATAGAGATAGGTGCGCAGGAAGCGTCCGCTTTGCGATGTGCCGAAAGCGATCGCGCGCTTGATGACGCCGCGGTGGTCGCCAAACACGTTGATGGATCCCCTGGTGGCGCCGTACTTCAGGTAGGAAATGAAGTCCCGGACCGCGGCTGGACCGAGCCCCACCAGCACGGGATCCTTCGCGCGGTAGACAAGTTCGTAGATCCTGCCGGGCTCAAAGCCCGCTTCCATCCGGACGTGAGTGTTGCCGTCGACGAGCTTCCAGGCCTGGGCTGGAACCGCCGTGCGGGGCGCGTCGCAACGGTCGCGCACGGTCATCTTGATGGGCTCGATGGCTGGGTAGGCCATGTGGTCGCGGTCGCCAAGGGAGATGACGCTTTGCCGCGAGTCCGTGGTCATTTCGGCGCGGACGAGTCCGAGAATCTCCTTGCCAGCCTGCCTGGCGATGGGCGCATAGAGGCGGACTTTGTCGGGTCCATCAGGGACATCAAATTGCCAGCCGATCCACACGAGCGTATAGCCGCTCTCGAGCAGCATGCGGTCGCCGAAGTCGTTGGGATTGCGCGGATCGAGTCCGCCGCCTCCCATTTGGAACATGCTCATCATGCCCTTGTTGCCGCGGTTGGAGACTTCGAACAGCACTGTACCGTTGCCGCGCTTGGGCTCCCGGGGCTTGAGGACGTAGATGTCGGCGGCGAACTCGACGTGTCCGTCCTGATTCACCGGCGCCAGATCGATGTCGGAGATGATGCGGTTGGCGGCGACCTTGGGGTCGACCGCGAAGTGCGCCTTGGCGATGATGCGCTCGTAGGGTCCGGCGGAGCCAAACGACGTTTCGCCGAGCACGTCGGAACGCTCAATCACGTGCACCGCGGTTACCTCGCAGAAGGCAAAGGGTGCGGCGAGAAGCAGGCCAGTGAGCAGTCGCATGGCCTTCTATCTTATCGAATCCGGCCTGGGCGACTCAGGCCAGGACCAGGTTGGCCTTGGCGCGCAGGTCCCAGCCCGCGGTCTCTCCGCGCGCGAGTTTCGGAAACGCGGCGGCGGCGATCATGGCGGCGTTGTCGGTGGAAAGGGCGGGCGAGGGAAACCAAACTGGCGCGCAAAAGTCCGCGGACCGGGCCGCGGCGCGCAGTCCGCTGTTGCAGGCAACGCCGCCGGAGATGATGACCGAGCGCGCCGAAATCTGCTCCGCGGCGCTGACAGTACGTTTAAGCAGCTCGCTGACGACGGTGTGTTGAAAAGACGCGATCAGGTCGAGTGTTGCTTGAGGCGTCACAGCGATCCATTGTTCGGTCGTGACCGGCTGGTCCCCGCGCGCCAGCACGCGCCGCGCATCAATTTCCGCGGACATCCCGCGCTGCTCCACCCATCGCAACACCGCGGTTTTGATGCCGCTGAAGCTGAAGTCGAGGGGATTCCCCTTCATCTTCGCCATCGTGAACCGGACCCCGTGGGGATCGCCATGGGGCGCGAGACGGTCCAGCACGGGTCCACCGGGATAGCTGTATCCCAGAAGCTTGGCGACCTTGTCGAACGCCTCGCCCGCCGCGTCATCGCGCGTGCGCCCGAGCAGACGGTAGCGGAAATCCGGTGCCACTTCGAATAGATGCGTGTGTCCGCCACTGGCCACCAGCGCCAGCGCGGGGAACTCGACGGCGCGCCCCTCCTGCCGGGCTTCCATGATCACCGCGTGGATGTGTCCCTCAATGTGATTCACCGCGATCAACGGCTTGCGGTGGACGAAGCAGAGCGACTTGGCGAACGTGAGTCCGACCAGGAGAGAGCCCACCAGTCCCGGACCTTCGGTAGCCGCTACCGCGTCCAGATCTCCGAACTCGCGGCCCGCGCGCGACATTGCTTCCCGCACCACCGGAACGATGGCGCGCAGGTGCTCGCGCGAAGCCAGCTCCGGAACCACGCCGCCGTACTTGCCGTGCGCCATTTGCGAGGCGACTACCGAGGACCGGATCCGGCACGCATCCTCGACCACCGCCGCCGCGGTCTCGTCGCACGAGCTTTCAATGCCGAGAATCAGCAAACTGTTATTCTAGCCGCTGAGTGCGAGTCTCCGATTTTGACTACCAGCTTCCTGAGGAGTTGATCGCGCAAGAGCCGCTGGCGGATCGCGACGCATCGCGCATGCTGGTGATCGACCGGGCCTCGGGAACCTGGCGCGACGACGAATTCCGCCGGTTTCCGTCCTACGTTGGAACTGGGGATTGCCTGGTGCTGAACGACAGCCGCGTGATACCGGCGCGCCTGCATGGGCACCGGCGTGGATTGACTGGACACGTCGAGGTTCTCTTGGTCAAGCCAGTGGCGGGCGGAGACGGAATGAGCTGGCTGGTCCTGGCGCGGCCGGGACGGAAGTTGCGTACCGGGGAGGTGATCGAGTTCGGCAATGGACTCGAATGCACGGTCACGGGGCGCAATGCGCACGGAGAGCGGCTGGTGCGGTTTCAATGCGAGGGTCCGCTTGAGGAGAAGCTCGAACAGACGGGCCATGTGCCGCTTCCTCCCTATATCCGGCGCGCGGACACGGAGTCCGACCGGGAGCGGTACCAAACGGTTTACGCGCAGGAGCCGGGCTCGGCGGCCGCGCCGACCGCCGGTCTGCATTTCACTCCCCCGGTCCTCAATGCGTGCCGGGCGCGCGGGGTGGAGATCGCACGCGTGACACTGCATGTCGGCCTGGGCACGTTTCAGCCGGTCAAGGAAGATGACGTGGGAGAAGTGAAGCTGCACGCGGAACGCTTCTCGGTATCTGAAGAGGCGTCGCGTGGGATCCTCGCCGCGCGGCGGGTAGTGTGCGTGGGAACCACCTCATGCCGCACGGTGGAGACCACAGGAGGGCGGCCAGGGTCGGGGGACACGTCGCTGTTCATTGCGCCGGGCCACAGGTTCCAGGTGGCGGGCGCGCTGCTCACCAACTTCCACCTTCCCCGGTCGAGCCTGCTGCTGCTGGTGGCGGCGTTCGGCGGCTGGGAGCTGGTCCGCGCTGCATATGAGCACGCGGTGCGGGAGCGCTATCGCTTCTATTCCTACGGGGACTGTATGCTGATACAATGACCCGCCGGTCCCTCATCGCCGCATTGGCCGCTGCCCTGCCCCGCCGGAACAAGCTGGGCGTGTCCACGTATTCGTATTGGCATTTCAAGACGGAGAAGTATCCGGTGGAGAAGGTCTTGGACGACGCGGCCCGGCTGGGATTCGATGGAGTGGAGATCCTGCACCGGCAGATGCGGGACGAGACACCCGGGTATGTGAATCAGTTGAAGCGGCAGGCGTTCGCGCTCGGGCTGGACCTGTACATGCTGTCGATTCACCAGAATTTCGTGTCGCCCGATGCGGCGGTACGCAGGCAGAACGTGGATCACACCCGGCGCTGCATTGACCTGGCGGCGTCGCTGGGCATCCCTTGTATCCGCTTGAACTCGGGGCGCTGGGGAACCATTCCGAAGTTCGATGATCTGATGAAGGTGAAGGGAAACGAGCCGCCGCTCACCGGCTACACCAACAGCAACGCGTTGGACTGGTGCATCGACAGCATCCAGCAGTGTCTGCCTCATGCGGAGCGGGCGGGTGTGGTGCTGGCGCTTGAGAACCATTGGGGGCTGACAACGGATCCGGCCAACGTGATTCGAATTTGGAAGGCGGTGAACTCGCC
Source organism: Acidobacteriota bacterium (assembly GCA_016871015.1). GTDB lineage: Bacteria > Acidobacteriota > Terriglobia > Bryobacterales > Bryobacteraceae > SYLY01. The sequence goes on along the minus strand of VFZX01000184.1, from coordinate 9,936 downwards.
CTGGCTCGGCGTCAATCTGGACACGGGCAACTACGCCGGCGATCCCTATCCAGGAATCGAGCTGCTGGCTCCACACGCCTCGATCGTGCAGGCGAAGACCTACTCCGGCGGCGGCGAGTGGTACACGCTGGATCTGGACTACAAGCGCATCGCGGGGATTCTGCGGAAGCACAATTTCCGTGGCTGGGTGTCGCTCGAGATGGAGGGGAAGCAGGACCCGGCGGTTGCGGTGCCAAAGAGCCTGGAAGTACTGCGCGAGGCGTTCGGCGGGTAGTCCAGAATTTCCGGACCGGTACTTCCCCGATCGGAGAAGGCCAGCGTCTTGCCGATGAGGTCCGCTGGGCCGGGCTGGTCATGCGTAATTCCTGTTCCAGATCGAAATTCTTCGGGCAGTGATGATCGGTTCCGCGAGTGGTTTGCGCCTTATGGAATGGGCATGCAGGAAACTCCTCGCTGGACGCTGATCGATCGCTCGATCCCTGGCCTGATCGCCGGACTCCTGCTGGGCGTGGCGGGCGTCAAAATCTTCCTTTGGCCTGCCGCCCGGTTCGGCTATGACGCAGTGATGGGAAAGTCCTCGTTTTTGGGAAGTCTGCCGGGACTGGCCCTGGCGGCGATCATCGGGATTCCCTTCCTTTCGATCGGCTGGTGGCTCGCCCTCGGCCGCGTGGTCTACCACGTTGATGCCGCCCAGCGGCAATTGGTTCGCAGGACTGATTTTCTGCTGGTACGAACGGAGTCGCGGTACCCTTATTCCCATTTCAAACGCCTGCGGATTGAGGATTCCGCCTCCGGTGGCCGGATCAAACGGCCGTCCGTCACGGTGACCGCTGAATCCTCCAGCAGCGACCTGGTCTTGTGTGCCGAGTCAACGGCTGAGACCGAGAGATGCCGGGCACGGGCGCGTCAGCTTGCCCGGATCATGCATGTTCCAGTCGAGGATCGGGTGCAGCGTGGCTGAGCTGGCTGTGGTAGCCGGGGCCTACCGGCTTGCAGGCGGCGGCAGATCCTGGTAGGTGTAGCGGAAGCTCAGGTCGACGCGCTGTCCCGCGCTCTCCGCGTAGGGATACACGAAGAAATTCAGGGGGGCGCCGGTTTGGCGGGGAGTCAAGACCAGATCGCGGCCTTGACTCAGCTCGACGCGGTCTTCGTCAAGCGCACCGAAGAAGTACTTGCGGCGGGCGGGATCCTTGGCGGCCTCCGAGGCATCCACGGGGACCCAGCCGGTGTCTTTGGTGAAGAACTCCGCCCAACAGTGGTAGCCGGCAATCGCTCCAGAGCCGCGGTTTGGCGGCAACGGCAGCCCGATTACGAACTTGGCGGGGATCCCAACGGCGCGCGCGTATCCGATGAAGATCGCGTGGAAATCCGAACAGTTGCCGCGCCGGGTGTCGCAGGCGTAGTAGATGTCTCCGCGGCCCCAGCCCTGGCCGGACTTGTCGTACTTCACCGTGCTGACAACGTGTTCGTAGATGGCGCGCGCTTTTTCGAGATCCGTGCGGGCTCGCGCCTGTTGGACGACATCCTGCGCCCAGCCGCGAATGCGCGCGTCGAGGGGGACCAAGCGGTCCGGGCCGGTACAGCAGGTAGGGGACGGCTGGCCGGCGACCGGTGAACTGGTTCCGGGAAGCCGCTCGGTGCGGGCCAATCGGAACTCCATTCCAACAGTCCGGCTGCCGGGGACCTTGGCGAACAAGTAGCGGTTTGAGTCCACCGGGCCATCGTGAATTTCGTGGCGGTCCAGTCCGGAAATCCGCAGCTCATCAATCGTCTGGCAGGCGTCGGACTTCGGAACCGGCAGCCAGAGCGATACCGGGGAGCCTGGGACATCCACCTCGCAACGCACGGCAGCCGTGCGGGTGCGTGGCAGTCCCGGTTCTGCCGCCAGGCGCGGCAGCCCGGCCGCGGCGCACCAGAGAAGTTCCCGCCTGGCCAAACCCGTGGACATCTTCGGGACCGGTTCCGGGAGCATGAAAAATTGGTGGAGGCGGCGGGAGTCGAACCCGCGTCCGAGAAAGCTCAAGATGACAAGCCTACGTGCGTATCCGGTTCTAGGATGTTGGCCCCCGCTTCAGAACCGGCAATACGGGCGGTGGCCTAGCCCGGTTGGATTTCAGCCGCCGGCTACGGACCGAAGCCTTTGGCCAATCCCGCCATATGACGCTCGCTAGATTCCATGCGGGCCTGAAACCCGGAGCGCGCTACCTAATTAGGCAGCGTAGGCAAACTGCGTGTTGGCAGTTTAGGTTTTCCGATCGTTTTACGGGAGCTCGGAACCCGGCACGCCTCACCACGTCGATACAATCCCGTCGAAGCCGTTACGCCCCCCTTTCTCGAAGTTCCGTCTTCATTTTACACCAGTCCGCGCATGGTGCATGGCGGGATCGTAATGCGAGCCGCAGTCTACTTTGGTAGTCTAATCTCATTATCTACGGAAGCAAACGGCCTTTTCGGAAGGAGTCTGACATGACACGAAACCGCATGCTCTTTCTCTCGCGCGCTGCAGTAGCGGCACTGATGCTATGCGCCGTCCTCGGCGCCCAAAGCCAACTCTCCTCGCTCAGCGGCCGTGCCACGGACGGCTCCGGCGCACTGATTCCTCAGATCCAGATGCGATTGACCAATCAAGGCACCGGTGAATCGTGGCAGGCGGTGACCAGCGGCGACGGCGGCTATTTGTTCCTGCTGGTCAAGCCCGGCGTGTACGAACTCACGGCGGAAGCGCCCGGCTTCAAGCGGTACGTCCGCACTGGCATCGTGCTCGAAACCGCGGTGCAGGCACGCCTTGACTTCGCCCTCGAACTCGGATCGGTCCAGGAGAGCGTCACAGTGGAGGCGAGCGTGCCGCTGTTGCAGTCGGAGTCGTCGGCGGTTGGACTCGTGATCGAAAACCGCACGATCGCGAACATGCCGCTGATCAACCGGCGCGCGTTGCAACTGGTCAAGCTCACGGGGTTCATCACGCCGATCGGCAATGACCAGGGCAGGGCGGCGGCGGGCGGACGAGGCGCGGAGAACATGTTCTCAGTGGATGGAGGCTTGATTCAGAACGTCAGTGTCGATACACCCGAACCATTCTTCGATCCGCCCATCGAATCGCTGCAGGAGTTCAACGTGAGCGTGAGCAACTACGCGGCCGAACTCGGCCGCACGGGAGGCGCAGTGGTTCAGGTCACCACCAAGTCCGGCACGAACGCATTCCACGGCTCGGGCTACGGGTTCATCCGCAACGATGCGTTCGATGCCCGTACGTTCTTCGCGGCGGGCAAAGAGAAGCTGCGCTATGGTCTGTACGGAGGCAGCATCGGCGGACCGGTCCGGCGCGACAAAACTCACTTCTTCTTCAACTACGAGGGGCTGCGGAACAAACGGGAGTTCACGCGCATCGTCAACGTCCCCACGCGCGCGGAAACTCGCGGCGACCTGCGCGCGTTCGGACGCACGGTGCGCGATCCGGCGGCCAATGTGCCGTTCCCGAACAATATCGTTCCAGCCAGCCGTCTGGATCCGGTGGGATCGCAACTCGCCCTGCTGTTTCCCGAACCGAACATCGACGGCCGCCCCACGCGCAACAACAACTACCGCGCCCCGCAAACGCAGGACCAGCCATCGAATAACTACGTCGGGCGCGTCGACCACGTTTTCGGGGTCAAGGATCGTATCTACGGACGCATCCTTGCCAGCGACAGCAAGAACAACCGCGGTCCCATCTTCCCGACGCCGGGCATCGACTCGTTCCACCAACTGCTCGACACGACCTACCAAAACCTCTCCGGCACCTGGTTTCGGAACTTCTCGCCCACCTGGATCAACGAGTTCCGCCTGAGCTGGGTGCGGCGCGTGGCTCCGCAGTGGCACGGCGGGCGCGACAGCGGCCTCGCGGAACGAATCGGATTGAGGGGAACCAACGCCCGTTACGTTCCACGGCTCGAAGTGGAGGGCCTCACGCAGTTCGGCAACGGCAACCGGCAGGATCGCGCACAGGATCCCATCCGTTCGACCGTGTTTACGAACAACCAGACCCTGATACGCGGCAAGCACACGATCAAGTACGGCGGTGACTATCGCAAGGATTCCAATACCGACTACTTTTTCGGAACCGCGGGCGGACGGTTCAGCTTCAACTCAGTTCCCACCAACGATGGCCTGGGAGCGCTCCTGCTCGGTTGGACCCGCGAAGGCTTCCGGCAGGAGGCGCTGCCGCTGCGCACACGCGCCGACTATACGGGCCTGTTCGCACAGGATGACTGGCGGGTGTCTCGCGGCCTGACGTTAAACCTGGGCCTACGATGGGACTACGATCAACCGCGTTGGGAAACTCTCGGCAACCGCCAGAACAGCTTTGACCGGTCGGCCATCAATCCGGTCTCGGGAACCCCCGGAGTGGTGACCTTTTCAGGCCGCAACGGGCTCGGCAAGTTCGCCCACAATCACGATCTCAACAACTTCGGACCCCGCGCCGGCTTCGCCTGGAAGATCGGCGACAACTGGGTGGTGCGAGGCGGGGGAGCAGTCACCTACGTGGCTGCGTACAACAACAACGTGGCCTTCGATCCGTCGCTCGGATTCGGCGTCCTCGGATCCTTCGTTTCTCCCGACAACGGGCTGACTCCGGCGTTCCTGTTGAAAGACGGGCTGCCCGCGCTCAGAGTTCCCGGCGAACAGGAACTCAACGCCAGCTTCGGTGCGGTTCGCGTCGGGCAGCCGCCGTCGACCTCGGTGCTTTTCCTCGAGCCAGGCGACCGCCGCAACGGCTATCTGCAGACGTTCAACTTCAACATCCAACGGCAACTCCGGTTCAACATGCTGGTGGAACTGGGTTATATCGGCACGCTCGGCCACAAACTCGCAGGGCCCACGAACCAGAGTATCAATCAAGTCCGGCCGGAACTGATGGGGCCGGGAAACGCGCAGATTCGCCGGCCGTTCCCGCAGTTCAGCGATGTGCAGGTGATGATGGCCGCGGTTGGCAATTCGACATACCACGGCATGAACCTGAAGGTCGACAAGCGCGCCTCAGGCGGACTGCACTTCCAAGCCAACTACACGTGGTCGCGATTCATTGATGACATGGAGGCGCGCGCGGAGCTCGGCGGCAGTCCGGGAAGCGGGTTCGCGAACTTCTACGACCGCCGCGCGGACCGCGGTCTGTCGGGCAACCATCTTTCACACCGTTTCATCTGGAGTTCCGTATACGAGCTTCCTATCGGCGGCGGGCGCCGGTTCGCGCCGGGCGGCCGGGTGCTCAATGGCGTCGCCGGGGGCTGGTCTCTCGGATACATTCTCGAGATGCGAACCGGGGCGCCGTACGGAATGGTCGAGCAGACCAACCGCACGAACGCATTCGCCGAGGCGCAGCGGCCGAACGTGGTGGGTGTGGCCAGGATCGAAGGCGGCCGTTCTCGGGACGGGAAGATTAATGGCTGGTTCAACCCGGCTGCTTTCGCCCAGCCGAGGGAGTTCACGTTCGGCAATGCGGGACGCACTTCCGGCTTTGGTCCTGGGGCCATCAGCATGGATCTATCCATTCTGAAGGACTTCCCGGTCGTCGAAGGCCAACGCTTGCAGTTCCGAGCCGAAATGCTGAACGTGGAGAACCGTCCCGCGTTCGGTCTGCCGGCCACAGGACGAGGCGCACCGAACATCGCGCAGATCCGATCGCTTGCTCCAGGAAATGCGTCGCGCGTCATGCAACTGGGCCTTCACTACAAGTTCTGATCTGCGGAGCCTCCGTTCGCTCCGGAGAAGTTCCCGCCGGGCCAAGCCCGTGGACAACTTCTCGACTGGCTTCGGAAGCATGAAAAGTTTGGCGTGAGTGCCGCTCATTGGAGCGCTACTGAGTTCAGATCTGTTAACCTTTCACCTATAAAACGCCGTCAGTTTCTTTCCACTGTGTCGCTCGCCTTTGCCGGGCTCCGGACCGCCGCCGCGCAACAACCCGTCTGCGACGTGCGCCCGTTCTCCTACGGAACCCTCCAGCCGGACCCCGCCGGGATCATTGATCTGCCGGATGGCTTTACCTACCACGCCTTTTCACGAACCGGCGAGGCCATGGACGACGGCTACTTCGTTCCTTCCTTACACGATGGCATGGGCGCCTTCCCGGGCCCGGACGGCTTGACGATCCTGGTTCGTAACCATGAGCTGGATGCGGGCGCGACGAATGCGGGGCCCTTCCTCAACAATGCGCAGCTTTATCAGAAGACCGACAAGTCTCTCATCTATGATCCCGGCCGCGGCGTAGCGCCCAGTCTCGGCGGCACCTCGACACTGGTTTACGACACGAAGAACAATCGGCTGGTCAGCTCGTATCTGAGCCTGGTCGGAACGGTGCGGAATTGCGCGGGGGGCATTACCCCTTGGGGCACCTGGATCACCTGCGAAGAGAGCGACCAGCGGGCGACCGGCAACTTCGAGAAGGACCACGGCTACAACTTTGAAGTCACGGCGCGGGCAACGAGGGGACTCGAGGAGCCGCGGCCTCTGATCGCGATGGGCCGTTTTAATCACGAGGCGATCGCAGTGGATCCGCGCACGTCGATCGTTTATCAGACCGAGGACCGCGGTGACGGACTGTTCTATCGCTACATCCCGAGCCGGCCGAATTCGGTGATCCATGGCGGCGCGCTCCAGGCCCTCGCCATTCGCGAGCGGGCGAGCTTCGACACGCGCAACTACACCGGGCGCGCCATGCCGCTCACCCAGACGTTCGACTGCCACTGGGTGGACATTGAAGACGTCACCTCGCCTGGCGACGACCTCCGCGCGCAGGGATTCGCGAAAGGCGCGGCGCTCTTTTCGCGCGGCGAAGGCATTTGGGCGTCGCGCGAGGGTTTCTACTTCGCCTGCACCGACGGCGGTCAAGCTCGTAAGGGTCAGATTTTCCGGTACGTGCCGAGCCCCTTTGAAGGCCGCTGCGAAGAAGAGCGCTATCCGGGCAAGCTCGAACTCTTCATCGAGCCCAACGACGGAGACCTCGTCGACAACGCCGACAACCTGACGGTCGCGCCGTGGGGCGACATCTACCTCACCGAAGACGGCCCGAGTCCCAACTCCATCGTGGGCGTTACGCCGCGCGGCGACGTGTTTCCCTTTGGACGGAATCGGGTGGGTGCTAGCGACGAGATGGCAGGCGCTTGCTTCTCTCCCGATGGCACCACGCTGTTCGTCAACATTCAGACGCCCGGGATCACTCTCGCGATCACCGGCCCGTGGGACCAGCCGATACGATCCCGTCGAAGCCTATAGCCTAGGCGGCCGTCAATGATGGCGGACGTTTGTCTTGTTGCTCACCACCTGCAGCAACTGCATCATGCCGCGGTCCTCGTGCGCGAGAATGTGGCAATGCAACACGAACATTCCGGCAAAATCAGAAAAGCGCGTGCGGAAGGTGATGCTCCCGGGAACGAACTTGCCGCTGGCGTCGTTTGCGCCCGGCGGCAGAGCGAAGGTGTCCCACCAGACCCAAGGGGCTGGCAGGGCTTTCGGACTGAAGTTTCCTGACGCCGGAGCCTGGATCGCGGTCACCTGGAACGGATTCACGTGGATATGGAACGGGTGGACGATCGGGGTCATGTTCCAGACGGTCCACTCCTCCACCGTGCCGAGCATCATCGTCTTGTCGACGTCGGTTTCGCTGAACTGCTTGTTGTCGATGTAGAACGTTGGCGGGCCGCCCGGGCCGCCAGCCATCTGGAAAAACACATTGCGGCGGATCGGCGGCGGGCCGGGGAGATCGTCGAGGAACTTCGGGAGTTGGATGTAGCCGGCCTTGGTGTTCCAGTTCGCGGGAAACTGCGTGGGTACGGGCCGCGGCGGGGACGCACTCGCGACGTGGATCCGCAGCAGCGTGTTGGAGCCCGATGGAGTTGGAGGCTTGGATCCCGCGGGCCCAAAGATCAGAACCGAATCCGACGAACTCTGCCCGGGCAGCAATTGGGGAGCTTGCACCAACAGGTCCACGCGGTTGCCTGGCGCCAAGGTGAACGACGAGTTGTTCTGGTTGGCCTGATAGTTTTCGAACGCGAACTGAACGCCGTCCTGCGCGATCTGGCGGAACTTGGGAGTTCCCGCCGGCCCGGAGAACACGAAATTCTGAATCGCGTTGGCCTGGACTGTTCCGTGCACGATGCGCCACAGTTGAATCTCGCCGGGTTGCATGTTGATCACCGGCTGGAGCTGCCCGTTCACCTGCAAGGTAGGCGGGCCGCCGGAGCCCATGAGCAGGTTGGGGGACTCGGCGAACTGCTGCAGCAGCAGAACCTGCTCCTGGATGTTGGGAAGCGCCGTTTGAATCTCGCGGTCGTAGGCGCCCGTGATCACGAAAACTCCCGCCAATCCATTCAACAGATGCAACGCGGTGGATCCATGCTTGTGGGCATGGTACCAATGCGTGCCCGGCGCCTGGCCCATCACGATTCCCGGATCATCGGCCTTCGGGATCCGGAAATTGTAGGGGAAGTATCCATCCCAGAACTGTGGAAATCTGCCCTCGCCTTCCATTCTGGAGTTGTGGTCCACCAGGTCCTTGGCAAGGTTTTTCGTCGTGGCGCGCTTGCGGAACGACTTGAACGTCTTTCCAAGTGCGGGGTTTTGCTTGTAGTGTCCCCAATCCGGATGCTGCGCCAGCGTTTCAAACATCGCCACGGCATTGCGTTCGACGATGGCCCGTGGACGCGGGACGACTTGCACAAGCACGTTATCGCCGAATCCGTCGGGAGTCACGTGGAACCCGTGGAAGTGCATGTTGGTGGTGTTTGAGCCATGGAAGCAATTCGGGTACGCATCGGTCTTCTGAACGATTGGGGGCGTACCCGACGTCTGGACCTCTTTCGGGTAAATCTGCGCGCCCGACGTGTTCTTGGTGATGTCGCAGTTGTTCCGAGTTTCAGTCTTGGGCAACTCGCGCTCGTCGATCCGGTTCAGGAAAAGGATCTGAACGAGGTCGCCCACTTCGGCCCGGAACGTCGGACCGGGCCAGGCCACGCCGGCCTTCGTTTTGAGGTTGTTGGGATCGAGCGAGAATCCTTCCCAGGCCTCGTAGGCGCGTAAGCGGAGCACGCGGCAGTCGAACGAATCGGCCCCCGCGTTCCAATAGGGCACGCTGCGGCGTTCGGCCTTCAGCCCGAGGACGGCCCGCAAGACTCCATTCTTGCTGCGGATCTCGCCCACGGGCACCAAGCCGAGTCCGCAATTCGTCCCGGTTCCTGGGGGTGCGACGCACTGCGCGACGCAGGTATTCGGAGTCTGCGAACCAAGCGGAGCCGCCATTGCCGCGGCGACCGCTTTCATCAGGAAGTCCCGGCGGGATGGCGTGGTTGTGTCAGCCATTGGCTCCTCCTACGGCGGCGGCAGTCACGGTTACAACACCCTGGGCTGCGGAATCGCTCAGGGCGTGGTAGTTGAAAGTTCCCGCTGTTGGGAATTGCGCAATTCCCGACCAGTTCATTGATGGAACAGGGCTGGTTGGGAAAGGCGCGCCGGGCGTGGCGGACACTAATGTCTGCGGGACGTCCGTATCGTTCTCCCAGCGAAGGAATTGTCCGGCGGTGATGGTGACCGGGTCGAAGGAGATGGGCTGGCCGGGCAGGATCCGGACCAACTGGTCCGCCACGCCAATGGTGGCCGCCCGGATGGTTGTATCGCTGCTGCTCACCACATGGTTCCCGGACTGGGCAACCTGAAACGCGCTGGACTCATCCCTGGCCTGCACCGTCACCAGGGCGTTGCCATCAAAAAGCACCGCGACATCCCGTGGCAACAGGTTCGAGAAGAAAATGAAATCGTCCGTCTGAACAACTTGGTTCGGATCCGGAACGAATGCGGCGGCGCTTCCCGCCTGCCGGATCGAAATCCGGACAGGTGGATATCCCTTTGACTCAGCGGGCTCGTGTCGTGGGATCCGCGACACTTGGGCAGCGCTGCTCAGCACAAGGC
>VFZX01000183.1 GCA_016871015.1 Acidobacteriota bacterium | reverse complement strand
GCTCACCTCTCGCCAGGGCATCCCCCAGCTTAACCGCTGTCCCCCGGTTACCCTTCGTTTGTGTCAACCGCCCACCGGCACACTTGTCAAGGATGTCTCCGGTTCGCACAACTGCGGCGACACGCCGTACTTGCGCGCCAGCGTCCGGTCGACGCGGATCTGCACCTCGCGTTGTCCGCGATCGGCATCCGTGTGGACCTCGACGAATCCCGGCTGCTTCTTCAACCGCGTCTTGGCCTCGCGCGCGAGATTCATCAGCTCCGTCGCGTCGTCGCCGTACAAGTTGACCTCAAGCCAGGTCTGCGACTGTGCACCCTCCTGCCGACCGAGATTGATGTTCGCGCCAGGGACCACCGGCAGCCCTTTCTGAATCTCCTCGCGGACCTTCTTCAATCCATCGAGCGTCAGCTTGTCCTTGTCAAAGTAGACCCGTGTGTTGGCGTTGTTGTTGCTATACCAGGTCATCACGTCCTTGATCATGAACTTCGGCTTGTTGCCCAGCAGGAACGCCTCCACCGGAGCCACATAGCTCTGCTCGATCTTCTTGTAATGATAGTTCTCGGTGAACTCGTAGTTGATATTGAGATCCTGCAGATCCTGCGCATCGGGGGAATTGTCCGGCAGACTGCCCAGCAGCTTCATCGAACCGAAAAACACCGCGGGAACGAGCACCGCACCCGTGAGAAAGCGCCTCCGGAGCGCCCAACCGACGCACCGCTGATACCACGCGATCCCGCCGAACTTCCATGGAAACTTCCGCCCCAAAGCCTCCACCCATCCTGGCGCCGTATTCATGTCGTTGCCCAGAATCCTTGCCACCGCCAGGGGAATGAACGTCAGCGACACGAACAACGAACAGATCAGCGAAATCATGATCGAAGCACCGGTGTCGGAAAGGAACACCGAGTAGTTGGTCTCCTTGCCAAACACGAGCGGGATGAAAATGATGATCGAGGTGAGCGTCGAGGCCACCACGGCGATCAGCACGTCACGCGTTCCCGACACCGCCGCCGCGATCCGGCCCTCGCCCTTTTCGATCTTCTGGTAGATCGCCTCCATCACCACCACCGCGTTGTCGACCAGCATGCCTGAGGCGAGCATGAGCCCCATCATCGACAGCACATTCAGGCTCTTGCCGATCATGTACAGGAACCCCACCGCCGCGATCATCGAGAACGGAATCGAAAAGCTGATGGCGAGCGTCGGACCCAGCCGCGGCAGGAACAAGAACAGGATCACCAAGGACAGCAGCGATCCAACGATGCCGGACTCGAGCAGCCCGCTCAACGCCCGCACGATCTCATGGCCGGAATCAAACCAGATCTGAAGATTCGCGCCCCGCAGCGACGGATCTGAGTTCATCTCCTCGAGCTTCGCCTTGACGCGATCCACCGTTTCAACCGTATTGGCCTCTGAGGCCTTGCGGATGCCGAACCCGACCGCGTACTTGCCGTTCAGATGACGCCCGAAATCCGACCGCGGAACATCGAACAGGATGTCGGCCACCTCGTGCAACTGGACGCCCTTGGCGTTCACGGGGAACGTCCGGATCTGTTCAAACGAGTCGATCGTTCCACGGCGCAGCGCCTGGAAGCGCCGTCCGCCATCGAGCACCGGCCCTAAAGTCACGTCCACATTGGCCGCATTCAGGCGGCGGAACAAAGAGCCCACGTCCACCCCATGGCGCAGCACGTCGTCCAAGCGCAAGTAGATCTCCACCTCGCGGTTCTGCGAACCCCAGATCTCGACATCGGCCACGCCCGGCACCCGCAACAGCGGCTTGCGGATCTTGGTGTCGATGAACTCCTGCGCGTTGCGCAGATCCACCGGCGAGTTGATGCTGCCCTCGATCACGGGGAAGTCGTTCGTGCCCCAGGTCTGGACACTCGTCCGGTCGGCGTCGGAAGGAAGCTCTCCGCGAATCTGGTCGAGCTTGTCGCGGATCTCTGTCCGCAGCAGTTCCACGTTGTGGCCCCAGCCGAATTCGAGATTGATCCAGGCGCTGTCGCGGCCGGAGAACGACGACATGCGCTGAACACCCGGGATCGTCGCGAGCGCCTCCTCCACCGGTTTGGCGATCGATTCGAGCACCTGGCCGGGCGAGGCATTCGGGTAGGGAACGTAAACCTCCAGGAACGGGAAGCTGATGTTGGGCTGCAGCACGAGCGGGATCTTCGTGATCGCCACGAAGCCCAGTACCATGAGCGCCAGCAGCGCCATGCACACCGTAACCGGATGCCGGATGGAAAAGCTTGCCGCGCCCCCGCCGTGGGACTGTCCGCGTTCGAGTTCCTGCATTAGTCACCTGCCTGCGTCAGACCTAAACCGGGGGCCGCGGACGGCTGCTGCGCCGCGACTGGCCTGTGCCCGCTCACGAGCTCATAGAGCACCGGGATGATCACCAGCGTGAGCAGCGTCGACAGTGCCATTCCACCGATCACGGTGATTGCCATCGGCGCACGGACCTCGGCGCCTTCGCCCCAACCCAAAGCCATCGGGACCAGCCCGAGAATCGAGGTCAGCGTGGTCATCAGGATCGGGCGCAGCCGCACTCCGCCCGCCTCCACCGGCGCCTGACGCACCGGACGGCCCTGATCGCGCAGTTGATTCGCGTAGTCCACCAGCACGATCGCGTTGTTCACCACGATCCCGGCGAGAATGATCGCACCCAGGAACACCATGATGTTGAAAGTCGTACCGGTCAGTGCGAGCGCATAAACCACGCCCACCGCGCCCAACGGCACCGTAAACAGTATCAGCAGCGGATGCACGAGCGACTCAAACTGCGACGCCATCACGATGTAGACGAGAAACACGGCCAGCACCAGTGCCAGCTTCAGGCTCTGGAAGCTTGACTCCATTTCCTCATTCTGGCCCCCGAGCGCGACAGTGGTGAACGGTGGCAACTCCTCGCGCGCCCGCTGCAACTCGGTGCGGATCTCCTGAGTGACGGTCGTCAGATCGCGGCCGGTCAGATTGGCCGAAACCACCGCCGCGCGCTGGCCGCGGATGCGGCGAACCTCGCTCGGGCCCCGTTGTGTCACCACGGTGGCCACGCTGCCCAAGCGGATCGGAACCTGGCGCTGCGCCTGCTGTTGCTGTTGTTGCTGGCCTGCCTGCTGCGGCTGCTGTTGCTGTTGCGAATCCAGCGCTGAAGTGCGGGTATCCGGCGCGAGCGGATCCGTTGTCCGCGCGCGGCCTTCGTCGTTGGGACCCGTGATGGTCACCGGCTGGCCCGCGCGTCCACCCTGAATCATGAGGTTGCGCACATCCTCCACCGTGTTGCGGTCCGCTTCTCCGGCGCGCACCAGGATCTCGATCTGCTTGTCCTCTTCGCGGTAGCGCGAGGCGACATCACCGCGGATCTTGTTGCGCAGGACACTGGCCACCTGCGTCTCATCCAGTCCCAGCCGGTTGAGCTTGTCGCGATCGAACTTCACCTGGATCTCCGGGCTGCCCATCCGCGCTGATGTCACGATGTCGCTCAGGCCGGCAATGCGCTGGAGACGCCGCGCGACGATTTCGGCGCCCTGGCGCATCGAGTCCATTTGTTCGGAGTACACTTCCACTTCCACCGGCGTCTTGAAGCTGAACAACGCCGGCCGGTAGAAGCTGAACGTCACGTCGGGATACTCGCGGAGCACTGTGCGGACGCGGTCGATCGCGGCCTCCTCGCCAGCCTGGTCGCTCTTGTTCTTCATCACCGCGTGAAGCTGGGCGACATGCTGCTCACGGAGATCCCGGGCGAACTGGTTCTTGTTGCTTCCGCCGACCGAGGAGAACACCAGTTTGATCGCCGGGTCTTCCTTCACACGCTGCTCGATGCGGTGCATCACCTGGCTGGTCTGCTCGACGGCGCGGCCTTCAGGCAGGCGGATCTCAAAGGCGAACTCGCCTTGTGTCATCGGAGGGATCAACTCGCCGCCGAGGCCGCGCGCCAGGAACACCGCCAGCCCGCACATCGCCAGTGTGAGCACTCCGACACTGAACTTGTGGTCGAGAGACCATTCGAGGAGATTCGGGTATCCCGCTGCCAGCCGCGCGTAGGCGCGATTCCAGGGGTTCACCAGCGGCATCACCAGGAATCCGAGGATCTTCCCGATGAAGCGGAACAGGCGCCGGATGTCGGTGAGCAGCACCGCGAGAATGTCGTAGGCGAAGAACCTCCACACGTTGACCGCCTTGGCCACCCACGGACGATGGCCTTCGACCGCGCCCGTGGCGGGTACAAACGCCGGATCGGCGGGTTTCATCCGGAACGCGAGCAGCATCGGAATCAGCGTCAGGGCCACCAGCAGCGCCGCCACCGCCGTGTAGGTGATCGTCACGGCCTGATCCTTAAAGAGCTGCCCGGCGATGCCCTCCACGAAGATCATTGGCAGGAACACGGCGATGTTGGTGAGTGTCGACGCGGTGATCGCCATGCCCACTTCCTGAGTCCCACGGAACACCGCTTCACGCAGATCCGCGCCAGGGATGCGATGGCGGTCCACCGACTCGAGAACCACGATCGAACAGTCGACCAGCATGCCAACCCCAAGCGCCACTCCACCGAGCGACATCAGGTTCAGCGTGATGCCGGTCTGATACATCGCGGCGAAGGTCGCCAGGATCGATACGGGAATCGCGAGCGAGATGATCACCGTGGGCCCGGCCTGGCGCAGGAACAGGAACAACACCACCACGGCAAGCAGTCCGCCGATCCATGCCGACTGCAAGACGTCGTTAATCGCGGCCTCGATGAACTGCGCCTGGTTGAAGACGACCTCATGCGTGACATCCTGCGGGAATACCTTGCTGTTCTTCATGGCGTTGATGCGCGACAACACCCCGCGCGACACGGTCACAGCGTTGGCATCGCCTTCCTTGTAGACGGCCAGTTCGACGCTCTCCTTGCCGTTGAGACGCGTGATCGTCTCGCGGTCCTTGCCACCGCGCGTCACGCGCGCCACGTCGCTCAGCAGCACCTTCCGGCCGCCCTGGTCGCGGAGGACGACGCCGCGCATTTCCTCGACTGTGCGGAACTGGTTCAGCACGCGGACCATGTAGTTGGCGTCGAGATCGTAGAGGCTGCCCGATGCCTGGTTCAAGTTCTCCTGGCCGAGCACACGCGTCACGTCGGTGATCGGGATTCCCACTTCGCCGAGCTTCTTCTCATCGATCTCAATGCGGATCTGCTCTTCGACCCCGCCGAGCACCTTGATCGCCGCGACCCCGTCGACCGATTCGAGTCCTCGCCTGATCTCCTTTTCGGCGATGTACCGGAGCTTGCTCAGACTGGTAGACCCGGTCGCCTGGATGCGCATCACCGGGTCGTTGGATGGATCAAACCGCAGCAGCACGGGGCGGCGCACGTCACGCGGCAGATTCACTGCGTCGAGCTTCTCGCGAACCTCGAGCACGGCCAGATCCATGTTTGTCTTCCACGCAAATTCGAGAATCACTTCCGACTGGCCGGGACGCGAAACTGAGCTGACCCGTGTGAGCCCGGGTACAACCGACACCGCTTCTTCGATGGGCCGGGTGACGATGTCCTCGACTTCTTCCGGTGCGGCTTCGAGATAGTCGGTCTGCACGGTCAGCGACGGATATGAGATGTCAGGCAGCAGGTTCAGCGGCAGGCGGCCGAGCGACACCCAGCCGAACAGCATCACGGCGATGACGAACATCGACACCGTGACCGGACGCCGGATCGAGCCCTGAACCCAGTTCATGGCCTACCCCTTGCTCGCCTTGATCTTCGAGCCTTCCTTGAGTCCGCCCTGTCCGGCGATCACCACTTGCTGCCCGTTTTTCACCCCCGAGCGGACCTCGATCATCCCTTCCGATTCGTATCCGATGCCGACCTTCTTCCGGCTCGCCTTACCCGAGTCGACCACAAATACGTAGCTCTCGCCGTCCTCTTCGATCACGGCCCGCTTGGGGATCAGCAGCACTCCGTCCCGGACGTCAATCCGGACGTCGACCCGCACGAAGGCGCCCGGCCGGAAGTTGGCGCCCGCGGGTGGAACTTCGATGGTCACCTTGACCGTGCCGGACGACTGGTCCACCACGGGACTCAACCGCTGCACGCGTCCCGCAACCACTTGCTTGTCGTCCGCGCCCAGCCGGATGACCGCGGATTGGCCGGGACGCACGCCACGCGCCTCGCGCTCCGGAACAAATATGTCGGCATAGAGGGGAGAAAACGCGCCCAGGTTGAACATCGCCTCCATAGCGCGGACTCGCTGGCCGAGTTCCACCGTCCGGCGCGTGATGTATCCCGCGAACGGAGCTTTAAGCTGCAACCGCGACAGGTCGAGTTCGGCCTGCGCGATCTCCGATTGCAGCTCGCTCACGCGGTGGTTCAGCTCGGCGATCTCGGCGACGGCCAGCTTGGCGTCCTGGATGTACTCGTCGCGCTGCAGGCGGCGCCGCTCGGCCTCGGTCTCGCTGATGAGGCCCTGCTTGTGCGCCTTGTTGTAGCGGTCGTACTCCTTTTCGTAATGCTCGATCTGGACCTTGGCTTTTTCCTCGCGGACCTTGGCCTTGTCGATCTGGGCGCGCGCCTGCGCCAGCCGCTGCCGGGTCAATTCAAGCCGGATCCGGATGGGCTTCTCGTCGATCTGGACAAGCACCTGGCCTTCTTTGACGAAGTCGCCTTCTTCGGCCATGACCTTTTCGACGATGCCCTCGCCCTGTGTCGCCAGCGACACGTCGCGAAGGGCCCGCAAATTTCCACTCGAGGACACGTGCGCCGCGATCTGGCCCGGGTTCACGGCCGCGAGTTCGACCGGGACGGCCTCCGGCTCGGAGCCCTTCTTGGCGTCCTTCTTGCCGTCATTCTTCGTGTTCTTGGTGATTCCAGCCGCCTGGAGCCAATGGTATTTCTGATCGGACCAATAACCGCCACCCAGCATCGCGGCTACTGCGAGAAATGAGTAAACCTTGGCGCGCGTGGACATGGGTGAGGTAGGCGGGACGGTCTGGTGTACGGGTTAGACGCCGCTCCAGGCGCTTTCGTTCACAAATTCTTCAGAAAAGTTCGGGCGAACGATCAAACCATCGCCTGGGGCGGCGCCGCCTCGTTCGGATCGCCAGCCGCGCGCATCGGCACGAACATCATCAACAAACATAGCGCTACGATGATCATGGCGCCAAAGACGTAGGACTCGTTCCCGAAGTCCACGATGTATTCCGGATAAAATTGCAGGCCGGCCCAGAGAAGTCCGATGAGGGCCTCGCCAGCGATCAGGCCCGACGCGGTGAGGATTCCGGCGTTCTCAACCCGGGTCCGCTGGGCGTCGTTGAAGCCCCGGCGGTGGGCCAGGGTGTCAGCCAGCCAGCGGGTCATCCCGCCGATGAAGATGGCGAATGTGGTCGCGAAGGGCAGGTACATGCCGACAGCCACCAGCATCGGGCTCTTCACCTGGCACATGATGAGCACCGCGCCGAGGAACATTCCGACCACCACAAGCGGCCACGCCATCTCTCCGCCGACGATGCCCTGGGCGAGCATGGCCATGAGTCCGGCCTGGGGCGCGGCGAGCTTGGGTCCGCCGAATCCGGTCCCGCTTTCGCGAATCGCGCCTTCGTTCAGGATATAGAGCGGAATGTACATGATCAGGCTGGATACGACCACCGCCACCAGCTCGACAATCTGGATCGTGCGGGGAGTGCCGCCGAGAATGTAGCCGACCTTGAAGTCCTGGAGAAGCTCGCCGGCGACCGCCGAGGAGACGCACACCACCGCTGCGACGCCCAGCACGGCCGCGACGCCCAGGGGTCCGCGGAATCCGAGGCTGACCATCAACAGCGCGGCGATGATCAGCGTCGAGAGGGTGAGGCCGGAGATGGGATTGTTCGAGGATCCGATGAAGCCGACCAGGCTTCCCGATACCGTGGCAAAGAAGAACCCGGTGACGATCATGACGAGCGCGGCCACCAGCGATGCGGCCATGCTGGAGGTGAAGTAGTAGTAGAGCCCGATCATCACGAAGAACATGACGGCGATCAGCCCAAGAACAACCTTCGAGCTCATGTAGCGCTCCGTGCGGCTCAGCGTCTCGGGCACCGGAGCAGCGCCGCGCAACTCGGCGAAGGCACGGCCGAGTCCCGCCGACAGGTTCTTGCGCATGCGGAAAAGCGTGAACGCCGCGCCGACCATCATGCCGCCGACGGCGATGGGGCGCACGACGTAGCGCCACACGGCGGTGGACATCGCGTCCCAGGTGCCGGTCGGGGTGTTCGACGGGAACAGGCCCTGTAGGCTGGGCCCGAGGAAGAAGATCAGCAGCGGCACCATCACGCACCAGGCAAGCACGCCACCCGAGAACTGAAGCGCGGCGAGTTTGGGTCCGATCACGAACCCGACACCGAGATAGGCAGGACTCACTTCGGGTCCGGCGAAGGTGGTGAATCCACCCGCGGAGGCTGACTTGGCGGCATCAACGGCATCGAGGCGGACCTTGCTCGCGCCGAGCGTGCCGATCGGGATTCCACGGTACACGTGGTCCAGCGCGAAGAGTTTGAATTTGCCGAGGATGTAGATCGTGCCTCCGATCACGATGTTATAGAGCAGGTATTTCACCGCTTCGGCGCCGCGGCGTCCGGCCTTGTGGATCTCGGCGGCAGCCACCGATTCCGGGAACGGCAGCTCGGGATCCTCAACCATCCCGCGCCGGACCAGCGAGACGAACAACACACCAACAATACTGCCGACCATCATGAGCGCGGTGGACTTCCAGTAGGCTTCTTCGGGGTGGAACGATTGCCAGGCCCCGGTCATCACGAACGCCGGGATCGTGAAGATCGCACCCGCGGCCACGGATTCGCCGATCGAGCCCGCAGTGCGGCAGAGATTTTCCTCGAGCACGGTACCCTTGAGAGGCCGGAGCAGCGCCATTCCGATCACGGCGGCGGGATAGGTGGCCGCAATCGTGATCCCCGCGCGCAATCCAAGGTAGGCGTTGGCCGCGCCCAGTACCAGCGTGAGCACGATGCCGATGAACACCGCCCGGAAGGTCAACTCCGTCATCTGCATGCCCTGCGGCACGAATGGCTGGTATTTCTGGCTCGGATCCATAGCGGATCATGATACCAGTTGCGGGCTATACTGCGGTTGATGAAGCGGCTGGCAGTGTTCGGATTGGCGGCGGGCCTGGCGTTCGGGCAGGGTGTGGCCACACGGTCCGTCAAGCCTGCGCCCAGGGGAAAGCCGTCGGGACTGCCATTTCCCGCACGTTTCACCGACGTAGCGGCCCAGGCCGGGTTGACACATCCGGTGATCTACGGGAGTACGGAACGGAAGCTCTACATCCTCGAAACGGTCGGATGCGGCGCGGCGTTTGTGGATTACGATAACGACGGCTGGCTCGACATTTTCCTGTTGAGCGGCACGGCGATCGGGGGTCCGCCGCCAGGCGCCACCAACCGGCTGTACCGGAACAACCGGAATGGGACATTCACGGAAGTAACGGACAAGTCCGGCCTGCGGCGTACGGGCTGGGCGAATTCCGTCGCCGCGGGCGATTTCGACAACGACGGCCATACGGATCTGTTCGTCACCGAGTGGGGCCAGAACGTGTTGTACCGGAACCAGGGCAATGGGACGTTCGCGGATGTGACGCAGGGCGCCGGGCTGGGCGAGAAGGCGGTCCGGTGGGGTGCGGGTGCGACATTCATCGATTACGACCGGGATGGGGATCTCGATCTGTTCGTGTCGAACTACATTGCGTTTGACATGGCGCGGACGCCCAAGCCGGGCGAAGTGGGCAACTGCAACTGGAAGGGTGTCCCGGTGAACTGCGGTCCGCGGGGGTTGCCGCCGGCCAAGCATTGGATGTACCGCAATGACGGAGGCAAGTTCGTGGATGTGACGGCGGCGTCGGGCGTGGGGCGGTCCGGCGGGTCGTATGGAATGACGGCGGTGGCGGCCGATCTCGACAATGACGGATGGCCGGATATCTATGTCGCTTGTGATTCGACGCCGAGCTTCTTCTTCAGGAATAACCACGACGGGACGTTTACCGAGTCCGGGTTGGAGCGGGGACTGGCGCTCAATGAGGATGGGATGGAGCAGGCGGGGATGGGCCTCGGAATCGGCGACTTCAACCTGGACGGGCATTTGGATGTGT
Source organism: Acidobacteriota bacterium (assembly GCA_016871015.1). Lineage (GTDB taxonomy): Bacteria > Acidobacteriota > Terriglobia > Bryobacterales > Bryobacteraceae > SYLY01. Next base: position 5,726 of record VFZX01000183.1, on the reverse strand, counting down.
TCAAGACGCATTTCGCCGACGACACGAATATCCTGTACCGGAATGATGGCAGGGGGAACTTTGACGACGTAACTTTGCCGAGCGGCCTGGGAGTCGAGACCCGGTTTATCGGCTGGGGGGCGGCGATCCAGGATCTGGACCACGATGGGCTGCCGGATTTGTTCTATGTTACCGGGAACGTGTATCCGGAGATTGAGAAAACGCTTCCCGCGTATCCATGGAAGACGCCGAGAGTGGTGTTCCGGAATTTGGGCGGTGGTAAGTTTGAGGAATTAATCGAGCAGGCCGGACCAGGTGTAGCGGCGGTCCACTCCTCGCGCGGCGCGGCGTTCGGGGATTATGACAATGACGGGGACACCGATGTCCTGGTGGTGAACCTGGGTGAGCCGCCATCGTTGCTGCGCAATGATCTGAAGGCACCGGACCGGCATTGGCTGGGGGTGAAGCTGGCTGCCGTACGGTCCAACCGGAGTGCGATCGGCGCGAGGGTGACGGTGCGATACGGGGGTAAGGTCCAGGTCCAGGAGGTGGCCAGCCAGTCGAGTTTCTACTCGGTCAATGACTTCCGGCTGCGTTTCGGATTGGGGGCGGCAGCAGTGGCGGATGTGGAGGTCCGGTGGCCGGACGGGAAGGTTCAACGGATGAGTGAAGTGAAAGCGGACCAATATGTGACGGTGAAGGAGTAGTCCGGGTAACAAGATTTGTCCTGCGCGATCTCGGGTTAACCGAGCTCGCGCGTCAAGAGATCGGCCGCGCGCTCGACACCTTTGACCGGACCCTTCCGCCGTCCCATCCAAACCGGATGATGGCCGTCAACTTCCGGGACTCGCTGCCCCCAGCCCCTTAAAATCGTGCTCGACCCGGCTGGCCAGTTCATCGACTGAGTTCCCTTGCGGCGGCCGGCTCACCGTCACAACCCGGACCTCATCGGCAAGCCGCATCACCTTCTGCGCCAATCCCGGCCAATTCCGCGCCGCATCCCGGAACCGGACCTTGTACAAGTGCTCGGTCAGCACCGCCAGCCGCCGCGCACCGGCTACTTCATCCAGCGCAACTTGTGATCCCGCCGGATTCAGGACATAAACGAACCGCAGCGGCCGGGCCTCGGGGCAGAAGTTCGCCACCGGATAGTGAAACTTCTCAGTACCCGTGCGGATCGGCGGAAGCGAGTCCGCAGGCTCGCCGAACATATCCAGTGTCTGGCGCCAAAGCTTCAGCCGCGGGAATCCCGGAACGGCCATCGCAGGTGTGCGTTGAAACGACACCCCGCACACGTCATCGGCGATCAGCCGGTAGCCGCGCCGCAACAGAGCCATCGTGAGCGTCGATTTGCCTGCGCCGATGTGGCCGCAAAACAGCGCCGCGCCGCCGGGTGTCTCAATCGTGTTGCCGTGCAGGACCACTAGTCCGCGCTGATAGAGCAACATCCCCGCGCAGGAGCCGAGCAAGTACAGCCGCACATCCTCGCCCGCGGGGACGCCTTCCGGCGCGCTGACATCGATCCTGCCGCCATTCTCGATGGAGGCAACAAAGGGAATCGATTCGTCCCGGATCCAGGCCCGCGCGCCCGCCGCGCGAAAGCGTTGCCCGTAGGAGATGACCGCATCGCCCGACCAGTCCGAGACTGGTCCGCGCCGGATCACAGCGTCCCGCGGGCCGTCCGCCTCGGGAAGTTCGGGAAACGCGATCTCCGACGAAATGTTCAGTCCGTAGGCACGGTACGACAGCAACCCCTCATTCTAGCGAAGGCTGGAATAATATAGAAGCTTAGGGAATGCGTCTCCTTCTCACTCTCCTGGCCGCCGTGGCGATCACCCGCGCCCAGGACTACGCCACCGAAATCCACCCGCTGCTGCTCAAGCGGTGTGGCGCCTGCCACTCGCAAGGCGCCAAGGTGGGAGATTTTGAACTCAACACGTATGAGCAGCTCTTGAAGGGCGGCAACCATGGCACCCCGATCCTGCGCGGCAACGCCACGGACAGCCTGCTCGTACGGATGATCACCGGCCAGGAGAATCCCACCATGCCGATGGACGGCACGTTCCTGAGCGCGGGTGAGATCGATCTGATCAAGAGATGGATCAACGCGGGCGCGAAGGGTCCCACACCGGAACAAGCCGCCAAGCTCGCCATCGCGGCGGTGCGCGCGGAAGCCCCGGTGATTAAGCCGCGAGCCGTGGTCCGTCCCCAGATCTTCGCATCGGCGATTCACGGATCGATCGTCGCGCTTGCCGGACACCGGGAAGTCCGGTTGGTTACACTGCCGGACCGGAAGCCAGCCGCGGCGCTGCCCGGACATGCCGGCCCGGTGCGCGCGCTCGCATTCTCACCCAACGGCAAGCTGCTGGCGGCAGCCGGCGGGACTTGCGCGAAAAAAGGCGAAGTCAAGGTTTGGGATGTGGAGAAGCGATCCGCCGTGCTGACCGTCTCTGGCCACGACGACTGCATCTACGGTGTAGCGTTTTCACCCGACGGGACCATCCTCGCCACGTCGAGCTACGACAAGCTGATCAAGCTTTGGGACGCCGCCTCCGGACGCGAGGTCCGCACACTGAAGGATCACATCGACGCCGTCTACGCTCTGGAGTTCACGCCCGACGGGAAGCTCCTGGTGTCTGGATCGGCTGACCGTACCGTCAAGATCTGGGAGGTTGCCACCGGCAAGCGTCTCTACACTCTGAGTGAGGCGACCGACGGCATCAACTCTGTGGCGATCGATCCCGCCGGGAATCGCGTCGCCGCCGGTGGACTCGACAAGTCGGTTCGCGTCTGGTCCCTGGGAGCGTCCGGTGGTGAGCTGTTGCACACGCTGATGGCGCACGAGGATGCGATCCTGAAGGTGGCCTGGTCGCCAGATGGAAAACAGATCCTCACCTCGGCCGCCGACCGCTCCATTAAATTGCTCGACGCGGCCACCCTGTCTGAACTGAAGAATCTTCCGAACCAATCCGATTGGACCTACGGCGTCCACTTTACCGCGGACGGCCGTCAACTTTTTCTGGGCCGGATGGACGGCTCCACTGATTTCGTTGCGATGAGGTAATCCCATGCGTTTGCCCTTGATCCCTTTGCTCTGCGCCGCGGCGTTCGCCGCCGATTCCACCCACCCTACCGGTCCGAGGATGACGCCTTCGACCCTTGCCACCGTTGCGCCCCTCGGCGTGCAGCGCGGGACCACGGTGGAGATCACGGTCGAGGGCTTGAACCTGGCACGCACCAGTGCGATCCATTTCTCCGAGCCTGGCATCACGGGCCGAATCGTCCGTGTCAAAGAGTTGCCGGATCTTCCCGATATCCGCCTCGGTTCCAATGGCACACGCTCTACGATCGACTTGGGCCCGCTCCCACCGAGGAACCAGGTCACGGTCGAGCTCGAAGTATCGCCTGAGGCCAATATCGGCGCTGTGAAGTTCCGCCTGGTGACTCCGCTCGGAAGTTCGCCGGAAGGGACGCTACTGGTGGAGCCGTACTTCGGCGAGAGTCCCGACCGCGAGCCCAACGACACTCTTGATGGCGCGTTCGAATCCTACCTGCCATCAGTGCTGGCCGGAGCGATCTCGCGTCCCGGCGACGTGGACCATTTCAAGATCCAGGTCAAAGCGGGTGAGGAGCTGGTGTTTGAGAATCAGGGTGGCAGAATCGGGTCGACGCTCCAGCCCGTGGTTCGCATCGTCGCGCCGGACCAGCGCGTGTTGCGGGAGTTCGGCTATGACCGCGAGGATGGCGCCGCGCGGTTCACCCACAAGTTCGACAAGGCGGGAACCTACTACATTCGCGTAAGCGACTACGAATCGAGCGGCCGCGGATCGAACTTCTACCGGATTCTCGCGGGCAGGTTGCCAGTGGCGGTGTCCGCGTTCCCGCTGGGTTTGCGGCGCGGGTCGGCAGCCGAGATCGAGCTTGCCGGTTCCAACCTGGGAGCTTCGAAGGTGAGGGTCGAAGGCAAAGTGTCGCCGGGTGCCGAAGACGCCGTGGTGCTGCGTCCGGAGACTCCGGATGGTCCCGCGTTCAATGAAGTGAGACTGGCGCTGGGAGACGATCCGGAGGCTGCTGCCGCGGCGGCCAATTTCACGCTTGCCACTGCGCAACCAGTTTCGCTGCCGGTGATGATCAATGGCCGCGCGGTCTCCGGCAAGGATCAGTTCTTCAAGTTCAGTGCTAAGAAAGATCAGAAGGTCGCGGTTGAAGTAACAGCGCGGCGGGCCGGGTCGGAGCTGGATTCCGTCGTCGAGGTGGTGGATGCCCAGGGCCGTCCGATCGAGCGCGCCGTGGCCCGCGCGGTCTGGGAGACCAACACAGTGCTGCGCGACCACGACTCAGCGCAGCGCGGGCTGCGGATCCAGGCGTGGAACGTGCTCAACGTAGGCGACTATGTGATGGTCGGCAGCGAGGTCCTTCGCGTGGAAGAAGTGCCGGATGGTCCCGACGAGGACCTGATCGTTGAGTCGTTCGGCGGCCAGCGGCGCGGCCAGTTCGCGACCACGCCCGAGGCGCATGGGATCGACCGGCCGGTGTACAAGGTGCAGCTCTACCCGGCTGGTGCGAAGTTCTCGCCCAACGGGCTGCCGCTGGCGCGGATCAGCTACCGGAACGACGATGGCGGTCCGGGCTACGGCAAGGACTCCTTCCTCGATTTCACCGCGCCCGCCGATGGCGACTACTACGTGCGCATCCGTGATGTCCGCGGAATGGGCGGCAAGGAATTCGGCTACCGGCTCAATATCCGGGAGCCGCGTCCGGACTTCCGGCTGTCGGTGAATCCGCGCAATCCGAACGTTCCGCGCGGCGGCGCGATTCCGCTGACTGTGACGGCAATGCGGCTGGAAGGCTACGGTGGACCGATCGAGGTGGCACTGAGCGGTCTTCCCGCGGGTTTGAAGGCGGCGGGGAACAAGATCGCCGCCGGACTCGACTCCTGCACGATCGTCGTGTGGGCGGAGGACTCAGCCCAGGCGCCCGCAACGCCGTTTGAGGTTACAGGCGTGGCGCGGATCAACGGACGCGAAGTCCGGCGGGTGGCCAATCCTGAGGATAAGACACAGCTAATCGCACTGGCGCCGAAGCCGGATGTTGTCATGGCGGCTGTTACGAAGGTCGTCGAACTGGCGCCTGGAGAAACAAAGGAAGTAACCGTCAAGATTCAGAGGCAGAACGGATTTGGCGGACGTGTGCCGGTTGAGGTTCGGGACTTGCCGGTGCGGGTCCGGGTCACGGATTCGGGGCTGAACGGCGTTCTGCTCAACGAAGATGAGACGGTGCGGAGTTTCAAGCTGTGGGCTCTGCCGAATGCGAAAGCAACCGAGGGGTACGTCTACCTTTCCGGCCGCGTGGAGACCCGGTCGCCGCAGCAGAACTCCTATGCGTCGGTGGAACCAGTGCTGGTCCGGGTTAGGCCGAGGGAATGAGGACGCCGGTCACCGTGAGACCACGCCGGAATCTTTGCTTGGCGTTTGCCGTCAAGCTGTTATATCATGGGCCGGAGTCGGTGTAGAGACACGCTCCACCGGCTCCCAAAGGACAATACCATGGAATCGACGACAACAACCATCACAAGCGTGGCGGCAGCCTTTTTCGAGGCGTGCGAAGCGGGTAAAGGCTGGGCGGCCTGCGCGCAGCACTGCACAGCGAATGCGACATTCTCCGCTCAGGCAGAACCGTTACTCGAGTTGAAAACGCTCGCGCAGTATGCCGACTGGATGAAGGGCATCCTGACCGTACTTCCAGAT
>VFZX01000182.1 GCA_016871015.1 Acidobacteriota bacterium | reverse complement strand
CCGGTACTCATCTTTGGAGGCCCGTTCAACGATCGACCGGACCACCGGCCGGTCGTAGGGCTCCAATCCCCGCCCTAAGGCATAGACCATGAGCTTCTCGGTGAGATTGCGGGCCAGCGCTTCCGGATCCTCCCGCAGGATCCGGCGCATCTCAGCGGGAGTCACGAAGCTCTTCCCGTTCGGCAGGACACCCGCAGTGTCCACCGGGAAATTGCCGTCCTGGGTCCGCCATGCGCCGACAGCGTCGTAGTTTTCGAGGCCGAACCCGAGCGCATCCATCTTGTCGTGGCAAACCGCGCAGGCAGGATCGGCGCGGTGCTGTTCGAGCTGTTTGCGCAGACTGGCGGTCTTGCCGATCTGGTCCTCCTTGAGCGGCGGGACGTTGTCGGGCGGTGGCGGAAGCTTGGTTCCGAGAAAATTCTCGAGCACCCAGATCCCCCGCTGGACCGGCGAAGTCCGGGTGGGATAGGACGTCACCGTGAGCACGCTCGCGTGGGTCAATACGCCGCCGCGCTGGCCGCCGGAAAGCTCCACCCGCCGGAACTGGCGGCCCTGGACTCCCTCGATCCCATAATGTCCTGCCAGACGTTCGTTCAAGTAGCTGAACTGCGCGTCCGCGAAATCGCGGATGTCGCGATTTCCCCGCAGCACCTCGGTGAAGAACAGCGTCGTCTCACGGCGCATGGCTTCGCGCAGGTCCGCGTCCCAGGACCGGAACCGCCGCGTGTCGGGCGTCACCGTGTTCAAGTTGCGGATCTCAAGCCATTGTCCGGCGAAGTTCTCGCACAGCGCTTCCGCCTTGGGATCGGCGATCATGCGTGCGGCCTGGGCGGTGAGGACTTCGGGCTTGAACAACTGCCCGGATCCGGCGAGCTTCATCAGTTCAGCGTCCGGCATCGAACTCCACAGGAAATACGACAGCCGCGAGGCCAGCTCATATCCATTGACCCGGTGCGGCGTGGCTGCGTCGCGCGGATTTGGATCCCGCTCGATGCGGAATAGAAAGTTGGGTGACACCAGTGCGGCGCGGACGGCAAGCGCGATCCCCTGCTCGAATGTGTCGCCTTCCTTTTGGGCCATCCGGACGAACCGGAGCATATTCTCGACTTCTTCCGTGGTGGCCGGCCGGCGCCACGCTCTGCCGAGAAAGTTGTTCAGGATCCTGCGCGCGCAGGCGTAGTCGAACCGCCCGGGCTGAGCCGGTGAGCACACGAAAACTCGCTGGTGCGATTCGGGAAGCTTGGCGGCATCAACGAACGGACCCCTCAGCTCGAGGCTGTCGACGTAGAACGCATCGCGCTCAGGATCAAAAGCACCCGCGTTGTCCGGCTTCTTGTGCGCGTCCGCACCCGGATACACAAAGGCTGCGCTGAGTTCGCCTTCTCCCGCGGAGATATGCGCGCGGACCTCCCAGAACCGCTTCTGGTTCTGGCCCACCTCGACGGGAACCGTCTCCACCACCTTGCCGTTCATCAGGATCGCGAGCGGAGAGGGCGGAGCTTCCGGAACGCCACGGCCCCGGATGGCCACGCGCAACTCGTAGTCACCGGTTTCGGGGAACCGGTGGCGGACGATCAGTCCTCCCTTGGTGACCAGGCGGGACCCCTCAGGATCCGCCGGAACATATTTCGCCTCTCCTGTTTTTTCCGCGTCATAGCGCTCCATGAGCGGCTTGGCCCGTGGACCGGCGCGCAGCGCGATGCGGACCACCTGGTTCGCCGCACGCAGGTACTTCTCCATGAGCGTGGGCGAGACCGTCAGCACGTCGCCGAGGTTGTCGAATCCGTGGCCCGAGTCGTCGAGCGGAAAGTCCACCGCGGGACGGAACGTGATCCCGAACAGGTCCCGGATCGTGTTGTCGTACTCGGCGCGGTTGAGGCGGCGGGCGGTGACACGGCCGGGATCGGGTTTGCGCGCGGCGTCAAGCCGGCGTACGTGCGAGTCTGCCCATTCGATCACGGCGGCGGCGGATTCAGGCGCGGGGCGCGGAACGCCCTTGGGAGGCATGGATCCGTTCTTGACGCGGGCGGCGACATTCTCCCAGATGTCGCGCTCAGCTTGGGCCGCGCGGGGATCGCGCAGCCGCTCGAGGTCCAGCCCGGCGGTTTTCGCCTTGGCGTTGTGGCACATCGTGCAGTGGCGGGCGAGGAATGGCGACACTGTTGAGTCGAATGCGGGCGGGGTTTGGGCCAGCGCGGAGAAGGCAGCGAACAGGAGTGGGACGCGCACGCTTCCCCTATTCTACTGCCCCCAGCGGGTCAGAACCCGTACTTCAGTCCAAACTGGATACTGCGCGCGTCGAGCGCCCCGACGATACGGCCGTAGGCGGGCGTGTCGACCGTGGTTCCGGGAAGCCCGAGATTCACATTATTGAAGGCATTAAACATTTCCGCCCGGAATTGCAGCCAGTGTTTTTCCGTGATGGCGAACTTCTTGCCGATGCCAAGATTCCAGGTGTGGTCGCCGGGGGCGATGATGACGTTGCGGCCGGCGTTGCCGATGCTCAGCAACGGCGGCGCGGCGAAGCAGGCCGTATCGAACCACCGGGTGGCGGTCTGTCCGCTGGACAGGTTGCCGTCGCAGATACGGTTGGGGCGCGTGCCGAGGCCAATGTTGGCGCGGTCTCCGGCAACGGCGATCGTGATCGCTCCGCCGGACTGAATGTTGGTGACGCCGCTCAACTGCCATCCGCCCACGATGCCGCCGGCCACGCCGCCGCGGGTGAGCCAGGGCTTGCCGGGTCCGAACGGGAGCTCCCACACATAGGAGAGGGTCCAGCGGTTCTTGGCGTGGGATTCGGACAAGCTGCGGTCGCGGTTGAGATTGAGCGGGTCGATGGTGTTGCCCACCTGTTCGTCGCCGGAGATATCAATGTTCCTGGAGAATGTGTAGGAGCTGAGCACTGAGAAGCCGTGCGAGAACTGCCGTTCGATGCGGACCTGGAGCGAATGGTAATTGCTGTTCGAATCATGCATGAAGTGCCGCGCCGGTCCGAAATTGGGCAGCGGACGCCGGGGCTGAATGGCACCAGCCGCGGGCACCAGAGGAACGTTGAGATCGACGCGCCGGCCCATCTTCACGGCCAGGTTGCCCACGTAGCCCGCATCGACGAGGAAGTCGCCCGGCAGCATGTGCTGTAAGTTGAACGACCATGTCTGCACGTAGGGTGTGCGCCGGTCCCTTTGGTAGGAGTTGATGGATGGGACGCCGCCCGCCGCCGCGAGTCCCAGCGGGAATGGATTGGCGAACGTGAGCGGATTCTCGCGCGAGGAGAAGAAGATCTGATTCGTGATCAGCGGCGGGTTCACCGAAAACAGGTTCATGCCAAGCAGTTTGGGCTCGGAGAAGAATGCGCCGTAGGCCGCGCGCACCACGGTACGGCCGAAGGGACGGTAGGCGATGCCAAGCCGCGGTCCGAAATTGTTCTTGTCGGTGATGAACAGGGGCTCGCCGTTCTGGAACCGGCGGAACGAGCCGGGTGAATCAAAGTTGAAAAACGAAATGCGGCCGTAGGTTTCGTAGGGCGAGTTGTTCAACTCGTAACGGAGGCCGAGAGTGAGGGTGAGCTTGGGCGTCGCGGTCCAGGTATCGGCGAGATAGAGTTGCGTCCGTGTCTGGCGGAAGTCGACTACGACGGGAACGGTCGCCACCTGCGATTGTTGAGGCAGGCCGAGGAGGAAGTCGGCGAAGGCGTGCCCGCTGCCTCCCGTGTTGCCGGGTGCGAACCCGATGCTGCCGTTGATGAAGTTGCCCTGGAAGCGGGCCGAACGCGTGCGGCGCAGATCGAGTCCGGCCTTCAGCGCGTGCTTGCCCCGGAGCTTCGAAAGCCCGGCCACAATCTGGTAGTTCTCGTCCGGCTGGACGAGTGGAGAGACGAGCGAGTCGCCGAGCGACGCGAAACCGGTCACCGAGACGTTCGGCATGCCGTTTTCGATGGTGCCGGGCCGCGCCGAGGTGGGCACGGTGACGCCGAGCTCGCGCTGGACGTCGAAGTTCGTGAAGTGGCGCGGCGCGAGTTCCTTGAGCAGTTGCCGGTTCCACGAGAGCCGCAGGTCGAGCAGCGTCGTGGGCGAAAAAGTGTGCGTATCGTTGAGGGCGACGTTCTGCGAACGCGTCGGGATGCGGGTGCCGAAATCACGGATCACGGCCACGGCGTTCGGGTTGTCGGTCTGCTGGTAGACGTAGCGGCCGGAGAGGCGGTTCTTGTCGCTGAAGTTGTGGTCGACTTTGGCGAGCAGGGAGTCCTCGTCGCGCGGGATGCCGCTGAGGGTACGGTAGTTCACGGGGCCGGTCTGGTTCGGCAGCGGGTAGAACTCGAGATAGCGTAGCGCCGGCACCGAAAAACGCGAACGGGGAATAATGTTTCCGGGGAAGGGCACACGCGAGACAGGATCCATGATCGCCGCCTCCGCGTTACCGTCGACGCGGCGGGAAAGGTCGCCGTCGCGCATGGCCTGAGTCGGGACCGTGGTCTGCGGGATCGCCTGGTTGCGGCGTTTGAGCGCCTGCCACGACACCATGTAGAACGTCTTGTTTTTCACGATCGGGCCGGCGCCGAGCGCGCCGTACTGGTTCTGCCGCAATACCGGCTTGGCGAGCGCGAAGGCGTTGCGGGCGTCGAGCTTATCGTTGCGGAAGAACTCCCACAACGTCAGGTGGAACTCGTTGGTGCCGGACCGCAGGCTATAGTCGACGTGTGCGCCGCCGTAGCCGCCGTACTCGGCCGAAAAGTTCCCGGTGCGGACCTTGAATTCGGCCACGGCGTCGACCACAGGAACGTAGCTCGGGAAATTGTAGAAGCCGACGTTCACGTTGGCGCCGTCAATCGAGTACTGGTTCGCCGACGTGCGGATGCCGTTGGCCGTCATCGTGACGCCGCCAGTCAGAATGCCGCCCAGAATGCGGGCGATGCCGTTCGAGCTGGCCGCGGTGCCGGTGCCGAGCAGCGTCAGCGAGCTCATGTTGCGGCTGAGCACGGGGAGCTCGACGATCTTCTTCGAATCGAGTCCCTGGCCGAGAGTGACATCATCGGTCACCAGGAGCGGAGCCTGTTCGGAGACGGAGACGGCATCGGACACGGCGCCGAGTTCGAGCCTGAAGTCGAGGCGCGCGACCTGTTGAATGCGCAGCGTCACCTCCGGATTCTGGGCGCGCCTGAAGCCATCGTGCTCCACCGCGACCGAGTAGCGGCCCGCGGGCAGCGCGGGGATCAGGAAATTACCCTGGTCGTTCGAGGCGGACGCTGTCTCAACGCCCGTATCCAGGTTGCGAACGCTGATCTTGGCGCTGCCGACCACGGCGCCGCTGGGGTCTGTCACGTGGCCGAGCAGGGTCGCCCGGTTTTCCTGCGCAAGCAGGGCGCCGGCGAGGCTGAAGAGCAGGACGAAGCCTGTGAAATTCACTTGCGTCTCTCCTTGAAGGGATTGCGTTCGGGGTTGTACCAGGCGAAGAGGCGGTCGCGGAGCTGGCGTTCGGTCCGCGCGTGGGCCGCCGTGCCCGAGAGGTTCTGGCGCTCGCCGGGGTCGGACTCAAGGTCGTAGAGCTCGGCGCGGTCGCCTTCGTTGAAGTTGTACTTGTAGCGCGCGGTGCGGACCATGTAGCGCGGCGCGGAGGCGAGCGCAAACTCGGCGAAGGCCGCGTCCGGGCCGCGATGAGCCGGGTTGCGGCAAACGTTGGCGAAGCTGGTTGCCTCGATTCCCCGCGGCGGCTCAAGTCCCGCAAGTTCGCACAGGGTCGGATAGATCCCGATGTATTCGACGAGGGCGTCGCTGACCTTACCGCGCGCGAGCTTCCGCGGATAGCTGACGATGAGAGGCACGCCGACGGAGGGTTCGAAGAAGACGAACTTCTGGAAGAGGCCGTGCTCACCGGCCATCTCGCCGTGATCGGAGGTGTAGATGACGATGGTGTCATCGAGCAGGCCTTCCGTTTCGAGCGTCCGGTAGACTTCGCCGATGCAGGCATCAACGAACTGAAGATTTCCGCAGTAGCCGGCGCGAATCATCCGCAGGCGGTGTTCGCCCATCTCGCGGTAGCGGGCGGCGGCGGCACGGACGTGGCCGGGGTATTGGCTGAGGTCGCCCGGCTCCGGGAGCGCGATCCGCCCGGGCGGGAACTTGTCTGCGTACTCGCGGGGCGGATGAAACGGCGCGTGCGGCTTCAGGAAGCCCGCGACGGCGAAAAACGGCTGATCCTTGTAGCGCCGGATGAGCTTCGAGGTCTCGCGCGCGACGAAGGAATCGAACTGGTCTTCGGCGGAAAGGTCCGAGGCGAGGGTCTGTTTCGGCGTTGCGGTTCCGAGCCAGGGGCTGCGGTTGCCGGGCCACAGGCCGTCGATTTCCGGAAGTCCGCTGCCGGTGTCGTGGATGGTCTTCTCGTAGCCGGGATAGGACGCGATTTCGTCGGCGAAATGGCGGGCCTTCGGACCGAGGTACATCAGCCAGTCGTTGAAGCCGAGGCGGAAGTCGAAGCCGTGGGTGTGGCCGTCGAGAAAGTGCATCTTGCCGATGAGGCCGGTCACGTAGCCCGCGCTGGCGAAGGCGTGCGCGACCGTGCGGCGGCGCCAGTCGAGCGTGGTCCGGTTGTCGATGACGCCGTGATGGTGCGCATGGACGCCAGTCATGAACGACATGCGCGAAGGCGTGCAGACCGGATACGGGCAATAGGCGCGGGTGAACCGGATGCCGCGCTCCGCGATGCGGTCGATGTTGGGCGTCGGCACCGTGTTGACACCGTTGCATGTGAGCCAATCGGGGCGGTGCTGGTCCGACATGAGGACGAGAACGTTCGGTTTACGTTCCGGCGGCGGGAGGGCCGCCGTGCTAGCGGACTGGAGGAAGCCGCGGCGCGTCATCGGACCGGGTCCCGATGCGATTTGATCCGCCACATCGTAGTGCCATTGTACGAAACCGTTGCGGGTCATGGAACAGAGCCGCGGGGAAGTCCGAGTCCAGCACTGTGCTGACGGGTCTGCTTCCAGGTGGACCCTGCTTCGGATTTCCTGCTACATTGAACAGTTTCGGCGCCAGATCCAGGCGCTACTTCCATGTCTGAACAGATCTTCCTGCAAGGCAAACTGCTCGGCATCGAGCCGTTCGTCCTCGCCCCTGTCGGTGAGCGTGGGGACGCGGTGCTGGCAGGCCGTTCGCATTGGGTCACGCTGCTGATGGAAGTTTTGCCGCGGGCGCTGCTGGCTCATCTCGGACTGTCACCGATGCTGCTCGGATCGAGCGGAGGCGGCGGGTTCATGGCCGTCCTCACGCAAGAGAACATGGCTCCGGCGGAGGAATTCCTGCGAGCGGCCGCGGCGGAAGCGGCCAGCTTGTCGGGAGGCAGGCTGCGGCTGGTCTGGGCGCACACCGCGAATCTCGGCGATTGGCCGGCCATCCGCAAGCGCTTGGGCGAAGAGCTGGCAAGGCGCCAGGGGACTCTTCCGGAAGCGGCGTCCGCGGACTTCTTCGCGCCGCTCGATCCGGGCGAAATCGAGAATCAAGCCGAGTACTTCGCCGGATTCGCGGCCCGCATCCGCGCCGCTGAACTGCTCGGCTGGTCGCCCGAGACGCCTGCCCGAGTGCTGTCAGGCGAGGGGAAGTTCACCTGGAAGATCGGCTCCGGATACGACGCGATTCCGCTCGCACGGCATACGGCTCTCTCCGACGACGGCTTCGGCCCAGCGGACCTGGCGGTCCTGGCGGGCCGCGCCTCCGGCCATCCCGCCTGGGGCGTGCTCCGCGGTGACATTGATGGATTCGGAATCCGGCTGCGACGCGTGCAGACCATCGAGGATCACATTCAACTCTCCGTGCTGTTCAAGCAGTTCTTTGCGGGCGAGCTGGAAGTCGCCTGCTCGATGCCGGAGTTTTGGCGCAAGGCGACGATCCTATATTCAGGTGGCGACGACTTCGCCGTGTACGGATCCTGGGACGCGCTCCTGTTGCTCGCGCGCGAGCTGCAGCGCCTGTTCCAAAAGTTCGCCGAGGCGCAGTTGAAGGACCTGCCCGGACCGGAAGGCAAGACGATTTCGATGGCGCTCGAAGTCGCGCCGGAGACCGGATCCCCGTTCGCGTTCGTGTACGAGGAAGCCGGCCGGAATCTCGCCGCGGCAAAGTGCGCTGACAAGGACTGCATCCACATTTTTGGCAAGACGGTCGAGTGGGGGCAGTTGACTCACGCCGCCGGACTCAAGGAGATGCTGCTGCGCATGGTTCGCGAGTTTGATTGTCCGCCCGCGTTCCTTGAGGAGCTCGGTGGATTCTACCGCGTGAAGCCGTCGGCAACAAGGCCGGACCGTCCGTGGCGCTACCACCGGCGGCTGGGAGTCGTGCTCGGGTCGCACAAAGACCGCGAGCTGCAAAAGCTGCAGAACTCGCTGATCACCGACGTGATCGGCGGCAGCGCCAATCAAGTGAAGTTGCGCCCCACCGGCCTGGTGGCCGTCTCCTGGGCGCGGATGTTGATGGAGACCCGAGGTTGAGCATGGCAGACGAGCAAAAGGACAGACCGAGACACGACCGCGGAGATCGCGGACCCCACCACCGGGAGGGACGCGGTCCGGACCGTGGTGACCGCGGGCCCGGTGACCGCGGAGGCGACCGTGGCGGACCACGTGACCAGGGCCGCGGCGGACGTCCCGACGGTGCGCCCGAGATTGATCTCGAGAAGCTTCTCTCGGATCCGATTTATCTCGACAACCAGGCGCACGGAGTCGTCTCGCGCATGCGCGACATGGACTCGGGGACCAAGAGCCAGTTGCGCCGCTTCTACAATGCGGTCCGCCGGGCCTGCCGGGCGGCCGACGGCGAGCGCCAGCACGAGTTTGTGATGCTGCGCGCGCGCCTCGCATACACGATCGCACGCCATTCGCTGCGGAGCCTCGACAGCCTCGAGCGGCTGCTGCTCCAGGTGGTCCGCAAGAATGAGCTGCGCGGATACGAGCGGTTCCGCGACCTGTTTGAAGCCATCGTCGCCTACAACGAATAGAGGATATCTGGATGAGTTCGCACACGGCCAAAACTGAGCTGAAGCTGATTGGCAAGCTTCTATTGGATGGGGAATTGCACTGCGAGACCGGCTTGCACGTGGGCGCGGGCAAGGGGTCGCTCGAGATCGGCGGCGCTGACAACCCGGTGGTGAAGGATGCCTTCGGCCGCCCGTACGTTCCCGGCAGCTCGCTGCGCGGAAGGCTCCGGTCCCTTCTCGAACAGTCCAGCGGAATGGCGGTCCCCTCGGAACTGGTGTTCCTGTCGCGGCGGCGCGGCCAGGAAGTACGGATCCATCAGAGTGACCGTCCGGACGACGAGATCTGCCTGCTGTTCGGCCGGAGTCCGATGCGGATGGAGCGCGTGTCAGGCGGCGATGTACCGGCATCGGCGGCGAGTCCCGCGCGGCTGACGGTGTACGACGCGCCACTGGAACCGGCGAGCATCACCGCGCAGATGCGCGAGAACCTCGACGACGAGCTCACCGAGGTCAAGAGCGAGAACTCGATCGACCGGATCACGAGCCAGGCAAATTCGCGCACGCTCGAGCGGGTTCCGGCCGGGGCATGGTTCCGGGTCCGCATGGTGATGGACATTCTGTGCGAGGAGGACAAGGTCCTGCCGGCGCGTCTGGCGGAAGGTTTGCGCCTGCTCGAGGACGATACGCTTGGTGGCGGCGGATCGCGCGGCAACGGCCGGGTCCGGTTCGCGAACCTGTCGGTGCGGTGGCGCGGGCGCGGATTCTACGCGCAGGGCGCCGCGGAGAAGGATCTTCTCTCGGGTGGCGATGCCGGCGCCTTCCAGGCCCTTGCCAATGGAGCGCTGGCCGAGTCGCTGGGCGAGTAGGGACGGATGCCCGCCTGCCTGTTCAAGCTGCGGCCCACGGGGCCATGGCGCCTGGGTCCGGACTCGGGTGCGCGCGACCGTGTGGAGCGCGTGTGCCATAGCGACACGCTGTATTCGGCGGTGTCGCAGGCAATGGTCCAGCTCGGATGGGGTGAAGAGTGGTTCGCGGCCACGGCTCAGGCAAGTCCGGCGGCGGTTCGATTGGGATCGCTCTTTCCGTGGCAGGAGGACGCGTTGTATGCTCCCGTGCCGGGCCACTTGTGGCCGCCTCCCGGTGTGTCGAAGTTGCGTGCGTGGGGAGCGCGGTCGGTTCCAACGTACCTGGTGGGATGGCTCGCGTCGGGCTCTCAATTCAACGAAGAACAATGGGAAGTGGACGGACTGAGTGAGTGCCTTCTGCGCCGCGGCCGCAGGCACGCGGGACCGTTCCGTGTGGCGTTGCGCAGGTTTGCCGCGGTGGACCGGATGGAACATGGATCCATGCAGTTGCACCAGACCGCTTGTCTCGAATTCGCCGACGGAGCGGGACTGTGGTTCGCCGCCGAGTGCGAGGATGACATGTGGGGGGACCGGCTCGAGTCCGCGATCCGCTTGTTGGGGGACTCGGGTATCGGCGGTGAGCGCTCGCTCGGCTGGGGCCATTTTGAAGTCCTTGAGGCGAAGCGGGGTTCGCTGGAGAAGCTGATTTTCGGTCCCCGGTACGATGCGGCGGACGGCGGTGAGCAGGGCTACTGGATGCTGTCGCTCTTGAACCCAGGCCCCGCGGACCGAATTGATTGGGAACGCGGCGCCTATTCCGTGGTGGAACGGCGCGGGCGTGGATTGCGGCCGGTGCGCATGATCCGCGAAGGGTCGGTGCTCATCGCCCAGGATCCGCCGCACGGAGCCGCCCCGGACGTTGCGCCGGAAGGCTCGCCGCATCCGGTTTACCGGGCGGGTTTGGGATTGCCAGTAGCGCTCCCATGGCGGGGGAATCCATGAACTACCGCCTGCAAGTCTTGACTCCGCTGCTGGTGGGCGACGGGCGTTCGCTCTCGCCGATCGACTACATGGTCTGGCGCGACCAGGTGAATGTCCTCAACCAGGAGAGGATCTTCAAGCTGCTGTCCAGGGGTCCGCGGCTCGACGGCTACCTGAACCAGTTGCGCCGGGCCGAGAAGCTGGATTTCGCCACCTGGGGAGGATTCGCGCAGAACTACGCCGGACGCCGCATCGGGTTCGAGCACCACAGCCTCACGAAACATTGGGAATCTACGAGAGCCGAATACTGCCATATCCCCGTGTTCGCTTCGGTGGCCGCCGGGCCGTACGTGCCGGGAAGCGCGCTCCGCGGTGCGCTGCGGACCGCGTTGATCGCCTCGCGGGTCAATGCCGGATTGCTATCGACGATCGATCAGGCACAGGACCCTCGCGTGGCGCGCCGTCCTGGCGACCTGACTGAGCGCCACGCCGACATGATGCGTGCGCTGCCCGTTTCCGATTCGTGCGTGGCCGCGCGCGACCGGTTCAAGGTCTACATGGTCCGGGTGTCGTCCCTCACCGGCGTTGGACCCAAGTACACGCAGACCTGGAAGCCGAATCCAGTATTCGCCGAGATGGCCGAGCCGGGAACCGAGTTCCGCGGCGCCATCAGCGAGCGCGCCTTCTTCCAGGACGCGGTCTCGATGGAGAGCCTTCGCTGGAAGGAGAAGCCGTCAGTAAGCGCTCTGTTTGAAGCCGCGAATCAGTACGCCGGGTTGGCGCTCGCGAGCCACGAAAGCTATGCCGCGACGGCTGGCCTCGCCGACCTGGGGCGGACGGTTGCGGCTCTGCGAAGCCGCCTGGCTGAAGTGAAGGAGAACGGCAAAGGCTGCCTGCTTGCGCTTGGCTGGGGAACGGGAATCTACGGGAAGACCGCATGGCCTAAACTCGACGACGAGACTTACCGGCGGATTCTGTCGCGGCATGCCGTCTATGCACGTGCCATCCGCACCGGCCTGCCGTTTCCCAAGACCAGACGGGTCGTGTTCATGGGCGACAAGCCCGTGTCGCTGCCGGGGTGGGTCCTGGTGGAAGGTGAATAGTGCGGAACATCAATATCGCGATGTTGGGCTCGGGGTTCGTCGCCGAGTTCTACATGCAGGGACTGGCCAACGTCAACGGCCATCAAGTCGCCGTGAACTACTCACGTTCGTCCAAGCGGGCAAAGGCGTTCGCGGCGCGGTGGGGAATACCGGAATCAACCACTGACCTCGCTGGCGTGATCGCGCGGGACGGCATCGACCTGTTCATCATCGCGCTTCCAAACGAGGAACATGAGTCCACCGCGTTGTTGCTGGCCTCCAGGAAGCGGAACCAGGTGTGCACGAAGCCGTTGGCGCGCAACCGGGCTGAGGCCAAGCGGATGCTCGCGGCGGCGGTGAAGTCGGGTGCCATGCATGGATACGCTGAGACGGAAGTGTTCTCGCCGTGCGTGGTGAGGGCGCGCGAGACAATCGAGGCGGGCGGGATCGGACGGGTGCTGTGGGTCCGGTCACGCGAGTCACACTCGGGCCCGCATTCGCAGCACTTCTGGGATGTCGAGAAGACCGGAGGCGGTGCGATGAACGACCTGGCCTGCCATTGCGTCGAAGCCGCGCGGTACTTCTTTGGCAAAGAGAACAAGGTGGCCGAGGTGATGGCCTGGGGCGCCAACCTGGTCCACGCGGCGAAGACCAAAGGCGAGGACAATGCGCTCCTCGTCTTGAAGTTCGAAAGCGGGGGAATCGCCCACTGCGAGCTGAGCTGGACCACGAGAGGCGGACTCGACTTGCGCAACGAGATCCACGGTTCAGAGGGTTCGATTTTCACCGACGTGACCCGTGGGACTCCGATCACATCGTTCACCGGCAAACCCTCCGGATACGTGATCGAGAAGGCGGACCTCGATTTCGGCTGGACGCGTCCGCTTCCCGAAGAGGCGTTCGCCTATGGCTATCAGGCCGAGATGCGCCATTTTGTCGAGTGCGTCCGCGACGGACGCCTGCCGCGCGAGACGTACGAGGATGGTTACATCGTCAACTGCATTCTGGACGCGGGCTACCGGTCAATGAAGTCGAAGCGGTGGGTGCGGGTCAGGACCTGATCATCCACCACAACATTTCTTGTACTTCTTGCCGGACCCGCATGGACACGGCTCGTTGCGGCCTACCTTGCTTGTGGTAACCACGGGCTCGGGTTTGCCGAGAATCGACAGCCGCATCTCGCATGCCGTGTTGACGATGGCCTCCTCCTCCTCGCTCAGCCCGTTCGCAAGGTCCTCGACCCGGTCGCGCAGATCGTCCAGGCCGGCGGGTATGGTCTTGCCGGGAGCCGCCATGATCCAGGCATGCAGGGCTTGCTCGCGGAACCTTTCGTCGAGCAGCGCGGCCTCGATCTCAGGCAGCGCCCGCTCGATCATGAGCATCCCGGCAGCCTCGATCGCGTGTCGCCGCACTTCGTCCGGCAATAACTCGTCTAGGCTCTCCATCACCTGTGGCGCGAAACTGTAGTCCGCCGAGCGCCACATTGCCTCGAGCGCCTTGGGCCGCAGCGCCATGTCGGTGTACGCCGCGCGGATCAGCGGGCCAATAGCCGGCACATCGTAGTACATGTAGGCCGCGCCCAAGGCTACGCTGGCAAGCTCAACCGCACTCAGCTCCCGGTCGGTGACCGCCTTTCGGAACGCCTGTTGCACGGCGAGATCGGCGATATCATCGCGCAGCGCTTCCCAGGCAACACACCGCACCGCAAGCGACGGGTCTCTTTTGGCCATGGCCAGGATCCGCCGCCGCTCCTCAACGTCGTGTTCCCTGTATTGTTTGGCTCTGAGCGCCGAGACCCGGTGCGGTTCGTAGGAGCTGTCAAGAAACTTCGCCAGATCTCCATCGGGCAGCTCTTCCAAATCCGGTTCAACAGTCTCCTCGTAGTCGGCATAGATGTCATACGGATCCGCTTCGGGGCCGGTCTCGGGCTCGGCCTGGAAATGCTCTTCGTACATCTGAAGCAGCAGTGGCTGGTCTTCCTCCGGGGCCGCGCGGATGCGATCGAGAATCCGCGAATCCGGAATTCCCAAGCAGGCGAGCTCGAACAACAGATCGTCGGCCCCCTCCTCGATGGTGTCATGGAGATCGAGCAGCGGTTGGACCGCCGGCTTGCCGATCCGCGCCAACACCGCGCTCAGGTCCTCCGTCACCTCGTCCGGGTAAGCGCGCATCTCCGCGATCAGGAAGGGAAGAGCCGGCAGTGGGTCGGGCATCGCCCGGAAAATCCGGATCAGATCCTCATCAATCATGCAGTCGTCCGGTTCGATTTCCAAGGCGTACCGCAGGATGCCGGGCATGGTCCGCTCCGGATCGCTGAGCAACGCGCGAACCAGACGGCGGTCGAATGCGATCCGGAAATCGCTGGCGGCCACAAGCAGATCGTAGGCGTCCGTGCTGCCGTACTCATCCGGCGTAATGACGACGGACATCTTACCGGGCCGACGCCAATTGGACCAGCTCGGCCGACGAAGCCGCCACGGCCTGGGCGTCCTCGAGCGAGAACTCCTCCACCTTCGACGACATGTTCATCGAGCAGAACTTGGGTCCGCACATCGAACAGAAGTGGGCGTCCTTGAAGCCTTCCTCGGGGAGCGTCTCGTCGTGCATCGATTGCGCCGTCTCCGGATCGAGGGCCAGTTCGAACTGCCTGCGCCAGTCGAACCGGTACCGGGCCCGGGACAGCTCATCATCGCGGTCGCGCGCGCCGGGCCGGTGGCGCGCGATGTCGGCCGCATGGGCGGCGATCTTGTAGGCGATAATGCCCTGCTTCACGTCTTCCTTGTTCGGAAGCCCAAGGTGTTCCTTGGGCGTGACGTAGCACAGCATCGAGGCGCCATACCAGCCGATCATTGCCGCGCCGATCGCCGAAGTGATGTGATCGTAGCCCGGCGCGAAGTCCGTCACCAGCGGACCCAGCGTGTAGAAGGGCGCTTCGTAGCATATCTCCTTTTCCTTCTCCACCTGCATCTGGATCTGGTCCATCGGGATATGGCCCGGACCCTCGATCATCACCTGCACATCGTGATCCCACGCCACGCGCGTCAGCTCGCCCAGCGTCTTCAACTCGGCGAACTGCGCCTCGTCGCTTGCGTCGGCGACCGACCCCGGCCTCAAGCCGTCCCCGAGCGAGAAGCTCACGTCGTGCTTCTGGAAGACTTTGCAGATCCGGTCGAAATTCTCGTATAGGAAATTCTGGCGGTGGTTCTTTACCATCCACTCCGCCAGGACGCTTCCCCCGCGGCTCACGATCCCGGTGACCCGCTTGGTGGTCAGCGGCACGTATTGGATCAGCACGCCGGCATGGATCGTCATGTAGTCGACGCCCTGTTCGGCCTGCTCCTCGATCACTTCCAGCATCACGTCAATGGTGAGGTCCTGGACGCGGCGCACGCGGGCGAGCGCTTCATAGATCGGCACCGTGCCCACCGGTACGGGCGACTCGGCGATGATCGCGCGCCGGATCAGCGGGATGTCGCCGCCGGTTGACAGGTCCATCACCGTATCCGCGCCGTACTTGACGCAGTAGTGGAGCTTTTCGATCTCCTCGCTGATGTTCGACGTGGTGGCCGAGTTGCCAATGTTGGCGTTGATCTTGCACTTGGAGGCCACGCCGATCGCCATCGGCTCCAGCGCGTGGTGGTTCAGGTTGGCGGGAATGATCATACGCCCGCGCGCCACCTCCGATCGCACCGTTTCCACTGGCAGGCTCTCGCGCCGCGCCACGTATTCCATCTCCTCGGTGACGACGCCCTTCCGGGCATAGTGGATCTGGGTGCGGACCGGATCCTGCGCGCGCTTGCGGGTGTATTCAGCTCGGGTCATGAAACCTCCTCAAAGGGTCAAGTTTAGCGCGCCGGGCGGCGGAGCCGGTACTCGCGTCCCCGCCAGCGGATCGTCGTGGTCCGGGCGGATGCGAAGAACGAGTACAGCCATACCCAGGTGCCGAGCGGCACGAACCCGGTGTGGACCCATCCGTAGCGGTCAAACCAGGCCGCGTGCGCCGGACCCAGGCACTGCCGCGCCCACTGCGCACGCCGCGCGCCGTTCC
>VFZX01000181.1 GCA_016871015.1 Acidobacteriota bacterium | reverse complement strand
TACAGGTCGTTGGGCATCGCTGCCAGCTGCCTGCGAATGGCTTGCAAGGTAAGAAAAAATCCGCGGTCTTCCATGACCGCCATCTTGCAGCCAGAACCAGCCGCCGTACAATGGATTTTCAGTCGGCGGCGAACAGTGTCTTAACTGCGTGTCTCACGCCAGGGGCTCACTTCATGAGTTGCGGTCTGGTCCACTTGGGAGAGATCGGGTATCGAACCGGCCGGGTTCTGTATTTCGATCCAAAGGCAGAGAGGTTCGTGAGGGATCCGGAAGCTGATGCGATGTTGACCAAGGAGTATCGAGCCCCGTGGGCCATACCGGCTGCGGTCTAAGGGCAAAGGAACAACCGATGAAGCGAAGAGAATTCATGACAGGCGCGCTGAGCGCCGGTGTGCTTCGGGCGGCGAGAGCCGCGCACGAGTGGAAGATCGGGATGTACCTCGGTGAACTCGACCTGCCCTTCGACGAGTCGTTGGACACGGCCCGCGACATGGGTGTGAAGCGCGTCTGGTTCAATCAGCTCAAAGGTGAACGTGCGATCGCTGACATGCCCGAGGCCGAGGCGGACAAGATGGTGGATCGCGTTCGCCGGCGCGGAATGGAAATCTTTATCTTGAACGCGGGCAACCCGTTCAAGGAAATCCATCTCGAAGAGCTGGACCTGAAGACGCTACCCGATCAGCCAACTTTCCGCAAACAATTGGGCGATCTTACCAAGTCGATGGAGATCGCGTCACGCCACAAGATTCCCGCAGTGGGGGCTTTCACATTCGCGTGGCCCGGCGAATACAACGCGGGCAAACCGACTTGGCCCATGAGATGGGCGACGCGCGGCGGGATCATCGCGGCGGCTGATGAGGAAAAATGGGTGAAGGCGTTTCGCATCGTCGCCGAACGGGCAGAGCGTTACGGGGTTGACGTCGCGCTTTCCATGATGCCCTGGAACTACACCAACACAACGGGCAACTTCCGCCGCCTGGTGGAACGCACCGGTTCCCGGCGCCTAAAAGTGATGTGGGGACCCGCCGACAACTGGAATAGCGGCGAGGCGGACGTATCCACCACGGGCTTCACCAACATCCGGCCCTACCTGCATGGTCTGCACCTGAAGGATCTTCGCGTGATTGACGGAGCGAATCTGAAGTTCGAGTACAAGCCACTCGGCGAGGGCGAAGTCGACTACGTCACGATCTTCCGCAAGCTGGGCGAGCACCGGCTGGATGTCGAGCTTTCGGTGTCGACCCATTTCCGGCCGCCGAGCGGCTCCCGAATCGAGGCGATGCGGATCAACCTCGCCAACCTCCGCCGGATCTTGGACAAGGTTTAGATTCTTCGATCCAAGATTCCAGACAAGCGTACTTCAACCGTGAATCACGGTCCGGTCGAAGCAGTGGTATAGAATACGAGTCAGCAGACGGGTAGTTTCGTGAGGCCTCACATGAAATCAAGACTGCTGTTTTTTTGCGCTTTCGCGGCCATTGCCTCGCTGGCGCAGGATCGGGGAACCATCAACGGAGTCGTGACCGACAGCACGGGAGGCGCCGTTCCCGATGCGTCAGTGTCGGTCCGAAATCCTACAACCGGATTCCAGCAGGCCACGCGAACGGGGCCTGACGGTACCTATACGATCCCGTATCTGGCGGTGGGACTTTATACGGTGAACATTCAGAAGACGGGATTCCGATCGGTGCAGAACGCGGAGATTCCGGTCAGCGTGAACACCGTCGCGCGCGTCGACGTCCAGTTGCAGGTCGGCGAGGTGCAGCAGACGATCGAAGTCGCGGGGGCGGCCCCGCTGCTCCAGACCGATCGGACCGACCTGGGCAAGGTCTTCGGATCGAAGGCGATCCTCGATCTGCCGCTCTCGCTGGCGGGCGGGCTGCGCAACAACTTGTCGTTCGTTCTGCTGACTCCGGGTGTTACGGTAACTCCGGGCGGCGACATCGGTAGCGATCTGACGCTGCGCATTGGCGGTGGGCTTGCGTCAGGCCACAGCATGCTGCTCGATGGCGCGGAGGCCAACAGCGAACGGCGCATCGACCCCAGCTTTCAGTCGGTCTCAACTGATGCGATCGCCGAGTTCAAGGTGCAGACCGGCAGTTACTCGGCGGAATACGGGCGTACCTCCAACGGCATCATCAATTTCACGACGAAATCGGGAACGAACGAGCTGCATGGGTCTGCTTTTGAGTTCTTCCGCAATGAGAAACTCAACGCGCGCGGTTATTATCCGGCGAGCCGGCAGGTGGCGCGCCAGAATACCTGGGGTGGCACGATCGGCGGTCCGGTTTACCTGCCGAAGCTGTTCGACGGCCGCAACAAAGCGTTTTTCTTCTTTTCCTACGAGCGGTCGAAGTTCCGGTCGGGCGCACCGTCGAATCTGATCTCAGTGCCGATCGCTCCGCTGCGGCAGGGCGACTTCCGCGAATGGAGAGACGCGCGCGGCGCCATGATCCCGATCTTTGACCCGCAGACGACCACCACCACCGGCGGGACCGTGGTCCGCACGCAATTCCCGAACAACGTGATCCCGGCGAACCGCATCCACCCGGTGGCGGTGAAATTGAACAGCCTGCTGCCGCTGCCGGGGATTCCGGGTCAGTTGTTCAACAACATTCTGGCCGCTGGAAACGCCGGGGCTGATCAAAACGTAGGCTCCATCAAGGGTGACTACAACTTTTCGAGCAAGAACCGGATCAGCGGGCTGTTCAGCCGGCAGGCCTCGGGCCAGCCCGAGCAGATCGGGCCGCTGCCCGGAGCGCTCGGCGAGAACTGGAACAACGGCGGGGTGAACCGCTTCTACCGTGTGAACCATGATTACGTCTTCAGTCCCAGCCTGCTGAATCATTTCACGTTCGGACGGAACCGGCGTGAGGGCTTTGAGTTCTTTCCCGTCCGCATCAGCGAGGCCGACCGGCAACTCATACAACTGAAGGGCGCCACCGGTTCCAGGATGGTCCCGTCGGTGTACACAATCGGCGATGGTTACGCGCGGCTCAACCGGTCGATCGATACGTTCTCGCCGGGCACGACGACGAACATCAATGAACAGGTGGCGTGGATTCGAGGCAGGCACGGACTCAAATTCGGGTTCAACTACCTCCGCCAGTCCTTCCGGCGCCGGAATTGCAATAACTGTAGCGGCGAGGCTGTGTTCGATGCCGCCGTGACGCGACAGCCGGGCGCGCCGGGGCAGACCGGGTCCGCGTATGCCGGGTTCCTTCTCGGACTGCCTTTTACCGGCAGCCGCTATGATTTCGGTGGCGATTTTGAGTTCGGCGCCCCCTACTATGCCTGGTACGTGCAGGATGATTTCAAAGTGAGCTCGCGGCTGACACTGAATCTGGGGCTGCGCTACGAGATCCCGATTCCCAAAGGGGAAAAGAACGGGAATAACTCGAACCTGTGCCTGGATTGCCCCAATCCAGGCGCCAATGGCTTCCTCGGAGCGCTGCAATTCGCGGGCAACGGGACGGGCCGGACGGGTAAGCCGCGGTTCACTGAGCCTCGACTCAACGCCTGGGGACCGAGGCTGGGAGCGGCTTACCAGCTTGGCTCGAACACGGTGATCCGGGCGGGTGGCGGAGTTTATTATGCGTCGATGCGGGAGGGCGCCAACTCCGACCGCGGGGTCACCGGATTCGGCGGCGAGTTCAATCCGCCGTCCCCGGACGGTGTTTCGCCTGCCTTCACCCTGGACTCCGGATTTCCGGCGGCCCGGCGGCCTCCGATCATCGATCCCGCGGTGGGCCTCCATTTGACTGTGCCGTACGTTCCGACGTACGCGGGCCGCGCGCCATATTTCTATGATTGGAACTTCACTCTGGAGCGCAGCCTGGATCAAAGCACCGTGGTGCGGGCAAGCTATCAGGCTACTCTCGGGCAAAAGTTGTTAGCGACACAGGAGAACATCAACCAGGTGGCCCCGACGCATCTTTCGCTGGGTACCTTGCTGAACGTCGCCGTCACTTCGCCGGCGGCAGTGGCTGCGGGCATCCGACGCCCGTATGCCAGTTTCCCGGCGAATTTCAGTGTGGCCCAGGCACTGCGCCCGCTGCCCCAATACACGAACATCGACCGCGCGGTGGACTCGGATACGACCGGGCACAGCACTTATCATGCGCTGCTGCTGAGCGCCGAGCGCCGGTATTCGCGCGGGCTGTGGTTCCAAGCGTCGTACACCTTTTCGAAACTGATATCCAATGTGCAGTCGGAGGTGCCGACGCGCGGAAACGTGGCCCCTCAAAACGGCTATGACCGCAGAGCGGAGAAGACGGTCAGCAATCAAGATGTACCGCATCATGCTGTGGCGGCGTATACCTACGAGTTGCCGGTTGGGAAAGGCAAAACGCTGTTCGCCGGCGCTAACGCGGTTGCGAATGGAGTGCTTGGCGGATGGAAGCTCAGCGGGATTCACAACCTGCAATCGGGCTATCCGCTGCGGGTGAACTCGTCGCAGCCCGCCGTGCTGTTCGGCGGAGGCATTCGCGCCAATCTCAACCCAGGCGTACCGGTGAAGAACCCGGCCTACAATGGAGATCCGAATGTTGCTCCTTACATCAATCCGGCGGCATTTTCCCGCCCGGCCAACTTTACGTTCGGCAACACCGGGCCGAACCTGCCCTACCTGCGCGCTCCAGCCATCTTGAACACGGACTTTGCGGCGAGCAAGGACTTCCTCCTCGGAAGCGAACAGCGGCGGTTGGAATTCCGGGCTTCCTTCTTCAACGCGTTCAATCGGACACAATTCGGCAACCCGAATCTCGGAGTGGAGAGCGCAGCCTTCGGGCGGATTGCCGCGCAGGCCAACCGTCCAAGGGAGATCCAGTTCAGTCTGCGGCTGAGTTTTTGATCTGGGTGTCGCGGCCGTGGCCCCGCGGCGTCCGCGCTACGCCGAGCTGTGCTGCTTGCGGGGGACGGCCGGAGTGTCGATTTCGACGGTAACGCGATTGTTCCGGTCGGTCAGTTCTTCGATCTTTCCGTCCGGATCGATCACCACCGTGAACGCATGCCTCGGTTTCGCCGGCGTGAACTCGAAGCCGATACGAACGACTTTCGGATCGAGGTCGACCGGGGCTTCGATGTTCGGGATGACCTGCCGTCCCACCTCACGACCGCCTTCCATCAATATGACAACGATCTTCCGCGCCGCGGCCGCGCCGATGTTGTGCACCGTCACGTCCAGGCGATGATACTCCGGAACGAAGCGCACGTCGGCGGAGGACAGCGAGAGATCCGAAACCAGCCGCTGCTTCGAGGTCCCCGTCGTTCGGGTTACCTCGAGCACGACTTCCGTGCGGCCCGGCAACGTCACCGGAATCTCCTGGCCCAGCGAGCGGAGCATCATGGTCTGTTCCTGCGTTCCCGCCCGGCAGCGATACTCCGCTCCCACTGGCAAAGCCCACGGGACCACACCGCCCGCCCGTTCGTCGCGGCTCATGTTGTACAGCCGGACACGCAGGCCGGAATGGTCCGCGCGCTCCACCATTGCCGCGAACTCGCGACCCCATCCGCGATAGGTCACCAACATCTGTTGACCCTGTACACCGTACGCGGTCATCGATCGCAGTGCGTTGCCCCAGCCGATCCAGCCGATGCGATCGGTGGCGATCGCCTCAGTGGTCACGTGTGGCCAGCGTTTCTTCGCCCATGAGTTCTCTTCGGCGGAACGCGCCGCGGCCTGCTCGACCGTCAGTAGGTTCCGGGCGCCATCGCGGACCTGCTCCCATTTTCTGGGCCACGTTGCAAGCCGCGCCGCGATCCACGCGTTGCTGCCCGGTTCGAGATTCATCCACATGCTCGCGTGGAGCCGGCCACCGCGTGCGTGTTCGGACTCGCACGCCGACGGCGGGCAATGTTCGCGCACGAACGCCGCCTCGATCTCGAGCGGTTCCAGATACTTCTTGTCACCAGTGGCCTCCGCCGCGTGTTGGAACAGTTCGACGATGGCTTCGTGGTATCCAGCCGCGCCCTCCCAGTCGTAGTTGGTGTCCGTTCCCGGCGGATTATCCGCCTTGAACCAGGTAGGCGCGTTCGTGCCGCCCATCTCGCTTCGAGCGAATCCGATCTCCTGGGGGATGATGCCTCGCGGCTTGCCTTTCTCCGTTGACATCGAGGCAGCGAGCCACGCATCGGCCCATTGCACGAACAGCTTCGAGAGCGACGGCAGATTGTTGTACCGGAGCACGGCGAACGCGGGCGAAGCGGGCCGATAGTTGATGCGCGAGTCGTTCAAAGTACCGGGACCGCCGACGCCGGTAGCGCCGAGGTAGTTCGACCGCATCAGGAAGTGGCCGCGATCATTGAAGTCCATCCACAGGTCGCGCATCAACTTTCCGGTCTTGAGAGCACGCTCGATGTAGATCGGATTTCCGAAGTCGATTCGCGTCATCGCGACCAATGTGTCCGCGGTCCATTCACCGGAGTGCTCCGTGTCGCCGACCTCGGCGAAATAGCCTGCTTCCGTGTCGACCGATCCGCTGAACCACGCGCCGTCCGCGACCTTGCGGACCCCGTTCAGCGCGAACGGGCTCGCATCCGGGGATACAGCGACGAAAGCGCCGAACGACCGGAGCACCTCCACATCGTCGCCCCAGCTTCCACCGAGCGCTCCATCGGGACGCTGGCGGTGGCGGAACCACCACTCGGCAAGGTCGAGCCCGCGGTTGAACCCCTCGTAGATCTCGGCGGCCCAGGCGGGTGCGCCTTGCTTCTTCGCGGAATAGTCGGTGTAGGCCCAGTCGCTCCACTCGGGCGACCAGTCGCCGTGCAGATACCACCGCACGTAACGATTCGATCCGAAGCCCGCGCGTTCGAGCTGTTCGAACATCTGCCGGCCCGCGCCGGCCGCGAAGGTCCAGCGATGCGGGATGATCATGTGAAGACCGCGAGCCGCGTACATGCGAGCCTTGTAATAAAGCGGGTCGCCCGGTTCGATCGAGTCGACTTCGCCCGAAATCAACAGGAGTTCCGTGTAGGTGCGGAGTTCGTCGGCGCGATGGTAGAACCGGTGCAGCCCCTTGTTCATGCGCCGCGCATTCGCGAGTGTTTCTTGAAATACCGGATCGTCCCTGTGGTGCGCTGCCGCGGATTCGAGTAATGCCAGCGCTTTGGGAACCAGCCGTTGTTCTTCTTCGTAGTCCGGATGGCCGGCCAGGCGAAGATACCCCGCCGCTCGCTCGTACGGGTCGGCGACCTGGTTGAACGCGGCCTCCGCCTCTTTGAATCGCTTCGCCTGGAACGCAACGGCGGCACGGCGGCCCTCGGCGCTGACTGGCGGTGCAACCAGCGGTGCGATTTCGACGGCATTGATTGCGTTGCCGCGGAACGGTCCGCCGATGTCTTCCCATACCCACAGTTCGATCGCACCCCTGCCTTGACCCCAACGTGCCGGGTCGGCGCGTTCCGGCTTTTTGTCGAGCAGCACTCCGCCCGTGATGAAACTCTGTGGTCCGGGCTTGTTGAACTCGGCATGGAATCGCCGGTGGAATCCACTCTCGTCGCCGTGTACGCGGACACGGATCGTTCCATCCTTGACCTCTACCGTCCGCCGGATCGTGCGCGGAAAACCGTATTGGAAGTCCGGGCGTGCCCGTTGCACCCAGTGGCGCGCCACCAGTTCGTCGGCAACCATCGCTCCGTTCAGAAACACCTGCATTGACCCGAGCGCGCGGTCGAGGTGGCCGAGCGTGATGGCGACGCGATAGGTTCCGTTCGAAACGTCGGCGCGGAAAGCGAGGTCCTGGGAACTCTCGACACCGTCTCGCGTCACGTCGTTGTGTTCCTTGAACTGCACGTAGTCTTTCGGGATCGCCTGCCCCGCCGGCTGTCGCCATTGCGGGTTCTCGGGCGGGCGAATCACGTCGAAGCCTGTCTGTCCGCCACTCTCCCAGCCGAAGCCCTGTTGACGCGAATACTTCGTGACGGGCGTGACTCGTGTGAATCCGCTTGCCACTGGCGACGAGTCCGTGCCCATGTCGAAGCGCAGAGGTGCGGCGAGGGCGCCGGCGGCGAACGCAATCCCGATGGACACCATGCACGCAAGGGGCATAGAATTGGGAAACATGCCCTCTAGAATACTTCAGCAATCGTGAGGATGAGGATGCGCCGGCGTGAAGTTCTGACATTGCTGGCGATCGGAATGGCCGTGCCCGCGGTTGCCGCGCCAGTGCAGGAGTTCGGATACGTGCCGCTCGGCGACGGTACGAAACTCGCCTATACGCTGCATCGCCCCACGGCCACCGGCAAGTTTCCCGTGCTGCTGATCTATAACATGTACGATGCTTCGGTAGTGACGCCGGCCTGGAACCAGACAGAAACCGGAGACGTCACTGACTACCTCGAACGCGGCTATGCAGTGATGGGAGTCAACACCCGCGGAACTGCCTGCTCCACCGGTACGGCTGACTTCCTGAACGCAAGACAGGTCGGTAGCGACGGCGCCGAAGTGGTCGAATGGATCACGAAACAAACGTGGAGTGACGGAAACGTGGGAATGTTTGGCCA
The DNA here is from genome assembly GCA_016871015.1 of Acidobacteriota bacterium. Classification (GTDB taxonomy): domain Bacteria; phylum Acidobacteriota; class Terriglobia; order Bryobacterales; family Bryobacteraceae; genus SYLY01. The sequence continues at coordinate 7,877 of VFZX01000181.1, read as the reverse complement.
CTCGGGGTCCGGCATCACGCAGTTCTACGTTGCCGCGTTCAATCCGCCACACTTGAAAGCAGTGATTCCGGGCGCGGCTCCCGGCGATTTCTATCGCGACCTCGCCTACCCCGGTGGCCTTTTCAATTACGCGTTTCTGTATCACTGGGCCGAGGATGCCCAACCGAGTCAGGAGCGGCGCGCAGCGCAGGTCCACATCGAAGCGGGGGACCGGGACTGCGGCGTGCGGATGCGCGAACGTCCGAAATCGACCTTCTATTGGGACATGCACGGACAGCCCGTGAACGGCCCATGGTGGGAGGAACGTTCGGCCGGCCCGGTCGCGTCGAAGATTCGCGTACCCACTTTCATCATCTTCGGTTGGCAGGATCAAAACGTGGACTCCCGCGCTGCTTTCGTCTTCGACAAGCTCGCGGGCCCGCGCAAAATGCTACTCGCGGAGGAGGGTCACAGTTTCTACATTCGGTCGAACGAAGTGAAGCGGGAGAAGCTGCGATTCTTCGACCACTGGTTGAAGGGCGAGGCCAACGGCACGATGTCGGGGCGCACGGTGAGCGTCTGGCTGACGATGAAGGGCGCGGTGGAGCGGATTCCGGATCGCGTGGTGCGGCTGCCGGGAGCGCCCGCGGGTGGAACCAGCATGAGGCTTCATCTGGGAGCGGATCGCCGGCTGAAGACGGCCGCGGTTGCCGGGAATGCGTCGCTCGAATATCTCTACCCGCTCGGTTCGGCCTTCGTCTATGGCGGGACCGCGTATCCGCACGTGCCGGCCGGATTGGGCTCGCTCGTCTTTCGCACCGACCCGATGACGAAGCCTCTGACGATTCTCGGCGTTGCCGAGGCACGTCTGTTCGTGTCGGCCACCGCCCCGGAAACATCCGTGCAGGTTCTCGTGAACGAGCTCGAACCGAACGGCAACCGCAAGTATCTGCAGCGCGGCTATCAGCGTTTTTCAGGAGGATCCGCGAAGGAGCCCATTGAAATCACGGTATCGTTGAATCCGACCGGTAGCATCATCGAACCGGGCAACGTCCTCGAGTTCATGGTAATGGCGCCGAACATGACGCCGGAACCGTTCGGGCAATGGGGCTTCCTGCCGCTCGCTATCTCGCGTAATCGCCTTCACATGGGACCGGCGCATCCATCTTCGTTAACGGTGCCGATATGGCCATGATCGTCACCGCGCTGCTTGTGCAGCAGTTCTTTCACGACCTGATCGACTTCGACCGTCTCGCGAAGATCGACGACGCGCCTGTGCGGATGGAATCCACCTGGGACCGCTCCGGCGGCAACAACGACGGTTTCAACCCGGCGTTCGTGCGCAACGGAGTCTATCGCATCGCGGATCTAAAGGGCCCCGGCGTGATCCGTCGGCTGTATTCGGCAAAACCCGGAGGCCGTCTGCGGATTTTTCTGGACGGCGCGCCGTCGCCTGCGATCGACATCGACTGCGAGCGGTTCTTCAGCGGAAAGGAATCACCGTTTCTCGCGCCGGTCGCCGGTCAGATGGGCGGGGGATTCTACTCGTTTTTTCCGATCCCCTACGCGAAATCCGCGCGCGTCGAGCTCGCGGCGCGGGACGGGGCGAACTACGGCCAGTATTATCAGGTGACCTATCAGACGTATCCGGAAGGCGTCGAGGTGGAGTCGCTGAAGCTTCCTCTCGATACCCAAGCGGCCGCGGCATGGCGGCGGGTTCTCGAACGCTGGAGCCGGCCGGAACGACAGCATTCCGGCGAACTGCATTCCGCCGCGGCGGTGAAGCCTGGCGATCGATGGATAGCTGCGATTGTCGAGGGGCCTGGCGAGATCCGGGGATTCACGCTCGACATTCGCCCGCGCGATCCGGCTCTGTTGCGATCGTTGCTGCTGCGGATCGCCTGGGACGGACAGGAGTCTCCCGCGGTGCTGACGCCACTGGGAGATTTCTTCGGGAACGCCTTCGACTGGACACCCTTCCGGACTCTCCCGATGGGCCTGGACGAGTCCGGCTTCTACTGCAACTTCGTGATGCCGTTCGCACGCCGCGCCGAGATCACGCTGATCAATCAGCATCCTTCCATCACCGCCTCGGCGAACTGGACTTTCGAACAGCGCGGGATCCCGGCGCTCACGCCGGACACGGGTCTGTTCCACGCGCGCTGGCGGCGACAGGAGACCGCGGGGGTCGATCTTCACGAGAGCAACACCACCGGCGCCGACAACTACGCAATGCTCGACGGGACCGGACCAGGGCGTTACATCGGGTCGACACTGAACGTATGGAACCGGCACCTTATCTGGTGGGGCGAGGGCGACCCGATGATCTTCGTCGACGACGACCGTTGGCCGCCACGGATTCACGGAACGGGTACGGAGGAGTACTTCAACGACGCGTGGGGTTTCCACGCGAGCGTCTCTCCAGTTTCCGCCGCGTTGTTGGCGGGTTTGAGTTCGCCCGGCCGATGCTTCGGTCCGAACGCCGTGTTCACGTTCCATCTGGCCGACTCGGTTCCATTCCGCCAGCGCATTCGGGCGACGATCGAGCACGGGACTGAGAACACCCTGAACAACGAATACTCGAGCGTCGCCTACTGGTATGCGCGGCCCGGAGCGAAGGACTTCTTTCCGTCGCGCGTCGAACTGACACGGTCGACTCCAGCGCCCGGCGCCTGGGAGAAGCTTCGTTCCGATACGATCGCTGCATGGCGAACCGAACTGCGTGACCAGGTTCGTGAGATCGCATCCGCGCTCGACCGCTTCCCGACGAACGCCGAGCGTCATCCGCGCCGTGTGCGAGTCCTGCGTGTGGTCTTTCAGATGCCGTCCGAACTCGGATATGACCCGGCTGTGGTGAAGCGGCTGGAAGACCGTATGCACGAAGCGCGGCGTCGACCCTTACCGGATCGCTTTCCGGTGATGGACGCGATTTTCCGTGAACTGGCGGGACAACATGACCACTAGCGTCCTCTCACGCCGCGAGTTTGCCGCTGCCGCCGCGTTGCCTGTGGCGGCCGCGCCGCGTGACCAAGGGCTGGCCGGGCACTGGCCGTTGACAGGCGACGCCAAGGATCACTCGGGCAACGGAAATCACGCGACAAATCACGGCGTGAATCCCGCCACCGGCGAGTTCGACGGGCGTTCTGCGTTCCTCGAAGTTCCGCATCACGCCTCCCTGGATCCGGGCGCCGGCGATTTCACAATCGCGGCCTGGGTGTTCACACGTGGCCCGGTCATGGACGTCCCTGGCGACATCGTGTCGAAGTATGATCCGAATGGCCGCCGCGGATTTTCGCTGAGTTTGTATTCCAGCTCGGGCGGCTACAACGGCCAAGGCACGGAGCGGTACTTGTCTTTCGGTGTCGACAACGCCCGTTCGCCTGAGTGGGAAGACTGCGGCCGGCCGAGCCCGACGAGCAATTACGTCAGCAACTCGCTCACCGTCTTCAACGGTGGCCTGTACGCGGCTACAACCGACGGCCAGACGGAGCAGGATTGGGCCCACGTGTATCGGTATCTCGGTGGAACCCGGTGGCAGGACTGCGGACGGGTTGGGAGGGGGCGGACACGCGGCGTTGGACCTCTCATCGTCCATGACAAGAACCTGTTCGCAGCCACGTGGAGCTACGATTGGACCCGCGTGAGCAAGGACGCGCTCGACAACGGCCGCGTGTATCGATACCGCGGCGGGCGCGACTGGGAGGATTGCGGCCAGCCCGGCGAATGCCGGCGCTTGTTCGGCATGGCGTCGTACGGCGGCGCGCTGTACGTGGTAGCAGACGACAATCGTTGCTACGTGTGGGATGGCAGGCGGCGGTGGAGTCCGTGTGGGTCGTTCCGGAACCTGGTTCACCCGATGCTGGTTCACGACGGCCGCCTCATGGTTGGCGCGTTCGGCGGCAAGTTCGCGGACGGCTTTCGCCAGGCCGAGGTGCAGGCGTATGACGGCCAGAAGTGGACACCGCTCGGCTGTCCCATTCAGACGCCGGACCGCGAGGATCAGATTCACGCGCTGCAGTCGTATCGCGGTGTTCTGCATGCAACTACCTGGCCTACCGGCAAGGTCGGCGCGTATCGCAACGGCCGCTGGGAAGATTGCGGCCGGCTGGGCGACAGCAGCGAGAGCAACGCTCTGACCGTGTACAACGGCAAGCTTTATGCGGGGACCATTCCGGGCGCGGAAGTGTTCCGCTATGACGGTGATCGGCGCTGGACCAGGTTGAAACGCTTCTCTTCACCAGAGGTCGCCGAGGATGCCCCGCTTGCCACGGTTCGGTGGGGAAGGGTCACGTCCCTGACCGTCTTCGGGGGCAGGCTCTTCGCGAGCATCGGGAGTTACCAAAGTGCGCTGGCGAACGCGCCGGCCGGCACGCGGGGCAAAGTGTTCGCGATGCGCGCGGGTGCGTGCGTCTGTTCTCATCGCGATCTGGGTGACGGCTGGCATCATGTTACGGCTGTGCGGAACGGCGATCGTGTGTCGCTGTCGATCGATGGGAAGACGGCCGGCACATCAGACCGCTTCCTGGCCGCCGGCTATGACCTGTCCAACTCCGAACCGCTGAAGATCGGTTTCGGAGAAACGGACTACCTGTCCGGAAAGCTCTGCGATGTTCGCTTCTATCGCCGGGCGCTTTCGGAGAGCGAGGTCCGGCGTTTCGCCAAGGCGCGTCCGTGAGGGCCCAGCGGGCGGATTCCGCGTTGGTGAGCTCCGGCACCGGAGGAGGCGTTGGCTGTATCATGACTGGTTCCGGGAGACCCGAAACGGAAATCCCGGCTTCATCCGAAGGTCACATTTCTGATTCAGAGAGTCCCGCATGCGCCCAATCGCGCTTTCCCTGCTGTTCGCCACTCTGTCGTGGGCGCAGACCAGCACCACTGCCATCCTCGGCACCGTTACTGACCCGGCCGGCGCCGCCGTCTCCGGCGCGAAGGTCCGCGTGGTCCACGACGCCACACAGACACTGCGCGAAACCGTCACCAATGAATCCGGTGCCTACAGCGTGTCGCTCATCAATCTGGGCGCATACACTGTCACCGTCGAACAGACCGGCTTTCAGACCGCGCGCTACACCGGCATCAATGTCGAAGTGAATGCGCGCGTCCGCGTCGATGTTGCACTCCAGATCGGCGGTGTCACCGAAAGCGTCACCGTCACCGGCGGCGCGCCCGTCATCCAGACCGACCAGGCTTCACTTGGCGAGGTCATCAACCAGAAGAAAATCATCGAACTGCCGTTGAATGGCCGCAATGTCCTGCAGTTGGCAACCCTTTCGGCGGGCATCAAGCTTGGCTATCGCGCCCCGGCGGCCAGTCCCGGAGGCGGGGACGCCATTCTCGGCGCGGGCGCTCGCGAGAACATGAACTCGTTGCAGATGGACGGCATCTCGATCGTCAACAACCTCATCAACACGACGACCATGCGCCCGTCGATCGACGCCGTTCAGGAGTTCCGCGTCCAGCACGGCAACTATTCGGCCGAGTACGGCATGTACCTCGGCGTGCACGTCGACTTCATCACCAGGACCGGCGGAAACAACCTGCATGGCGCGTTGTTCTACTTCGTCCGCAACAACGTTTTCGATGCCCGTGGCTTCTTTGAAAACCCGCGCAACCCGCAGAATCCGCTGCGCCGCAACGAATTCGGCTTCGTCCTCACCGGGCCTGTGTATCTGCCCAAGGTCTACAACGGCCGCAACAGAACGTTCTTCATGACGAACTACGAAGGACTGCGCTTCACGCGCAAGGGCGCGGCGCTCGACTCCGTGTTCACCGAAGCGATGCGGCGCGGCGACCTGTCGGCGCTCGGCGGCGTGATCCGCGACCCTGCCAATCCCGGACAGACGTTCCCCGGTGGCATCATTCCATCCAACCGCATCGCGCCGCAGGCGCTTGAAGGACTTCGCTGGATGCCCTTGGCCAACCTGCCCGGGGTGCGCGCCAACTACCTGGCGACCACCCTGCTCGGCACCCGCCGCAACATGGCGATCTCGCGCATCGACCACAACTTCGGCAGCAAGGCCCAGGTGTTCGTCCGCTACGGCTGGCAGAACGCACTGCGCCCCACCACGCAGACCAATCCGTTCAGCGGCAAGGAAGAAGAGGTGCCCGACCGCAACCTTGCCGTCAGCTACACGCATCTGGTGCGTCCGAACGTTCTGAACGAGTTCCGTTACGGCCGCCAGAAGGTGCAGATCGATTCGCTGAACCTGTTCCGGTTGGGCAATGCCGACGCTGGCGCGCGCCTCGGCATTCGCGGCATTACTTCCGATGCTTCCAACCCAGGCATTCCGCGGCTGGTGATCGCCGGCTACATCCCGGTTGGCGATCAGGGCGACGGCACGCAGTGGTTCCATCGCGACGGCACGCATCAACTCTATAACGCCACCACGATCACGATCGGCAACCACTCCCTGAAGGGCGGCTTCGAGATGCGGCATCTGGCCACCAGCCGCGCCTCGGCCAACGATGCCCGCGGCCGCTTCAACTTCACGGGCGCCATCACGGGCAACGCAGCCGCCGACTACCTGCTCGGCTATCCCGGGCAGGCCGTCACCGCGCTTCCTCCGCCATGGATCAACATGCGCGGCTGGCGCTTTGGCGGCTTCTTCCTGGACGATTGGAAGGCCACGCCGAAGCTCACCGTCAACCTCGGTCTGCGCTATGACCTGAGCACCGTGCCTTTCGAAAGCACGAAGAACGCATTCATTGTGGACGCCACTGGCTCGCGCCTCGTGCTGGCCCATGAGAACGGCGGCATCGTCAATGGCGACCACAACAACTTGGCCCCACGCATCGGCCTTGCCTACCGCCCGTTCGGCAACAAGACCGTGTTCCGCGCCGGATATGGGATTTACTACAATTCGAACCAACTGAACAACTTCACGCTGCTTGCCGGCAACGGCTTCGTGGTCACGCAGTACGATTCGCCGGCAGCCAATCCCAATATCCTCATCGCCGATCCGTTCCGCGGCACTCCCGGCGTTCCTCCACCGCGGTCGCTGGTGGCGCTCAATCGCGATTTGCCCAATGCGTACATGAATCAATGGAGCTTCAACATCCAGCGCGAGCTATGGACCAGCTTCGGCCTCGAGATCGGCTACATCGGCTCCCGCACCTTGAAGCTCGATCGCAATTTCCAGATGAACAATCCGCGCCCCGGACCGGGCAACGTGCAGGCCCGCCGCCCCAACCAACTCTGGGGACCCATCCGCCTGATCTCCAACGATTCGTTCGCCAACTACAACGCGCTGCAAGCCGTTGGCCGGCAACGCTTGCATAAGGGGGCTTCCTTCCTCATCAGCTACACCTGGTCGAAGGCGATCGATACGACCGCGGAATCCAACGGCGGCGGCACGAACATGAACCCGTTCAACCTGGCGCTCGATCGCGGCCGCGCCAACTGGGACTTCACCCATCGCTTCGTTGGCAGCTATCTCTATGAACTGCCGTTCTTCAAAACCTCGACACAACCGTTCGCGCGCTGGGCGCTCGCGGGCTGGCAGGTGAACGGCATCGCGACACTGGAAACCGGGCAGCCGTTCTCGGTCACCATCGCCGACGACAACGCAAACCACGGTCAGTTGGGGCAGCGCGCCAACCGCATCGGCGTGGGCACTCTCGATGGAGGGCAGCGCACGCTGCAGCGCTTCTTCGATACCGCGGCGTTCAATCGCCCCGCGCAGTTCACCTTCGGCAACGCGGGGCGCAATATTCTCAATGGGCCCGGCATTGTGAACTTCGATCTCTCGCTATTCAAGAACTTCCGTTTTGGCGAGCAGACGCAACTCCAGTTTCGCTTCGAGGCTTTCAACAGCCTGAACACCCCCATTTTCGCGCTACCAGGCCCGGTGCTCGCGACGCCGGTTTTCGGCCAGGTAACCGCAACCGCCCAGGACAAC
>VFZX01000180.1 GCA_016871015.1 Acidobacteriota bacterium | reverse complement strand
CGGCTCGGGGATCTGGAGAGCCGGCTTGGGGATGTGGAGGGCGCGCGGCGGAGATATGCGGAGGCGCTCAAGCTGTTCGAGTCCGGACAGGACAACCTGGGACGCGCCAACACGCTCCAATCGCTCGGGGATCTGGAGAGCCGGCTGGGGGATGTGGAGGGCGCGCGGCGGAGATACATGGAGGCGCTCAAGCTGTACGAGTCCGAACAGGCCAACCTGGGACGCGCCAACACGCTCCTATCGCTCGGGGATCTGGAGAGACGGCTGGGGGATGTGGAGGGCGCGCGGCGGAGATACATGGAGGCGCTGAAGCTGTACGAGTCCGAACAGTTCAACCTGGGACGCGCCAACACGCTCCGATCGCTCGGGGATCTGGAGATCGGTAGCGACGCCGAGAAGGCCGTGGAGCTTTACCGGCAGGCACTCCCGCTGTATGAGGCCGAACAGGAGCCAAACGGTCTCGCGCAGACGGTGGTAAGGCTCGCCGTCATTTTCAAGGCGACGAAGGAGGACGCAGCGGCCCACGATCTGGCAGCGGTGGCTCGCGACGCGGCCAAGAAAAGCAGCGAGCCGCCATTGATTGAATGGGTGGAGGGGACGTTGCGCGGAGTTGGATTGTGAGGCAGCAGATGCGAACGTAACTTAATTAGCAGCCGGTCGAAGCGGGGACTTGTGGAGCGCCAGATGCATCTACCTCAGTTTTCTGGTGACGTGGAAGGGCAGGCGTCTCACGCGAATGTGACCACGCCGGAAGGTCACGACACAACCGGCTTCCAGGTCCGCCGAAATCTGCTGAAGGTTCTCGACGATGCTCCGGACAGAGCTCGCACCCGCCCCATGCCAGGTTCGCGGAACAGAATGAACGACGGCTTGGAGCGAACGTGAACGGCCAGCAGCATTGCAAAATCGGAGTCCAACGAGACGATCGTACGGTCCTCGAAGGCGGCGCGTTCGAGAATGCTGAGATCATCAGCCGCTTGCATTCCGTATGTGCGGACGTGAACGGCATCGTAGCCAATGGCCGTCAGGCGGCGCGCGACATCCGGCGGCAGAGAGTTGTCGATCAGGAATCGCACGCCGTGGGCTGTTTGTTGGGGTCAGACTACGGGAAGTTCGCGCTCCATCATGGCTTCGGCAGCGAAGCGCAAACATGCGCGAATGTCTTCCGGCTCGAGATCCGGGTAGTCCGCAAGGATCTCCGATTCGCTCATGCCAACCGACAACATGCGTATCACGGTGGCCACTGGAATTCGCAAGCCGCGAACGCAGGGTACTCCTCCCATCTGGTTCGGATTCACGGTGATTCGGCCAATACCCGGTTCCATGCCTCAGAGTATCGCATTATCCGCTGCACTATCGCTAATGCGCCATGGTGATCGAAAGAAGACGTCCGGAACATCACGGCCCGCGAAGGTTATCTGCGTGACGTCCCGTGAAATCGCCAAGCGCCAGGCGGCTGAGGATGAGTTCGGGGATCAACTTCGACGATATCCCGCAACTCGCGCCCGAGCAGTTGGCCAGCATGGTGCGGTTCCGGGATGGGCGGAAGGGCAGCGTCCGTGTCGACCCGGAGGCGACGTGATCCGCGTTACGTGGTGATTCGTTCCGCAGATGTGCGAGCGTGTTGAGTTAGAGGTCCGCTTCCTGGCGGGCGCGGCTCTGTAACGATTGCCGCGGTGACGGGCGGGACGCGCGGTAACGGGCGGCTCTCAACACATCAGAAAAACGCCCGGTTCACCGGATCCGTGATCACGCCCCCTTGAAAGAAACGCTGGTTGAAGACGTTGTAGGCTTCCGCCCGGAACTGCGCAGTGACGCCCTCGCGGATGACCGTGTTCTTGAGGATCGAGAAGTCCGTGTTCCTGGCCCGGTCCGTGGTCAGACCGGCCAAGCGCGACGGGAAGCGGCGGACGTTGGAGGCCAACTGGCGCGCCGCGGTCCGCTCAAACCCGGCGTCGATGTTGAACATGAGCCCGTTTCCGAAGACGATCGCCGTTCCCGTCTGACAGCGCAGGCAGCCGCAGGCCGGCGATCTTTCGCTGGTCGAGCGGACCTGGCCAAGGATGATCGAGCGGTGAGCCTGTCCCAGAGCCGGAGCAACGGCGGTAATTTTGGTCCGCTTTCGCATGGGTCCGCGCTTATCAGGGTGAGGACAGGAAATGAACACCAACACCTTCACCTGCAAACTGGCCACGGCGGCCCGCGATTTGGACAGCGTCTACAAGATCCGCCACGAGTGCTACCTGCGCAACGGGTCGATCGACGCGCGCCCGGACGCCCGGTTTTCCGATACGGTCGACGATCTGCCAAACCACTTCAGCTTCCTTGGCTGCGACCGCGGAGCGCCACTCGCCACTGTGCGCGTGAGCGTCGTCCGGCCGGACCTTGGCTGGAACCAGGCGCCCTCGTGCAAGGTGTTCGGCGACCATCCGGCGTTCCGGCGCATGCAGGCTGGCTCGTTCTCGGAGGCGAGCCGGCTTTGCTTCGGCGAGCAGGCGCGGCGCGACGTGCTGTTCCGGTTGATCGCGCACCTGGCCGCGGTCGCCGAGGTGCATGGAGTCCGGTGGCTGGTGAGTGCGGTTCCAGACGGAGCTGTTGGGAGTCGCGCTGGAGGATCTGCGACGCCGTGCCGAACGGTTCGAGCCGATGCGCGCGGCGTGGCAGTGCGCGATGGGTGAAGCACGGCGGACCGCGCCGTTGTATAGTGATCCGGAATGGACCGATTGCTCAACCCAGGCCGCAGACTCTTTCTCGGCGCCTCAGCCGCGGCGGCTTCAGCTCGCGCCGATTCCCGCCCAAACATCCTTTACATCCTTACTGACCAGCAGCACGCCGGCATGATGAGCTGCGCCGGCAACCAGTGGGTGAAGACGCCGGTGATGGACAGCATCGCGGCCACCGGCGTGCGGTTCGACAAGGCCTACGTGTCGAATCCGGTGTGCATGCCGGCGCGGACCTCGATGATGACGGGCCACTTTCCCAGCCGGTTCGACATGCGGAGCAATGGTCCGGCCAAGGTTCCGGACACGATGCTCAAGGATACGCTCGGCAATGTCTTCCGCCGGGCTGGATACGAGACCGTGTTCGGCGGCAAGACCCACTGGCCGAAGCCGATGACGCCGGAGAATATCGGGTTCGAGTATCTCACCGCCGATGAGCGCGCCGCACTGGCGGATACCTGCGCCGGATTCCTGCGCCGCAAGCACGAGAAGCCGTTCCTCATGGTTGCCTCGTTCATCAATCCCCACGACATCTGCTACATGGCGATCGACGCCTATACGAAGGGCGCGAATCAGCCCCAGATGCATCCGAAGTCGATTGTCGAGCGGCAGTGCATGGCGGAGGCGCTGCGCCTGCCTCCGGGCGTGTCGCGCGAGGCTTTTCTCAGCCGCCACTGCCCTCCCCTGCCGGACAACCACGGACCCACGCGAAACGAACCCGATGCGCTCGGCCGTTATGGCGGATTCCGCGGCTGGGTCCGGAAGCATTGGACGGCGGAGGACTGGCGCATGCACCGCTGGGCTTACTGCCGCTTGACGGAGCGCGTGGACGCTGAAATCGGCGTGGTGATGGGCGCGCTCCGGGACACGGGGCTCGATCGCAACACGGCCGTGGTGTTCGCGAGTGACCATGGCGACATGGACTCGGCGCATGGGTTCGAGCACAAGAGCCTGCCGTATGAGGAGTCCGCGCGGGTTCCGTTCATTGTGAGCTGGCCGGGACGTACGCCGACGGGCAAGATCGACAACCGCCACCTGGTATCGTCATGCGTCGACCTGATGCCGACGCTGTGCGATTACGCGGGGATCACGCCTCCGCGCGGGCTTCCGGGACGCAGTGTCCGGCGGCTGGTGGAGACCGGCTATGCGCCGGGCTGGCGCGAGGATATGGCGATCGAGTGCACGCAATCGCGGACGCTGCTCGGGCGGCGGTACAAGTATTCGGTGTTCGAGGGTCCAGGCCGGCAGGAGATGCTGATCGACATGAATCAGGATCCAGGGGAGATGGTCAACCTGGCCGGCGATCCGAAGTCCACCGAGGCGCTCGCCTGGCACCGGAAGCGGCTGCGGGCGCGGACCGCCGAGCTGGGGGACGAGTGGGGCCGCCAGTTGCTGTCCGCCGTGTGAGGTAGGGCTCAAGCACCGCGTCGAGGTCGTCGCGGATCCAGGCGGCGGCAGGTCCTTCGCGGTAGCAGGCCCAGGACATCAGCGAACCGCCGGTGGTGGTCTCGATGGTCCGGGCGAGACGGCGGGGATCCGTGCGTTTGTCAAGCTCACCGGCGGACATGGCGGCACGCACGAGCGTTTCGATCTCGCGGCGGGTGGCGCGTGCGTTGGCGAGCAAGTGGACCCGGAAGGCTTCGTCGGTGAGGTCGATTTGCAGGTAGGCGAGATTGCGTGCGAGCGCGTCTGGGGATGAAGCGAGTCCGGCCATGCACTCCGCGTAGGCGCGGAGGGCCGCCAACGGCGCGGGATGGGCCGCCCTTAGAGCCGCGAACACGGCGGGCGCGCTCCCGGCGAACTGTTCCGAAAGCGCGAGAAGGAGATCGCGCTTGCTTCCGAAGCGCTGCACGAGCAGGCCGGGTGTGACGCCCGCCTCCGCGGCGATGTCGGCGAGGGTCAACTCGTGTGGACCGCGCCGTTGCATGGCACGTTGGACGGCTTCGAGGATTTCGCCGTCGCTGACTTTTCGGGATCTCATATTGGTCTTGACACGAGTCTAAATGTCTGTTTAGAATTAGTATACAATCTAAACGTTCGTTTAGAAAAGGAGACTGCCGACATGCGCCGCGTCATCTACGGTTGCGCCATGAGCCTGGACGGCTACATCGCCGGACCCAACGGGGAGTACGACTGGATCGTCATGGATCCGGACATCGACTTCGCGGCGATGAGCGCGCGGTTCGATACCTTTCTCATCGGGCGCAAGACTTTCGAGGCGATGCGGCGGATGGGCACCGGGTCCACGGGGTTCGCTGGCATTACGGAAATCGTGTACTCGCGGACGATGGCTGAGGACGCCTGCCCTGGCGTCACGGTCCATGCGGACGCTGAACGCAGTGTCGCGGAGTTGCGGACCATGCCGGGGAAAGACATCGCGCTTTTTGGCGGCGGCGAACTGTTCCGGAGTTTGCTGAAGGCCGGACTGGTGGACGGCGTCGAGGTGTCTCTGATTCCTGTGTTGCTGGGTGGCGGGATTCCGCTGCTTCCGGCTCCGGCGAGCCGGGCGAAGCTGAAGTTCAGGGGCCAGCGTGTCTATGCGAGGACGGGCACGGTCGGGCTTGAGTACGAGATCATCCAGGACTGAGGCTTACCTCATCGAAACCGGATACGGTCTGGCTGAACGATCCATAGTTCTCCGGCAGGACTTCGATGGCCCAGCGCGAGGGTTGTCCGTCTGATTAACGCAAGCGCGTTCTCCTTGTCCTGGCGCCCGAGCCGGAGTACGATCAGGCCCGCATAATCCTCAGGCGGATAGGCCCGGATATTCGCGAAGTCAAGGTCAAGAGTGATCAGGACCCGGCCCTCGCTTCGGATCCCGCTCGCGATCGCCCGGTCGTCCGCACCAGCCAGTCCCTCGTCCCAGACATTGTCGGCGTCAAAGCCAGCTTCGCGTAGCACGGCTGCGGCTTCCGCCGGAAGATTCTCGTCGGTCTTGAACTTCAAGCGCCGGACTCGACCGGAAGAGACATCATCCCTTCACGAGCCAATTCCGCGCCGTAGGCCAAAGCCGCATCAATGTCCGCGGGCTGTAGGGAAGGATAACTAGAGAGAATCGCCGCGCGCTCCACGCCTGCGGCAAGATTGTCAAGAACCACCGACACCATGATACGAGTGCCGCGTACACATGCCTTGCCGTGGCAAACCGCAGGATTCACGCTGATACGGTCTTTCCAATCCATAAGCTGATTCTAGCACTCCCAGACGCTGCCAAAACGCCAAAAGCCGGACCCGAGGGTCCGGCCTTGCTTGAAATTTTTCTAAACTACTGAGCGGCAGCGATCGAGGTGATCTTGATCCCGTGCTCGCCCTTGGAACCCTGAATCGTCACCTTCAGGTTCGCGGCGGAATTGCCGGCCACATAGTCCTTAGCCTTTTGCTGGGACGCGTCATCGATATCGTGAACATCGTCACCAACCACCAGCTTGGCCGCCTGGCCGCCACTGATGCACTTGCTGGCGCAGCCCTTGCCGGCGTCCTTGGCGTGAGCCTTGCCGCACTTGGCGTCGACCAGATACCCAGTGAACGACTCCGCATAGGCGGCGACGCTGAGGGCGAGAATGAAAGCAAATTTCTTCATTGGGTTGAGTCTCCTTTATTCGAAATCGGACTAATCCGCTGCCGCGATGCCCTTCTTCTTGGCGATCACAATGGCCTTGGTCTTCTTGTTCTGCTTGCCATTAACCGTGACCTTCAAGCTTTTGGCATCTTTGGCGCCTTCCACATACGCTTTGGCCGCGGCTTGCGAGGCTTCCGCAATGTCCAAAACGTCTTCGCCCACCACCAGCTTTACCGCTTGACCACCGGTGATGCATTTGGACGCGCACCCCTTGCCCTTGTCGTTGGCATGCGCCTTGTTGCACTTGGCGTCCACCAGGTAACCCGTCCAGGTTGCGCCGAAAGCGGTCATGCTCAGGGCCAGGACGAGTGCAGTCTTTTTCATCAGTTGAAACCTCCTTTTCACGTTCACCCCTGACTATAGCAGAACTTCAAAGCCATTGCCACTGGTACTGGATTAATCTTCTTTATCAAACCATGTAGAATCCGCCATTGATCTCGATCGTCTGGCCCAGGATGTAGCTGGACCGCGACGAGCACAGGAAAACGATGCAATCGGAAATGTCCTCGTTGGTTGCCAGCCGGCCCGCCGGCGTCGCCTTCACCACCCCTTCCAGCACGGCCTTGGTGGAAAACATTTCGTGAAAATGGTTGTCCACGGTCCCCGGACTGACGGCATTCACCCGGATGTTCTTCGGCGCCAGCTCCTTAGCCAGTCCCTTGGTGATCGCCGACACCGCCGCCTTCGCCGCCGCGTAAATCGTCGCTCCCGGCCCGCCGCCGTTCCGTGCTGCGATGGAGCTTACGTTCACCACCGCCCCGCCTCCCGCCGCCTCAATGGCCGGGACGATCGCCTGGGTCAGGAACCACAGACTCTTCACGTTCAGATTCATGACCGTGTCGAAGAGCTCCTCGCTGTGCTGGTCCAAGGTCGCGCGCCGGATCAGCGATCCTGCGTTGTTAATCAGGTAGTGGATCCCGCCCAGGCCAGCCACTTCGCCGGCCAGCTTCCGCGTACCCTCCATCGTGCTCAAGTCCGCCTGGATCGCGACCCCTTCGGCGCCCGCCGCGCGGATCGCGTTGAGCGCTTGCTCTGCCCCCTCGGGATATGAGTTGTAGTGGACGATCACGCGTCCACAGCCTTGAGCGGCAAGCGCAACTGCCGCCGCGGCTCCGATTCCTCTGCTCGCGCCGGTGACCAGCGCCGTCTTGCCTTTGAATTCGTTCATGGTG
Organism: Acidobacteriota bacterium; assembly: GCA_016871015.1. Taxonomy (GTDB): domain Bacteria; phylum Acidobacteriota; class Terriglobia; order Bryobacterales; family Bryobacteraceae; genus SYLY01. The sequence goes on along the minus strand of VFZX01000180.1, from coordinate 8,909 downwards.
CCTCTGATAAAATTTAACGCAAAGCACCCATGCGGCACTGCCTGCTCATTTTCCTTGCTCCGGCACTACTCGCCGCCGCGGATCCGCGGGAGGCCGCCGAGTTCTTCGAATTGAAGGTCCGGCCGGTGTTGGCGAAGAACTGTTTCGCGTGCCACACACAGACCAAGATGGGCGGACTCGATCTGTCGTCTCGCGCCACTGTGCTCGCAGGCGGCAAGCGCGGGCCCGCCGTGACGCCCGGAGATCCCGCGCGCAGCCTGTTGATCCAAGCGGTTCACCAGACGGGCGACCTCAAGATGCCGCCGTCAGGCAAGCTTTCGGCGATCGAGATTGCGGACATGTCGGCCTGGATCCGCGACGGCGTGGTGTGGCCTGACGCGCCAGCGCCCAAACCCAGCGGTCCGGGCTACAAGATCACCGCCGAACATCGCGCCTGGTGGGCGTTCCAGCCGGTTCGCAAACCCGCTCCGCCGCAGGTGAAGGACGCGGCGTGGGCGCGCACACCGATCGACCGGTTCGTGTTGGCCGCGATGGAGGCCAAGGCGCTCAAGCCGGCCCCCGCCGCGGACCGGCGCGCGCTGATCCGCCGGGTCTATTACGATGTCACCGGGCTCCCTCCCACGGCCGGACAGATCGAAGCCTTCCTGGCGGACAACTCGCCGGGCGCCTATGGCAAGGTCGTGGACGAGCTGCTCAAGTCGGCACGGTATGGAGAGCGCTGGGGACGCTACTGGCTCGATGTCGCGCGCTACTCGGATGACCGCTTGAACTCGACACAGGACGATCCATATCCAAACGCCTGGCGGTATCGCGACTGGGTGATCCAGGCGTTCAACGAGGACATGCCCTACGACCTGTTCGTCAAAGCCCAGATCGCCGGTGATCTCCTGCCGGACAAGGACCGCCTGGCCGCGGGCACCGGATTCTACGCACTGAGTCCGGAGTTCCAGGACGACCGCGTCGACGTCACTGCCCGCGGATTCCTCGGCCTCACCGTTGCCTGCGCACAGTGCCACGACCACAAGTTCGACCCGATTCCGCAACGTGATTACTACGCGCTCCTCGGCGTGTTCACCAACTCGGCGCCCGGGGAGTTTCCGCTCGCGCCCGACTCCGTCGTCAAGGAGTACAAGCAGCGCCGCGAGGCCGAAGAGAAGAAGCAAAAGGAGATCGATGCGCTCCGCGCCCGGCAGAGTGTTGAGGTCGCCGGAATGTTCGCTGCGCAAGCGGCACGGTATCTGCGCGCGGTCCGGACCGGCAGGTCCGATCCGGACCTCGACGCCGAAACGCTCAAGCGCTGGACCGAGTATCTGCGCAAGGAGCCGGAACATCCCTTCCTCAAGGACTGGCAGAACGAGAGCTTTTCGCCCGAGGCATTCCAGGAAAAACTCCTGGCGGTGATCGCTGAAAAGAAGCGGATCGACGACGTCAATCACATCCGCCTGGGCGGCAGTGGCGCGCGGAGTGATCTGGCCAACGCGGATCTCATCTCGCTGCCCCGCGATGAGTACATCCTGTACCGCGACTTCGCTTCCGAGTCCCGGCCCGGGGTTCTTTACTACTTGGGTGACAAGGTCGACCGCTTTTTCAGCGGCGTCTGGGCACAGCATCTCAAGCTGCAGGCCGAGGAACTCTTCGCCTTGCGCAAGCAGGTTCCGCCGCAGTACGCCTTCTACCACGTGATGAAGGACAACGCGGCGTTCCGCAACCAGAAGATCCGCATTCGTGGCGCGATGGACAACCTCGGCGAAGAGGTGCCCCGCTCCTTCCTGACCATCCTGTCCGATGGCGCGCCGAAGCCGTTCGAGGGCAGCGGACGCCTGGATCTGGCCAACGCCATCGGGGCTCCGTCCAATCCGCTCACCCCGCGCGTGATCGCCAACCGCGTGTGGATGGGCCACTTCGGCACGCCGCTTTCCGGCACACCGAGCAACTTCGGACAGTTGGGCGAGAAGCCGTCGCATCCGGCCCTGCTCGACTACCTGGCGGCACGGCTGATCGAGAACGGCTGGTCACTGAAGGCGCTCCACCGCGAGATTCTGTTGAGCAATGCCTATCAATTGAGCAGCCAGAGGCTGGAGCGCAACTTCACCGCCGACCCGGACAACCGCCTCTTCTGGCGCGCCAACCGGCGCCGCCTCGACATCGAACCGCTCCGCGACACGCTCCTCGCTGTAACCGGGGAGCTCGACACGAAGGCAGGCGGGCCTCCGGTGAAGCTCACCGAACCCAACAACAACCGTCGAACCGTATACGGCTTCGTCAGCCGGCGCAAGACCGACCCGACATTGTCCTTGTTCGATTTCCCCAACCCGAATTCCCACAGCGAGCAGCGGATCCAGACCGCGTCTCCGCTCCAGCAGCTCTATTTCCTGAACAGCACGTTTGTCCAGGACCGTGCAAAGAAACTCGCGGCGAAGGCGGCGGACCTGGGCACCGATGACACCGCGGGCATCCAGGCGGTCTACCGGATCGTCTTTGGACGCATGCCGCTCAAGGACGAGACCGCCGCCGGACTCGCCTATTTGAAGGCCGAGCCGCAGGATCCCTGGGTCCGCTACGCCCAGGTACTGCTGTGCTCCAACGAACTGCTCTTCGTGAACTGAGGAACCTCGCATGACGCGACGCCAATTGCTTCAACAGCTCGGCTCCGGATTCGGAGCGATGAGCGCCAACGCGCTGATGGCCGCCGAATCGGCCCCGGCGCCCACGCCGCTGGATCCCAAGGCGCCCCACTTCGCTCCCAAAGCCAAGCACGTGATCTACCTGTTCCTCAACGGCGGACCTTCACAGGTGGACACGTTCGACCCCAAGCCCCAGCTCACCAAGTTCCACGGCACCAAGGCGCCGTCGGGCAACCTCAAGACCGAGCGCCGCACCGGAACGCTGCTCGGCACGCCGTTCAAGTTCCACCGCCACGGACAAAGCGGACTCGAGATCAGCGAGATTTTTCCCCACCTGGCCAAGTCCGCCGACGATCTCTGCGTGATCCGCTCGATGTACACCGAACGGCCGAATCACGAGCCCTCACTGATGATGCTCAACTCCGGACATGTGCTCCCCGGACATCCGTCGATGGGGTCGTGGCTCACCTATGGACTCGGCACGATGAACCGCAACCTACCTGGGTTTGTCGTCCTGTGCCCCGGCGTGCCGGTGATCGGGCCGCAGTTGTGGACCTCCGCTTATCTGCCGTCGATCTTCCAGGGTACGTATCTGCCGAACAACGAGAGCGCGCCGGACAAGCTGATCCAGCACCTGCGCAACAACACGCTGGCCCCGGAGGCCCAGCGCCGCCAGCTCGACCTGGTAACACGCCTCAACCAGATGCACCTTCAGCGCGAGGGCGTGGATCCGCAGCTCGAGGGCAGGATCCAGTCGATGGAGGCGGCCTTCCGCATGCAGAGCGAGGCGATGGAGGCGCTGGACGTGTCCAAGGAGCCGGAGGCGGTCCGCGCACGGTACGGCGAGGGTGACTTCGCCCGCGGCTGCCTGATCGCGCGGCGGATGGTGGAGCGCGGCGTGCGCATGGTCCAGGTCTACTACGGTAACGGACAGCCGTGGGACAACCACGACGACATCATGATCCACAAACGGCTGGCGGGAACATCGGACGCCGCGATGGGCGCGCTGCTCGAGGATCTGAGAACTTCCGGCCTGCTCAAGGAAACGGTGGTGATGATCGGAGGCGAATTCGGCCGGACTCCCTCTGTTGAGGTGAGCGGATTGGTGAAGGTCCAGAATGGGCGCGACCACAACAACCACGGATTCTCGATGGTGCTCGCCGGCGGCGGAGTGAAGGGAGGAATCGCGTACGGGGCCACGGACGAGTTCGGATTCAAGGCGGTCGATAAGCGCGTGCATCCCCACGATGTCCACGCGACGATCCTCCACCTGATGGGACTCGACCACACGCGGTTGACATACCGGTACAGCGGACGGGACTTCCGGCTGACTGACGTCGCGGGGACGGTGGTCAAGGAGATCCTGGCCTAGCAGGATTGAGGACACTTTATGCGAACGACTCTGCTCGCGGGAATCGCAGCCACGGCACTGGGCGTGTACCTGCTGGCGCAGGCACCACCGCGGGCCGAAGATCCCCGGCTCAAGCGGCAGCAGATCGAGGACCTGCTCAAGGCCGAGCATGCCAAGTCGGTCGAGGACGCGGCCAAACTCATGCAGTTCAGCGAAGATCTCAAAATCGAGCTGGAAAAAAGCGGCCGGCACGTAATCTCGGTCGCTGCGTACAAGAAGGCGGAAGAGATCGAAAAGATCGCCAAGCGGATCCGTGGCCGGATGCAGCGCTTCTAACGCCCACCCGCGAGTTCGCGTTCCAGCGGCGACTTCGCCTTTGCCCGCGAGCCAGGGTCATTGATGGACCAGTCGTAGTCGAAGTGCTTGATCCGGAACTCGCCCCAGGAGCCTAACGTACGCCGGTCCTCTTCACCGGCGTACTTCTTGAGAAACGCACGGACGTCACCGTAGTCCTTCTTGTACCAGTCAAACAGCGCGCTCACCGTCACCGTCTTCGACGCCGGATCGAGAAGCAGGTTCCGGCGCTCGGTCAGGAACCGCCGCGTGAGGCGGTCGAGATGCGTATCGACTGTGTCCGGCTGGAACGCTTCGCGGTCCAGCAGAGGGCAAGAAATCGACGCACAGACGATCGCGAAGTGAATCCGCGCATCATTGAATCGCGGACGGATGATGTCGTTTTCGAGCGCAAGCAAGCTGATCTTGGTCCCGCCGAGCGTATGGTCCTTGCGGCGGAAGAATCCGTAGAGCAGCCCCAGGTCGCGCACGGACTTGGTGGGATAGGCGTCCACCACCGCCCGCATCACGAGGGCGTTGTAAGCGTTAAGCCAGTATGCCAGCGCGGCCTCGCGTGTGGGAAACGCGTCCTTCTTCGAGTCCGGACTCATCTCCGACAGCCGGCGAACGTAGTCATCCAGGTCCTTCCGGTCCTTCTTTAGCGCACCGTAGTCTACTTCTCCCAGGACGTTGGTAGACTTCTTCAGGACCCGGTCCCACGCGGAGTGATCAAATTGCGCAGCCAAGGGCGCCGCGGCCAGCAGGACAGCCCAGCCGAATCGCATCATGATCAGTCTAGCTGGTTACGAACTGGGTTTGAAGTACAGGACCATGAACCCGCCCACCGCCGCCAGCAGGAATCCCAGATAGAGCATTGGATTGGGAGCCTCCTTCGGAGGATGAATCGCCATCGACACCAGCACGTTCACGATCGGCGCGCCACCGAACACCAGCGGAGTCACGTAGAGGGGCGATCCGCCATTGCGGAAAGCCATGATGATGCAGATCGCGCCGAGCGCGCCGAGCGCGCCCGCCAGTGTGGCCGTGGTCGTGCCCGACGAATGGAAATTGTTCAATTGCCCGTTGGACATCAGCATGAACCCCGGGATCAGCACGGCGATCAAAAAGTACGCTACACCAACGCACAACAGGGCACGCAACGGGCTTCCGAGCGACACTTGCCCCTTGTGTAGAAACGGACCGTACATCCCCCACGACAGAATCGCGCCGGCCACGAAAATCAACCATTTCATGTTGCTGAGTCTCCTTTGAACTGAACCTGACAGTGTACCTCGGTTCAACGGGGCGGCGACAGGACCCGGTCCCATACGGGATCGGCTTGCGAGGTGTACTGGCCCAAGCCGCGGAAGTCGCTCCGCGTGATTCCATTGAGATCGAAGACCACCTTGCCTTCGCGCATCGTCAGCTCGCACGACAGCCGGCGGTTGCCCTGCATCCGCGCGCCGAGGACATCGACGAAGCCGAAGTTTCCCTCCTCCAGCCGGATTACCGCGATGTCGGCCAACGCGCCCGGCGACAGGTGTCCCAGATCTTCCCGCTGGATCTGCCGCGCCGGGTTCCACGTCATCCGCGCGATCAGGTCCGGCAGGCTCATGCCAAGGTTCAAGAATTTCGAAGCCACGTTCAGCATGTTGTTCATCGGTCCGTTCATGCTGCCCGTGTGCAGGTCCGTTGAGATTGAGTCCGGATAGAAGCCCTGCTGAATCGCGGGCGCCGCTTGCCGGAACGCGAAGCTCCCGCCGCCGTGGCCCGCATCGAACTTCACGCCGCGCTTGCGGGCTTCGAACAGGTACGGCATCACGCGGCCCTGGTCGTCAAGCATCGGCACCGAGGCCACATAGGTGTGCGTGTACATGTCGCCGGGCCGGAGCTTCTCTCCCACCAGTTGCTGGAACGGACGAGCCGGATGGAAGAGCCCGAAGTCCACCATCACCGGCACGCTGGCGGCGCGTCCCGCTTCCACCGCGCGCTCCACCGCCACCCACTCCGGACCCCGGTAGTGGGCCGTCTTGATCCCAACGATCGTCCCCTTGAACTGCTCGACCACCTTCGCCGCCGCGGCGGGATCCATGTCCGCCACGTTCTGCTCCGGCTCGGGTCCCGCCTGCCCCGCCCCGACGATATTGAGCAGCGCCAGGATCCGTGTCACCGCCACATCGATTGCCCGCCGCTTGAACTCAGGAAAGCTGCGCCATCCCGACGTACCCGCATCCACTGCCGTGGTAACACCGCTCCTCAAGGTGTGGGAATCCGCGTAGACATTCTGATCGATCGGCAGCGACCCGAGCAGTCCGCTGCCGTTGGCCACATGGACATGCAGGTCGATGAATCCCGGCGTCACGTAGAGTCCGGTCACATCGATCACCTTGTAGCCGAGCGCCGGATCGATCGACGGCTCAACCGCCGCCACCGCGCCGCCATGAATGCCAACGTCGCGCCGCTGCTGGATCGCGTTCTTCGGATCCAGCACAGTGCCGCCCTTCAGGATCACGTCGTACTTCTTTCGCGCCGCTCCCGGCGCTCCGGCCAATCGCAGACGCCCGAAAGCCTGGGGCGCGTGGAAGCTCGGTCCATAGACCGGACGCCACGCCAGAAACTTGCGGTTCGCGGGTCCCCCTTCGATCCGGTACAGGTTCAGCCGCAGCTCGTTGTTGAGCTTGGGAACGCGCTGGTCGATTGCCTTCCAGGGGATCCGGATCTCGGAGTACCACATCTTCGCATCCCGGTCGATGCGGGACTGGTACTCGATGCCGCCGTTCCACTTCCAATCCACCATGTAGCTCTTGTCCGCCTTGAAGTAGTCGACATCAAGGTCGACGAACTCGTTCTGCGGCGACACCTCGAACTCCTTGTACCGCCCGATCCGGTCGAGTTCCCAGCCGATAAAGATTTCGGCGACATCGTAATCCCAGAGTCCCCAGGTTTCCTCGCGCGTTGGGTCCGGCTTCAAATGCAGATTCTGGTAACGCGCCGAGAACAGGAAGTACAGGTGTCCGCCGGTCCAACGGCTGCGAATCTCGGTGTCGGCTCCCGGAACCAGGCGGCCATAGCGGTCGTGGCTGGTGCGCACGCCTTCCACTTTCCACACCGCAGCCGACGGGTCCGCCGCAGGTTTCCAGTCCGATTCCGCGCGCCAGGTTGTCAGCATCTGCGCCGGCGCCGTGGCAGCCAGCATTGCGATCGTCAAGAGTCTGTTCATCAGCCATGCAGCCTAACATAGAATTGGAAGGATGAACGACCTCCTTCACGACACGCTGAGCCTGGACCCGGTGGTGGACCACAACCGCCGCCAGTTCTTCGTCACCAAACTCGCCGCCGGATTCGCGCTCGCGGTGCAACCGGTATCCGCGCAGACGATCACCACGGATACAGATGGACTCACCGCCGGCGAAGTCAAGATCCCCGTGGGCGACGGCTCCATTCCCGCCTACCGTGCGATGCCCGCGAAGGGAAACCGCTTTCCCGTGGTGCTGGTCGTCCAGGAGATCTTCGGTGTCCACGAGCACATTAAGGACATCTGCCGGCGTTTTGCCAAGCGCGGATATCTGGCTGTCGCTCCGGAGATGTACGCGCGGCAGGGTGATGTTGCCGGACTCACCAACATCCAGGAGATCATTTCGAAAGTGGTGTCGAAGGTTCCCGACAAGCAGGTAATGGCCGACCTCGACGCCGCGGTGGCATGGGCTGCGAAGAACAAAGGGAACACCGCCAAGCTGGCAGTGACCGGGTTCTGCTGGGGCGGCCGGATCGTGTGGCTCTACTCGGCCCACAATCCGAAATTGAAGGCCGGCGCAGCCTGGTACGGACGCCTGGTGGGCCAGCCAGGTGAGATGACGCCCAAGCATCCGGTGGATGTGGCCGCCGGGCTCAACGCGCCCGTGCTCGGACTATACGGCGGCAAGGACCAGGGCATCCCGCTCGACACGGTAGAGAAGATGCGCGCTGCGTTGAAGGCCGCTGGAAAGACCAGCAGCGAGATCATCGTCTACCCGGACGCCCAGCACGGATTCCACGCCGACTACCGTCCGAGCTATGGCAAGCAGGACGCCGATGACGCTTTCCGCCGCCTGCTCGATCACTTCAAGAAAAACGGCGTGGCCTGAGCCGATGCCCAATACGCACAAGCCGCACCCGCGGCAGGTGAAGGTCCGCCGCGTGGATGAGTGCGGATCTCTACACGAAATCTTCCACCATTGCCTGCCCGCGTTCGGCGGCGCCTACTTGCGGCGGGTGTACACGATTCTGGACCAGGCGGTCGGCATGGGCTGTCCGCTGACGCTCGCCATCGCGGGTCCGGTGACCGTGTCGGCGCAGCATCAGGCCTGGCTCATTCCGCTGCTTGAGACGGGCTGGGTCGCCTACCTGAGCACGACGGACGCGGTCTGCTACCACGATGGACACCGCAGCCTCACGGGCTTCGAGCATGGGCCGGTCCACGAGGTCCCGGTTTTCGGCAACGACAAGGAGCTGCGCGAGGAGGGCACGATCCGTGTCACCGACATGGCGTTCCCCGAAGATGTCCTGCTCGACCAGGACCGGTTCATCAGCGCAATGCTGTTGCGGCCCGAGTTCCAGCAGAA
>VFZX01000179.1 GCA_016871015.1 Acidobacteriota bacterium | reverse complement strand
TGCAGGGCTCTGAAGACACGCCCGCCATCACCAAGCGGTCCGAACGCGGATTCTCATTCGCCACCGAACTGCATGTCCGCAATTTCATCGAATGCATCCGCACGCGGAAGACGCCCACCGCGCCGGTGCGCATCGGATTTCAGGCATGCCTGATCACGCTGCTGGCCAACATCTCACGCAAAACGGGCAAGCGCGTGCGCTGGGATGACGCCGCCGGCAAGGTTATCGTGTAGTTATTGGGGCCAGACGTCAGCAGATCTCTTTAATCGGCTCGCCCGCCTTATCTTCGAACCCATTCGCGATATACACGGGGCGTCCGATGGGCGACATGTAGGTCTTCGCCCAATCGATTCCCATCGCCTTGTACATGGTTGCGTAGAGGTCGCCGGTGGAAATGGGACGATCCGCCACGTATGCGCCGCGCTCGTCGCTCGCGCCGACGATGTGACCGCCTTGGATCCCGCCGCCGCCCACCAGCAATGACCAGCAATCAGGCCAATGATCGCGGCCGCGATTGGGGTTGATCGCCGGCGTGCGGCCGAACTCACCGGTCACGAGTACGACTGTCTCCTGCAACAATCCCGTAGCCGCCAGATCCTCGAGCAGCGCCGACAGACTCTGGTCGAGTCTCGGAGCGAGCGAGTCGCGCAGACGCGTTTCGTTGTTGCCGTGGGTGTCCCACTCGCCGTGCTTGTAACCGGCAGCAGTAACAAAGCGGCATCCGGCTTGGACCAGACGTCGCGCCATCAGAACGCTCTGGCCCACCCGCGTCCGGCCGTAGCGGTCGCGGGTCTTTTCGGACTCCTTGGAGATGTCGAATGCTTCTTTCACCTTCGGCGACAGGATCATCCGTAACGCCTGGTCCTGGAAGGTGTCCATTTTGGCGAACTCGGCCGACTTCTCCCGCGCGCGATAGTGCGCGTCCACCACCTGCAACAGGGACCGGCGGTCTTCGATCACCGCCGCCGTGATCGACTTCGGCAGGCTTAGGTCTGGTACGACGAAGTCCGGCTGACTCGGATCGGGCAGGATCATGGAATCGTACCCAGGTCCGAGGAAGCCTCCGCGATAGGCCTCCTCGTAGTTGAAGAAGTCACCTTCGGTGGGCATTGGCACCGTCACGAACGGCGGCATGTTCTCGCGTCCGCCGAGTTCTTTGGATACGATCGAGCCCACGCTCGGAAACTTCAGCGCCGGATTCGGCCGGTGCCCGCACAGCGTTTCGATGGTGCCTTGCGGATGGTTGCGCTCCTGCGTCCGCATGGAGCGGATGATGGAGAGCTTGTCCATGTGGCGCGCGGTCTTCGGGAAGATCTCGCTGATCCGGATGCCGCTCGAGTTGGTCGGGATCGTCTGAAAGCCGCTGTTGGCCTTCACGTCCCAGGAGTCGAGCTGGCTGATTCCGCCTTCCAGCCAGAGAAGGATGCATGCCTTCGCTTTGCCCGTTGCTCCCTGCGCGCTTCTGAGCAAGTTCGCGTGGGTCATGCCGAACAGGCTCAGCGCTCCGGCCCGCAGGAACGATCCGCGTGTGATCCTATCCATCGCCGTCCTCCTCAATGATTGTGCGCGAACTCGCGCGAACTCAGCACAGCCCAAACCAGATTCCCGAACGCCGCCTGCCGGCCGCCGCGCTGCTTCGCCAGCGCCGCGAGGAGAGCCTCTTTCTCCGCGGCCGTGGGCGCCCGCGTCAGCGCGGCCAGATAGAACTCGTCGACGATCTCGCCATTGCTTGCGCCGCGTTCCAGCAGGTTCGCCAGCCGCCCGCCTGGCTTCGAGATCTTCGAAGTGTAGGTGGGTCCGGCGAACATGTGCAGCGCCTGCGCCAGATTCGGTCGCGGCGATCCCGGACCGGGCGTTTTCCGCATTGATCTGCCATAGGCGTCCATGAACTGCGACGGGCACAGGTCCGGCAGCATCTGCTGCGCCCGTGCTCCCGGCGCTGGATCGCCTTTCGCCATCGGATGAAAACGGAACTCCTCGGCCACTCCCGTGGCGCTCGAAATCGCATCGAGCAGAATGGGGGCCTCGAGCGGACGTGGTTGCGCGCGCGAGTAGTTGATCCGGTCATTTGCGTTGGTCTCGTTGGGGGCGCTCGACAGTTGATAGGTTCGTGACTGCGCGATGGTCCGCATCAGGTGCTTGATGTCGAAGCCGTGGTCCTTGAAATCCTTGGCCAAATCGCGCAGCAAATCCGGATGCGTGGGGGGATTGGTGGCGCGAAAGTCGTCCACCGGATCGACGATACCGCGCCCGAAAAAGTATCCCCAGATCCGGTTGGCGGCCGCTTCGGCGAAGTAGGGATGCGACACCACCCATTGCGCCAGCTTCATGCGCGGATCGTTCCACTGATCGAGAGGCAGCGCGGTCCCATCGAGAAACGCCGGCATCACCTTCTCTTTCGTGCGCGGATGAACTACAGCCATGTCGCGCGGACGATCGGGGTGATTGTCGCCGAGGGTATCCACGATGAGTTGGTTGTTCCGCACCTCGGTCACGCCGCCGAAGAATGCGGTCAATCCCCAGAACTGGTTCTGACTCCAGGTTTCGAACGGGTGGTTGTGGCACTGTGCGCAATCGACCCGGCGGCCCATGAAGACGCGGATCAACTCGGGCATCAGGTTCTCCGGGGCCACCTTTTCCGACACATAGTAGAAGTTGCGCGCGGGGGCGCTACGCCCCTGCGCGGCGATGCGCTCGATGGCCAGCTTGTCGAAGGGCTTGTTCGCCATCAGACTTGTGAGGATCCAGTCTTCGAACGCCTTCAGGCCCGCCGTGGAGTTGGATGTCACGAACGTGGCGCGAAGCATATCCCCGAAGCGAAATCCCCAATGGTCGACGAACTCCGGAGACTCGAGCAGCACTTCGATGAGCTTGTCGCGCTTGCCAGTGGACGTGTCGGCCAGAAACTCGCGCACCCGCCGCGGCGGCGGAAGCGTGCCCGCCAGATCGAGCGAGACGCGGCGGAGGAACTCCTCGTCGCTCGACAGGGCCGAAGGCGCGATCTGGAACCGGCGCAACTTCGCCAATACATGCCGGTCAATGTAGTTGCGTGGCGTCACGTCCGGATAGTTTGCGACAGGCTCTCCCACGACACCCACCTGCGCGCTCACGGCGTGGCCGGCTGCACGGATCAGGATGGATGTTTCGCCGGTTTGCCTGGCCCGCAACACTCCCCCCTCGCCCGCTTCGATCACGCCCGTGTCGTTGGAAAGATATAGCACCTGGTCAGTGAGATCTTCCTTCTTTCCGTTGGAAAGATGCGCGGTCACCAGAAGCCGGCGTGAGCCGCCAGCGCGCATCACCGCTTCCCGGGGATAAACGTCGATGCTCCGGATGCTGACTTCCCCGCCCGCCGTGTCGGCTCCGTAGGGAGCACCCGAGCGGATCCACTCGAGAATCGTCCGGTAGTCCGCTGAATCGGCGGCGAAACGCCGCCCGCCGCCGTGCGGAACCTGCATGGCCGCCTTTGCGAGTAGCAGGCTCTTCTCCGGCGCCTTCACATCCACGCGCGGGACCCTGAGTCCCTTCACCTCCGCGCTAAGCACGTCGAAAGCTCCGCCTTCGACGGTCCACTTGTGGTCGTCTCTGGGGAATAGCGCATTCGCCGACAACTTGAATCCGCCTTTGCCCTTGACGCCACCGTGGCAATCGCTATTGTTGCATCCGCGGCGCGTGAAGATCCCGCCGATATCGGCGCCGAAACTGAAGGGCCGCTTCTGGCCCGCGCCTTCGATTCGAATGCTCGCCTCGGCTGAATGGCCCCCGGCGACTGCTCTCAGCGTCGCCGAGCCTGCCGCCTGCACGGTCAGCTTACCCGAGGCATCGATGCGGGCCAGCGATGGATCGGAAAGCGTCAGCCGCGCCGAGGCGGTGACGTCGCGCTCCAGACCTCCGGCATCCCGTTCCAGCACCAGGAACCTCTGCGTCGCGCCCGAGCCCCACAGTGTGGCTTCCTTCGGGTGAATCCGGAGCCCCTGCCCCTCAAGACACATCGCAGTCAGGACAAAAGCGGCACAGCCCCTCATTTTCGTTTCTCCTCGGGCTTGGCCTGTTCCACCACCATCAGCGGAAACTCGCGCACCAGCAACTCGGACCCGGGCTTGCCGCCCACCACCGGACGGAATCGGATGGTCACGCGCGCGGGCTCGGCGGTGGGCTCGAGACCGGGATCGGCGGCCAGTATCAGCGTGGAGCCATACTGCCCGGGCAAGACCGTTTCAGCATTCTCGGGAAGGTCGCGCGGAGCTTTCTCCTCAATCAGCCGGCCGGCAGGCAACAACGTCACCCCTGGCGGAAGACCCGACGCCGAGTACACCACGTCCCCTGTGAATCCCTCTTCGAGCGCCGCCGTCAGGGCGATCTTGCGGCTGCCTCCGGGCGTGAGGTTCACATGATCGAGATCGGGACTCGTCACTTCACCCACGTGCGGCGCCTGCCGCCTCACCAGCACGCGATAGGCGTAGGATGTTCCCGCATACCGCGCCGTGAGATCGCGCACCTTCAGGGTGTATTCGCCAGCCTGAAACGTATGGATCGCTTTCGGTTCGATGTCCTTCAGGTAGCCTTCCACTTCCGCGTTGTTGTTGAACAGCGAGACGCGGCGCTGAATGTTGGAGAGAATCTGGCGGCCCTGGACGTCGAGCACGGCTACGACGGGATTGAAGTGAGGCGGCGGCGTCTGCGGCGTCTCGATTTCGAACGCCAGCTTGTCTCCGGCCTCGGCGCGAAAACGAAACGTGTCCGCCTCGCCAGGCTTTCCGATCACCCCCGAAATCAGAGCTGGCAGCCGTAGTTCTCTTCCCTGCTCGTCATCCGTATAGGCTGTGAGATTCTCGTGCCTGGCGGCAGCCCCGGATGCTCTGTTTCCCACCGCGGCGATCCATTCCGGCGTGAGTGCCCGCGTGAACGCGCGCTCCCGCCACGTCCCCTCCTCCGATTTGGCGGCGCCGGTTTGCGCTTCATCCCTTGCCACTGAAAGTTGATAGGTGCACTCGCCACAGCCTTTGCCGAACACAGACGATACTTGCACGAAGTACTGCCCCGGCTGCGCCGCGCGAAACGTGCCGATGGCCTGGATCGGCATCTGCTCGAAACCGCGCTCCTCGTCGAACAACAGCCGGACAGCACGCGAATCGTCGAACCAGCTCGCTTTGCGGCTGAACAACGCCACGCGTGGATCGAAGTTCTCAGCCGCCGTGACGCGAAACGAGAAACGCTCCCCTTCTTTCGCGTTGAACGCGAAAACGTCCGCTTCGCCCGGTTTCGCGAGCCGTCCGTTCACCAGACACGGCGGACTCACCGCCTGGGCCGCTGCTGGATCGGCGTGCGCGGTGGACTGTTCGAGCACCACCGGGGCGTCGAGCACTTCGAACCGGATGGCGGTGGACACGCCGCGGCGCGAGACCGTGCGAATGAAATGCGGTCCGATCCGCGCGGCGGCGTTGACGTCGAGATCGAGAAACACGCGCCAGATCGCCGGCTTTTTCGTTTCGTCATCCTTGGGTTGCGGCGCTTGGGCTTCGCGCTCCACACCGGTGACGCCGCCCGACAAGCCGGGTTCGGAAGCCCATAGCATCCTGGCTCCCTCGAGGTGGTGTCCACGGATCTCCACCCGCAACGGTTGTCCGCGGCGAGCCGCGGAAGGGTAGACAGACAGCAGAGCCGGCTCTCCCTCCATCTGCCCCTGCGCGACGCCGAGCCGCGCGTCAACGGCGCAGAGCAACAGCCATGGGATCGCGAGTTTCCGCCGCCACATCATCATTCTCCGGCTTACCTCATCATAACAATACAACAAGCCGCGCCGCAGGTCGCCACTGCCGGCAACCGCCACGTTGTATCCGGCGGAGTATACAATAGAGGGACCAGCCAGTGGCACTACGCCCATACGAGGAATTAATGATCCAACGCAAAGTCTATTTCAACGGGGAGTACGTTTCCGAAGCGGAAGCGAGGATTTCGATCTTCGATTCGGCGCTGATGTGGGGCGACATGGTGTTCGATATGACGCGCACCTACCGTCAGCAGCCGTTTCGCCTGCGCCAGCATCTGGAGCGCACCTTCGCGGGCCTCCGCTATCTGAAGATCGACTGCGGGATGACCATGGAGGAAATGGAGACGGCAACCCTCCGCACGCTCGAGATGAACCTGGCGGCGCTGGACGGCGCAGAGGCGCAGATCATGCATAACGTTTCGCGCGGCCCTCTGGGACTGTACAAGAGCGTGTTCAACGGCGAGATCCGGCCCACCGTTACCATCAACTGCTGGCCCTATTGGTGGCACTTGGCTCCCAACGCCCCCCTGTACCGTTCGGGAGTGCATGCCGTAATTCCCGGCCAGCATTCCGTTCCGGCGTACCTGATCGACCCGAAGGTGAAGAACCGGAGCCGCGTCTACTACATGATGGCGAACCTTCAGGCTCAACAAGTCGATCCTAAGGCATGGACGCTGCTCACCGATGAACGGGGGCTGATCACCGAGGGAACCGGATTCAACTTCTTCGCCGTTCGCAAGGGTGCGATCATCACGCCGCCGGGACGGAACATCCTCCTGGGCGTGACCAGAGGCGCGGTGATGGAGTTGGCCGGCAAGCTCGGGATTCCGCTTGCCGAGCAGGAATTCGATGTCTACGACGCGTTGAATTCCGATGAGGCCTTCTTCACCGCGACCTCGTACGCCATCATGCCTTGCACCCGGCTGAACGGAAGCCCGATCGGAGACGGCGTTCCGGGTCCGGTGACCCGGCGGCTGATCGCGGCGTGGAGCGAGATGGTTGGCGTGGACATCGTGGCACAGGCCGATGAATACGCGGAACGGGTGCTCCAAATGGAGCAACCTCTAGCCGCCGGAGTGCGCTGAACGGATGAGAAGGCGAACACTGCTTCGAGCGATTTCCTCGCTTCCCGCCGCCGCACAAACATCCGCCGCCAGTCCCGCCGCGAAGAGAGATTGGCGTGACAAACCGTTCCGTGTGGCCGTGGCCCTCGGTGAGAGCACAACCGCCGGGGGGACGGCCACCGCTCGCGAGCGCAGTTGGGTGAGCCGGCTCGAAGTTCTGATCAACTCCGCTCAAATCGAACCCGTCAGGATGCTCAACCACGGCATCGGCGCCAACGTGATCTCGCCGCGTAGCGCTCATTACAAAGACTCCGGCCGGCCCTCGGCGATGGAGCGCTACGAGAAGCAGGTGATCGCCCATAAACCCGACCTCGTGCTCGTCTCCTACGGACTGAACGACGCCCGCGCGGGAACTCCCGTGGGCCAGTTCATCGAGGATCTTCGTACCGTTGTCAACGGCATTAAGGCCGGCACGGGCGCGGTGGTCGCGATCGTGAATGCCTATTTCATGACGGGCTTCGACCGCTACGATCCGTTCAAGCACGGCAGCGTGGTGTCGTTCATGGGCTACAACGCCGCCGAGAAGCGCCTGGCCGAAGAGTGCGACGTGCTCTATGTCGATGCCTGGGACGCCGAGGGCATGGCGCCGTGGGTGATCGATCCCGATGGGGTGCACGCCAACGATCTCGGCCATCAATTGATCGCCAACCGCGTGTTCGAAGTGCTCGCGAAGAACTGCAGTTGCCTCGCGGAACGGGCTCGAGAGGCGCGCAAGGGGTTCAAGCCGTGGCGCGATGAATCGGTCCTCAAGAAACTCTACTGACCCGGAGGCGCGGACTCATGTTCCTTCAACCGAATCTCGCCACCGTCGAACTGAACCGCCGCAACGTCACCGCCGTGGCGGGCACTCCCGTGGTGCACGGCAAGATCCTGCATGTCAGCGAGGACTGCAAGGTCACTCACGGCGTCTGGGAGAGCACTCCTGGAACTTTCGAAATGACGTTTGCCCAGGATGATTCCGGATACGTGCTTTCCGGAGAAGCCGACGCGGTGTTGCCCGACGGGACGGTGGTGGCGCTGAACGCTGGCGCGCTTTACACGTTTCCCGCCGGCTCGACGATCCGGCTGGTGGTGAAGGCCACGTGGCGGAAGCTGTTCTTCAACTACTACCCGCAAGGGACAAGCCTGCAAGCCGGCTATTGACGACCGGACCGAGGTGACGGATCGAAACTATGCCATCCAAAATACTCTTGATCATCGGAGACGCCGCCGAGGCTCTCGACACGTTGTACCCTTTCTTTCGCGTGAAGGAGGCCGGTTACGAATGCGTCGTCGCCGGCCCGGAGGCACGCCTTTATCACCTGGTGATGCACGAGATCCCGCCGGGTTGGGACATCACGCGAGAGGGTCCCAGCTATCACATGGCCGCCAATATCGCGTTTGCCGATGTGAAGCCCGAAGAGTATCTCGGGCTATTCATCACGGGCGGACGCGCGCCGGAGTACCTGCGGTATGACCAGCACCTGATGGCCATCACGAAGAGCTTCTTCGCCGCGGGCAAGCCCGTGGCCAGCGTCTGCCACGGCGTGGAGATCATCGCCGCCGCCGACGTAATCCGGGGCAAACGCGTGGCCACGGTGGCCAAGTGCGCCATGGATGTGACCTTTTCCGGAGGAACATTCGTGAACGAGGGCTGTGTGCGCGACGGCAATCTGGTGAGCGGACGCACTTGGCACGACAACCACCTGTTCATGCGCGAGTTCATGAAGATGCTCGCCGAAGCCGAGGCTAAGCAGTCTTGACGCCGTGTTCATCAGGACTGGCGGCCTCGTGACGAGGTTGTTCCACGGTTGGGTGGTTGTCGCGGCGCTCTTCGTGACGCTTGGGCTGACGGTTGGCGTTCCTTTCTACGGGATGCCGTTCTACTACGACTACTTCATCAAGGAGTTCGGGTGGAGCCGGGGCGCCGCCACCAGCGGGATCGCGCTGGCGACTGTCCTGATCCAACCGCTGGGTGCGTTCTTCATCTACCGCTTCAGTCCTCGCAAGTTGATTCTGTTCGGGGCGGGAATGCTGTGCCTGTCTCTGGTCCTGTTCGCGTCCGGCACCGGAAGCCTTTGGCTTTACTACCTCGCCTGGGCCGCTTGCATGGTGGGCTATCTGTGTGCCGGTCCGCTACCACATCAGGTGATCCTGAGCCAATGGTTCCGGCGCAATCGAGGATTGGCCATCGGGATTGCCTACGTCGGTCTCGGGCTGGGCGGAGCCATCTCGCAGAAGTACATTGCTCTTCCGCTGATCCAAAGCCACGGCTGGCGCAACGCTCTCATCTATACGGGGGCGCTGATCGCCGTGCTCGTTCCGCTGGCGCTCGTCTTCGTGCGGGACCGCGCCTCCGATATGAGCCTGCGCCCGGACGGCGACCCGTACGACTCCCATCCCGATGTGGCCACGCCGGCCGCATTTCGGGAACTGCTGCGATCCGGCAGCTTCTGGCTTCTGGCGGCTGGCAGTTGCGCCAGTATCGGAGCGATCGGCTCGATCAACCAGCACATGAAGTTGATCTTTCTCGACGCCGGATTGACCGCGGTCACGGTAGCCGATACGACCTTCGTGATCCTCGTTTCCAGCCTGGCCGGACGCGTGTTCATGGGATGGTTGGCCGACCGGCTGTCGAAAAAATGGGTGATGGTGGCGGTCTATCTCATGGTGGCGTTGCCGGTACCGTTGCTGTACATCGCCGGCCAGCAGGGCATCGTCACGCTCTTCGCCGTTCTCTTCGGATTCGGCCTGGGTGCCAACTACATGCTCATTCCATTGATGGCCGCGCATCTGTTCGGAGTGAGTTCGCTCGCCCGCGTGATGGCGATCGTGCTGCCGGTGGATTCGATCGGGCAGACCTGTTTTCCATTCCTGTTGGGTATGTTGCGTGACAACCAGCGCAACTATGACATCGGATTGGCGCTGGTGTTCGGGCTCGCGCTGGCCGGAGCCGCCGCGATAGCCCTGCTGCCCGCGCATCCCACGCGCGCCGCTTCCGCCTAAGGCGGCGATGCAACTCGCGCTCGAGTATCGGGAAGGAGTTCCCTCCGTATCGAGGCCCTTGAAGCACGCCCTGGCTTGACGGGTGACGCGAATCCATGGTTCGTCGTATGATGCTGACTATGGTCTCGCGCAGGTCCCTGCTCACTGGAATCGGCTTTGCGAAACAGGCCTCGGGAACCGATGCAAACCTTCGCAAGATCAAGGACCTGACCATCTATTCGGACGATCGCTACTACTCTGCGTTCCCCTCGGTGGTGCGCCGCGCCAACGGCGAACTGCTGGCCGCCTTCCGCCGCGCTCCCGAGCGGCGGCCGCTCGGTGGACCCAAATCGCACACGGACCCGAACAGCTACCTCGTGCTCGTCCGCTCGCGCGACGGCGGTGAATCCTGGACCAGGGAGCCCGAACTCATCTACGCCCATCCGTGGGGAGGTTCGCAGGATCCTTGCATGGTGCAGCTACGCGATGGCTCGATCGTTTGCACCAGCTACCTTTGGACGTGGGTCAATCGCCAGCGCGGATCGAAGACGCCGGGGAGCTACGAAACGGGGCCGTTTGTCTACCAGGGCGGCTACGTGATGCGATCCACCGACGGCGGGGTGACGTGGAAGGGGCCGTACTATCCGCCGCCGGTTCCGAACCGGACGGTCATGGACGCGTTCGGCAAACCGATGCCCGCCTACAATCGGGGGGCGATGTGCCAGGGGCGGGACGGGCGCCTGTATTGGGTGGTGGCCTACACTCAAGACGCCGAAGACGGCGATTCAACCGACACACACCTGATGATCTCGTCCGATGGGGGCGTCACTTGGCGGTACTCCTGTCCGGTGGCGACGGGCAGCAAGGAACGCTTCAACGAAACCTCGATCCTCGAGACGCCCAAAGGAGATTTGGTGGCGTTCATGCGAACGTTCGGGTTGAACGACCACACAGCCATCGCGCGGTCGCGAGATGGAGGCAAGAGTTTCGAGAAGTGGCAGGATGCCGGCTGGCAGGGCCACCCTCACCACGCCACTCGGCTGGCGGACAACCAGGTCTTTCTGGTTTACGGTTACCGGCACAAGCCCTACGGGATCCGCGCCCGGGTCCTGAATCCGGAGTGTACGGATTTCTCAACCGCGCCGGAGTTCGTGATTCGCGACGATGGCGGCGGAAGGGATTTGGGTTATCCGTGGGCCGTCGCCCTACCGGGCAGACGGTTGTTGACTGCCTACTATATGCAGCACGATGACGCCAGTGGAACCCGCTACATCGGCGGAACGATTCTCGCCTACTGAGGGGCCGCCGGACCTGGGCGCGTCGAGACTGCTTCCCCGTGGGCAGCGAGGCATGCGTGGCAAGCGGCGCCCGGTTTCATGCGTTGGCGGATGGGTCTCCCTTCGGCACGGCTCAAACATCGCCTGGATGCAAACCGCCGCCCAGCTTCATGTCATGGTAGTCTGAAGAGTCGTTATGTGGTCCCGGCCGCGTCCAAGTCAATGAAAGCTCCCCAAAAGGCCCGAACGGGCAACTCCAGCCGACCCTCAGGAGGTGGGCCGCGGAAGGACTACCTTGCCCTCCGCATCTACCGCCAATTGAGGGAGCGGATCTACACCGGCATGTACCGGGCCGGTGAGCATCTCAAGGAAGAGCTGCTGGTCAAAAGCCTTGGCGCCAGCCGGACCGTTGTGCGGCAAGCGCTCACCCAGCTTTCGGCCGAGGGGCTGGTGAGGGATGAGCCGAAAATCGGAAAGTTTGTTTCCGAGTTCACCGAAGAGACGATCGCCAAACTGGTTCCCATTCGCATCGCACTCGAGCAACTCGCTGTTCGGGAAGCGGTCGTAAACATGACCGATGCCGACGCCAAGGAACTTCGCGCCATTGCCGAGCAGTTGCGCCAGCCGCAGCCAAGCCTGGCCGACCAGGATGCGCTCGATGTCTCATTGCATCGCAAGATCTGGAGCATGACCGGGAATGACGAACTCGAGAAGATTCTCCTGCGCGTAGCCGGGCCGTTCCACATGGTTTCGAACGCGGTCTTGTCGTCGCCTCACTATCGGCGCAACGCGGCGGCGATTTCCGTTCAGCAGGTTCTTCTCGAGCGCGAGAAGCATGCCGCTGGCCACCAGCCGATCGTGGACGCCATGTGCCTGCGCGACCAGGAGAAGGCGGCCAAGGCGATGGCGGCCCACATCTCGGCGAACTATCTGGCTCCCGATGAGGAATTCTCGAAGTCAGTGGGAACCTTTCTGAAGCGATACCTCCACGACATTGGCGGCTGAGGGGCGCGTTCAGCCGGCTGCCTGCGTACTCGCCGAGGGCAGATCGAAAAGCTTCAGGGCGTTTTCCCTCAAGATTGCCCGCTTGTCGGCATCGGAGATGCCCGCCGAATCGATCCGGCAGCGTTGCATCGCGGTGGAGTAGAGCGGCGTATCGGTGCCGAACAGGATTCTGCTCGAGCCGACTTCGGACACTGCCCATTCGACGAGCCCGGGATAGATGCTGCTTGCGCTGGAAGTGTCGACGAAGACGTTGCCGTGACGCGACGCCTGGATCGCTCGCACCTGGTGGCTCAGGTCGCCGTCCCAACCGCATCCGAGATGCGCCAGGATCAACTTCATCTCCGGCAACTCATTGGCGAAGGGGACGCAATCCTCCGGAAGGCTATTTTGCTCGCCGCTGTGGGTGAGCACCACGGCCCGATGCCGTGCCGCAAACTCGAAGATCCGTGCGCCCTCCTGCCGGATCGCATACCCATGTTCTTCCGGATGAATCTTGATCCCCATGCAGCGGGGGTGTTGCAGCCGTTCGGCCGCCTGCTCGAAGGTGCCGGGCTGAGAGGGATGGACGATCACCCATTGGAGAAGTCCCGGAACCTCGTCTACCACGCGGGCGGCTTCGTCGTTTCCTTGTACCGCATCCGCGTGGAACCGCGGCAGCAGACCGAGCAGCGGAGAGACCACTGTCACCTCGACGTTGGACTCCCGCGCGCGCCGGACAACTTCGGCTCCGCTGGCCGTCATGAAGCGGTTCTGCCAGGGTCTTCCGTCCCGGATGTACACGCCGTAATGGCCGTGCACATCGATCGCCTGCACACCTCCTACGCCGCTCTCCATTGCGCTCCTGTTCCCCGCGGACATCAGAACTCGAAACGCGCCGCGAGTTGGACCACTCTCGCCGGATCCGCGCCGTTGATCGCGCCAAAGCCGGCGTTGCCCAACGTCGTCTCCATATTGTTGAACGACAGGTGATTCCAGATGTTGAAGAACTCTCCGCGGATCTGAATCCGCTTGCCTTCGAGGATCCGGAAGTTCTTCGAGATCGACACGTCCCAGTTGTTGGTGCCTGGCCTTCGGAGAACATTGCGCCCACCGTCTCCGAACGTCCCGGCCGCCGGCGCGGCGAACGCCGCCGTGTTGAAATAGCGCACGAAGGTCCGGTCGCCCCGCGGCAGCACGCCATCGCCGATGACGTTGGCGCGTTGACGTCCTCCGCCCGACACTCCGGCGATGTCCGGCGCGATGAACACGCTCGCCGGCAGTCCGGATTGGAAAACGGTCAGTCCGGCCAGTTGCCAGCCGGCGAACACGGGCCGCAGCATTTTCACTGAGTCAGAAGTGAAGAACGGGACCTCATAAACGTAGCTGATGTAGAACACGTTGGTCCGGTCGAACGACGACAGTCCCCGGTCGGCGCGCCGGTTGGAAGAGATCATCAGGACATCGCGCTTGTCGGAGGCGTCGTCGATCGACCGCGACAGCGTGTATGCCAACTGGAGTGTCAACCCGCGCCGGAACCGGCGCTCCAGGCTGGCGGTGAAGCCATTGTAGTTGGAGGAGGAGCGATGTCCGGCGTGCAGAATCGACGAGTAGCCGCGATACGGCCGCAGCGCTTCGGGATTGATCCCTCGATTTGCCTGCAGGGTTCCGGCGGGCAACTGGTTGAGGTTGGCGGTGCTCAGCAGATGCCGGCTCAGCTTCCCGATGTAACCCAATTCCACGATGAACTCCGCGGGCAACTGGTGCTGCACGGTCATGCTGAAGTTGTAAGTAGTAGCGTGCCGGATGTGCGGATCGTGCATGGTCGCCGGCAGAGGGAACAACGGGGTGGCTGCCGCGCCGCCCGGATTGTCGATGCTGCCCGTGGTGACCACGGCCTGATCCTGCAAAGGAGGATTGCCGCCGAGAACAGTGGCGTCATTGAAATAGAAGCGGCTGTTGAACGCGCCGCCCCCGATCCGCACCGAGGTTCGTCCCTGTCCGGTAGGATCCCACGCGAGTCCGAAACGGGGTTGGAACAGGTGGCGGTCGGACGTGGAAATACTGTCCGGCAGTCCGCGGAATAACCTCGCGGCGTCCCGGTCTCCCGCGAATCGAACCCGTCCGCGCGCACTCTCCTTGAAGCCAGAGCCCGGCAGCGCCATGCCGTTGTAGCGGAACCCCGTGCCGGTGACCACCTGGCCGTTGACTGGATTCACCTGAACAGCCTGTGCCGGGTCGTAGAAGGAGGGGTAGAACATCGCGAAGTTGTTCCACAGCGAGTGATACGCCGGCCAGTTTCCGTAGCGCAGACCGAATTCCACCGAGAGCCGCGGACTGATCTTGAAGCTGTCCTGCGCGTAGAACTCGAGAGTGTGCTGCCGTTCGAGAGTGTATGACTTGGGCCCGATCTCGTGGTAGGAATCAAACCGCCCGGTGATGAGGTCGGCCAGTTGATTGCCGGTCGAAGAGGCGTTGCCGGGCGAGGCTTCGAAACGAATGGTGCCATTCTGATTGTTGCCCGAGCCCGGGGCCGTGCTGGTGTTGATCTGGTCCAGGTTGTTCTGGCCGATGTATTCGTAGTAGCCGCCGAACTTCAGTGTGTGCCGGCCGCGCACCCAAGTGATATCGTCCTGATACTGAAAGCTCGGCATGCCGAAACGGAGCGGGAAGGGACCGCCGTTGATCTGAGCGAGCCTGCCCACGATCAACGTAGGAATCTTTTCCGCCGCTTCCTTGTCATTGCCGAACAGATACGGGTAGTTAATACCCAGTTTGGAACGGTGGAAATCGGCAATGTTACCGTTGCTCGCCTCGAATCGCGAACCCACGAACTGCGACGATGCCCCGAAGCGGAACGAATTGAGCAGCGTCGGGCTCAACGTGCTGGAGAGCGTGACTCCAGTCGACTCGTTGATCGTTTGACCCCGGCTGGGAGGCGCGGTGAAGTTGGTTGCCCGGTTCCCGAATCCATTCTCCGCCGAGTGGCTTCCCCGCCAGAACACGCGGTGCGCGCCCCACAGCCCGTCGACCCGGAATGTACTCGTGCGGTAGTTGGTACCCGTCAGGAAGGTCTGGCGGAAGTTGAAGGCCGGTTCCGAGGCGTTGGGCGCCGGAAAGAGTCCGAGCAGCGCAATCCCATTGGGGCTGAACCTTGCCGCCGGCACACGGCAGCCAGCGAACAGCGCTCCGCCGGCCAGCGCATCCCGCGGGCATCCGAACAGCCGCGAACCGTTGAAGTCGCCGGACCGTTCGGCAGCCGTGGGCACCACCACCGTGTCGAGCCCTTCCGACCGGTTTCGCAACCACTCCGTGTTGGCGAAGAAGAACAGCTTCTCGCGGCTCTGGTTGAACTTGCCTGGAACGATCACCGGACCACCCAAGGCGAAGCCGAACTGATTGAACCGGAGCTTCTGCTTGGTGGCGCGCTGGAAGCTCCGCGCGTCGAAGGCGTTGTTGCGAAGGTACTCGAACAGAGCTCCGTGGAACTGCTTGGTTCCGCTCTTGGTCACAAACTGCACTTGACCGCCACCCGCCCGCGGAAATTCGGCCGAGTAGTTGCTGGTGAGGATGTTCGCCTCGGCGATCGCGTCCACGCTGATCGTGGAAGGCCCCCGGAGGTTGTTGCGACCGCCCGTCATCGCCACGCCGTCGGTGCTGAGGTAGGCGTCGTCGGCGCGCGACCCGTGAATCACGTACGATCGCGCATCCGATGTGGGACGAAACGAGTTGGGTGCGCCCGTGGACACCACCCCCGGTTTCATCAACATGATGCTCGTGAGGTTGCGCCCATTCAGAGGCATGTCGCGAAACAGCCGGCCCTCCACCACCTTCCCCACCGTCGCCGTCAACGTCTCCACCTGCGCGGTTTGCGCCGTGATCTCTACCTTTTCGCTGACTTCGCCTAGCGCCAAACTGAGGTTCACGGCCACACGCCCGCTGGTCACCAGGACCACGCCAGTTTGGACGTGACTCTTGAACCCGGTCCGCGAGACTTCGATGGTGTACTTGCCCGCCAGCAGATCGAGCGCCGTGTAGCGTCCGGTTGCATCCGTGGTATACGACTTCGACTGCCCCGTGGCTTCATTTCTAAGGTTCACCGCGGCGTCCGCGATCGGAGCACCCGATGGGTCCGAGACGACACCCGAAATCTCTCCGGTGCCGAATTGGCCGAACGCGACCGTCGCAAAGAGACCAAGCAGAAGGAGGGGCCGCGCGAGCCGCTCGAACACGGCGTTTCGATTCGTTGCCATAATAGAACGCAAGACATAATCGTACACAAAAGGATCGCCGGGAGCAAGAACCAGCCCCCA
>VFZX01000178.1 GCA_016871015.1 Acidobacteriota bacterium | reverse complement strand
GAGCTTTTTATTATACGTGAAAATGCTCTAGACTATTCGGCGCGAGCCAAGATCACCCGCCCGCCTCGGCCTTCTGCTTAAGGCGGGCGAAATCGTCCTCCGCCTTCTTCCTCGCCTGGGGCAGGATCAGCGGCGACAACAGCTTCACAAACCAGGTGTGGAACGTGTACTGCGATTGCATCTCGAGGCGCGTCCGTCCGTTGCCCATATCGGCCAGCTTGTATTCCACTTCTCCCTCGAAGCCCTCGACGGCCGTGATCTTCACGGTGCGGCTCTTTCCAGGATCGTAGGCGGCGACCTCGTAGTTCAAATTCATCAACGCGTTGTTGTTGTTCCGGTCCTCCATCACCCAGACACCGCGCGCGCCTTTGCCGCGGACTCCGGGTGTCAATTCCTTGATCTCGACGAGCCAGCTCACCCATTGCCGGATCTTCCCGGGTTCCTCGATCCACTTCCAAACCTCTTCCGGCGGGCGGTTGATCTCCACTGACACGCTCATCTCGCGAGCCTCCTGCCGCGACGCCAGGATCGACAACACCAACACCGCGGCCGCGATCATTCCCACCAACGCCAGCCCGATCCGCTTGAGCCATCTCATATCGCTGTTCTCTCCTTCTTGATCTGCCATCGCCTCGCCAGACTTCCAGCCGCGCTTGCTGCCGCCGCCGCGCACATGCTCGCCGCCATGAACCATGCGGGCCACCGCGCCGCCGACACTGCCAGACAAGCACCTTGCAGCGCCGCCGACATCAGCGCGCACATCATCCCGGCACGGGATTCCGAGCCCCTGCACTCACGGGCCCACGCATATCCGGCACAGGCCGCGCACGCGACCGCTGTCACCAGCGACGCGGCGACCATACCGTCCGGCCGCATCGCATCAGCCTTGAGCGGAACCTGGGACAACACGAAGGTCCACAGCAGATCCAGCAGGCGCACGGGGACGCCGAAGGCCAGCAGCGAAACCAGCGCCAACCGTGCAAACTCGCCTTGCCGCCACCGGACCGCCAACAACGGAAGCAGCGAGTTGGCCGCCTGGCGGAAGAACCACCACGCGGCGCTCCATTCCGGCGAGCCTTCGTCCACGCGGATCCGCATCTCCTCTTCGAGATCGCCGGGGATTGTGGCGCGATCACGGTCCGGCGCCGCCAGCCACAGCAGCGCACGTCCTGCGTCAACCAGGAAGGCCGTCAATGGACACCCCCTCCCACATCCCGTCGAGCACTTCGCGTGACCGGCGCAACGCAGCCGCACCCCCGGCCGTCAGTTCAAAAATTCGCTTGGCGCGCCCGCCGCGTTCGGGCGTCGGATCCCCGAGCGAGGACAACACCAGGCCCTGCGATTCCAGGCGGTCGAGCGTTGCATACACCGCGCCGATCGACACTTCGCGTGAGGTGCGCGTCTCGATCTCGCGCCGGATCCTGAGTCCGTACGCCCCGTCACCCAGCCGGACCAAGGCAAGCAACACCACCTGCTCGAACTCGCCGAGGTAGGCTCCACGCATTTCTTCTATAGAATAGAAGAAACCCCTAGCAGGCGCAAGTATTTTATGATGGCGTCGATGCCGCGATAGAAGTTCGACAGGTTGAACTTCTCGTTTGGCGCATGCAGGTTGTCGTCCGGCAGGCCGAAGCCGATCAGGACACTGGGAATCGCCAAATGCTTCTGAAACAAGCCCACGATCGGGATGGATCCGCCAGACCGCATGTACACCGTCTTGACTCCAAAAGTCTCCTCGAGCGCCTGGGCACCCGCCCGGATAAACGGATTCTCCGGATCGATCAACGACGGCGGCCCGCTCTGAATGGGGGTGAACCGCGCCCGCACTCCCGGCGGGCATGCGGCGGCCACGGCCGCTTGGAGCTGGCGCGTTGCCTCGTCCGGATCCTGATCCGCCACCAGCCGCATGCTCACTTTGGCGAGGGCTTTGGCGGGGATCACGGTCTTTGCCCCCTCGCCGGTGAACCCACCGCGGATGCCGTGAACTTCGAGGGTTGGCTGCGCCCAGGTACGTTCGAGCACCGGAATCGCGGGATCACCCACAAGCGCTGGAGCTCCGATCTCGCGGTCGAGATACTCCTGCTCGTTGAACGGCAGCCGGGCCCAGGCCGCGCGCTCCCCGGGCGAGGGAGGCTTCACGCGGTCGAGGAACCCCGGAATCCGGATGCGTCCCTCGCGGTCCTTCAGCTCCGAGAGAATCTGCGCCGCCGCCTGGATGGGATTTGGCGCTGCGCCGCCGTACACGCCCGAGTGGAGATCGGTGCGCGCGCCCTCGACGAGCAATTCGCCGTAGACGATTCCGCGCAACCCGGTGCAGATCGTCGGAAGATCCGGAGCGAACATCTCGGTGTCGCAAATGAGCGCCGCATCGGCCTGGAACTCGCCCGCGTGCGTGGCGACATGTTCGGTGATGTGCTCGCCGCCCACCTCCTCTTCGCCCTCAATCAGCACCTTGATGTTCACCGGGAGACGCCCGTCCTCGCGCATCAGCCGGGCCAGGGCCTGGAGCAGGATGTAGGTTTGGCCCTTGTCATCGCTCGCGCCGCGCGCGTAGATGTTGCCGTCGCGGACCTCGGGCTCGAACGGAGGCGAGATCCACTCATCGAGCGGATCCGGAGGCTGCACGTCATAGTGGCCGTACACGATCAACGTGGGCGCGCCCAGCGCGTGCAGCCATTCCGCGCGGACCAATGGATGCCGTCCTTCGGCTTCGACCAGGCGGGCGTTGGCGAATCCGGCCTTGAGCAGCTCGTTGACCACGAACTCAGCCGCCTGGCGTACATCGCCCGCATGGGCCGGGTCAGTAGAAACGGAAGGAATGCGTAAGAACGAGATCAGCCCGCCAAGAACGGGATCGATGATCATGGGCTGATTATCGCGCCGGCTGCGTTACCGCGACAAGTCCCGGTACCGCGTCAGGATCACACCGGAGTTCCGCAACGCCTCTTTGGTTTCGACGGCGCACAACGCCGCGAGTTCCCGGGCCCGGCTCTCCTTGAGCCTCGTCTGGGCTTGCAGCAGCTCGGTACCGCACCGGCCGGGATGGCACATGAACTCGGTGACGCCATCGGGGACCGCCGCCAGGATCCGCGAGAGCAGCGCGGTATCGATCCGCCCGGTGACCTGGAATCCCGCGAAATGGTCCGTCGCCCAGATCCCGCGGCTCACCACGCGCCGGTCGAACGCGCCACGGCGGAACGTCATCGCGCGCGCGGTCCAACGCTTGCGTGCCGGGACCACGGCCTCCGCCGGAAGCGGCAGGTCAAACGGACGCCGGACCCAGCGGATTCCGTACTTGGCGGCCAGGTCCAGGGTCGCGTCCAGCACGCGCGGATGGAGGTGCGTGTGCTTGTGCGTGTCGAAATGTGTCGGAATGAGTCCGGCGTTGACGACCCGCATCAGTTGCGCCTCCATCTCCTTGAAAACGTCGAGGGTCCCCAGCGCGATCTCCCCCACCAGCCCGCGCACGGTCGGCGGCAGGGCCCTCTCCGGCCTCGACAGCGCCCGCGTCCCGACCAGCGTCAAATGGACGCCCACATCCAGTTCCGGGCTCTCCTTGGCCATGATCACCGCGTGCTGGAACGCTCCGCCGGTGGCCATAAGCGTGGTGGCCGTCAGGATCCCGCGGTGGTGCGCCTCGATGATCCCTTCGTTGACGTCATTGGTGAAGCCGAAGTCGTCGGCATTGACGATCAACCGGCGCATCAGAACAAGCCGAGCTTGATACTCAAGAACTTCTTCGGGTTGGCGCGGAAATCCTTCATGAATCCGTTCATTTCGCGCATCGTGCCGTTGAGGGTGTCGTACAACTGCTGGTTGACCACAAGCTGGCCGAGGGTGCCTTTGCCCTGGCTCACGCCGTCGAGCAGCTTGTCGACCCGTGCGATGGTCCCGTCGATCTTTTTGACCAGCGCGTCGTCTTTGAGCAGCTTCCCGGCGCTTCCCTTTCCGGCGTTCAAGTCCGCGGCGATCTGACGGAATTCGTTCAGCAGCTTGCGCAGGTCGTCATGGAGAGTGGTGTCCTTGAGGAGCTTGCCCATGGTCCCCTGGCCTTGCTCGAGGTTCTCGACCACCCGGTC
Source organism: Acidobacteriota bacterium (assembly GCA_016871015.1). Classification (GTDB taxonomy): domain Bacteria; phylum Acidobacteriota; class Terriglobia; order Bryobacterales; family Bryobacteraceae; genus SYLY01. The sequence continues at coordinate 12,404 of VFZX01000178.1, read as the reverse complement.
CACGCGCGCGAGCATCTTTTGGATGTCGCCCACCAACGCGTCGTCATAAAGCAGCTTCGAGATGCTGCCCTTGCCGCTGTTCAGTTGCGCCACCAGCTTGCGGGACTCGCTGGCGGTGCCGTTCAAGTTGGCATAGAGCTGGTCGTCGTAGATCAGCTTGCCGATGGATCCTTCGCCGCGCTCGACCACGCCGATGATGTTGTCGACGCGCTTGAGCATGGATTCAAGCTCGACCAGCAGGCGGTTTCCGCTCTCCACCACGGCTTCGAACGCCCTCGGCTCCAGGCTCTTGAGCTCAGCCCCGGCCTTGATCTGAACGGGCCGCTTCCCCTTCTTGATGTTGATGAACTTTGATCCCAGCACGTTGTCCGAGGTGATCGTCGCGATGGAGTCCTCGGGGATGTTCTTCAGGAAGTCCTCGAAGACCTGGATTTCGACGGTCACAAAGCGCGCGGGATCGGCGCCAGGCGCCAGCTCCACCTTGTTAACCTTGCCCGCCAGGATCCCATTCACGCGAACCTCGACCCCGTTGGTGAGGCCCTGGGAATCGCTCAGATAGGTGTAGAGCTTGACCGAGTCCCGGAAGAAGCCCTGCGACCCCGTAATCAGGAAGATCAGCGTGGCCATGATGATGAGCGCCACCAGCGCCACCACTCCCACCTTCAACTGTGCCCAGGCGACTTTCTTTGAAGCAGGCATGGATTATTCTTTTAGAGGTTTACCAAACTTGGACACGTAGGAGTCGCGCGAGGCTTCCAGTTCGTCTTGGGAACCTTCGAAAGCGATGCCGCCGTCTTTCAGCACGAGAAATCGAGTACCGGTCTCGCCCGCTTCGAGCCTGCCCGTATTCGCATTGTACCGATAGTTCGCGAGCAAATGCCCGTCCTGATACCGGTGCGTGGCGAGCGCGGTTGTCGTGCGGCGGATGTCGCGCTCCTTGGCGATCAGGCTCATGATGTTGTTCGCGGTGATCGGATCAAGGCCCGCGGTGGGGGAATCGTAGAGCAGAAGCTCGGGACTCGTGACGACCGCCCGGGCGATTCCCACCCTGCGCCGCATTCCGCCCGAGAGCTCGCTCGGGAACTTGTCGAGCGTATGACCCAGCTCGACGAACTTGAGCGCCTCCTCGACGCGCGGGAACACTTCTTCCAACGGGCACTTCACGGCCTTCTGGTTAAGGAGCGGGTAGCCCACGTTCTCCTCGATCGTCAACGAGTCAAACAGCCCTCCCTCCTGGAACAAGATCCCCATGCGTGCGCGGAGGTCGGCCATATCGTGCTCATCGGCGCCTTGCGTGTCCCTTCCAAACAGGGTCACGCGGCCCTGATCCGGATAGATCAGCCCGAGCGCCGTCTTGAGCAGCACCGTCTTTCCGCTGCCCGCCGCGCCGAGGATGACGCAGGTGTCGCCCTCGCGCAGCTCCCAGGTGACGTTGTCGAGCGCAACCTTCTCGTCAAACCGGACGGTCACGCGCTCAAACCGCAAAACGATCGAATCCGGCATCTATTTGAAGTGGATGAAAAACGATCCGATGAAGTAGGTGAGGATGATGATCCACATGCACGACACGACCACGGCCGAGATCGTCGCGCGGCCCACGCCCTGCGTTCCGCCGGTGGTGCTCAGCCCATAGTGGCAGCCCACCAGCGACAGCACGACGGCGAAGACGAACGGCTTGATCAACCCCTGGGCGACATCGCTCATGTCCAGCGCCTGTTGCGCGCTGGCCCAGAATTGAGAGCCGGGTGTCATGTGCAGCAATAGAGAGGCGACGATCCAGCCGCCGACGATCCCCATGAAATCGGCGATCACCACCATCAGCGGCAGCATCACGGCGGTGGCGATCAGGCGCGGCGTCACCAGCTTCTGCACGGGATCGGTGCCGAGCGCGCGCATGGCGTCGATCTGTTCGGTGACCTTCATCGATCCGAGCTCGGAAGCCATGGCGCTCGCGTTGCGGCCCGCCACCAGGATCGACGTCAGCACCGGACCCAGCTCGCGCACCAGCGTGATCGAGACCGCCTGTCCCACCTGGTTGCTCAGGCCGTATTGGCGGAGGGTCCGCGAGGTTTGCAGCGCCAGAACCGCTCCGGTGAAGAAGCCTGCCAGCAGCACGAGCGGGATACTGCCCACGCCGATGAGGTCCATCTGGATCAGGATGTCGTCCACGTAGTGCGGCGACCGAAAGATGTTCGCCAGAGCGCGGCCGCTCAATAGAACGAAATTCTGAAGGTTGAGGAGTGGACCTTTGAGAAAGTCGAACAAGCCTACTCGATGCTACCATAGCCGCTGAATGAAGGGCCTCACCGACATCCCAGGAATCCTGGTAGGCCATGCCTCCGATTTCGATGGGCTGACCGGTTCGACCGCCATTCTTTGCCCGGAAGGCGCGGTGGGAGGCGCCGACGTCCGCGGGTCGGCCACGGGCACCGTCGAGATGGGACTGTTCGAGCCAGACCACGTGACGGCCAGGATCCACGCGATCGTGCTCGCCGGTGGCAGCGCGTACGGACTCGAAGCCTCGAGCGGAGTCCGCCGGTACCTGGGCGCCAAGGGCATCGGATTCCCGACAGGCGTGAAGCCGGTCCCGCTGGTAGCCGGTGCGATCCTGTTCGATCTGGGGATCGGCAAGCCGGTCTGGCCGTCGCGCGAGATGGGGGAAGCAGCGGCTGCGGCTGCCACGGATGGCCCGGTCCAGGAAGGATGCGTGGGCGCGGGAACTGGAGCCACCGTCGGCAAGCTATTCGGTATGAGCCGGGCGATGAAAGCGGGCATCGGATCCTCGGTGGTCTGGCTGGATGGTCCATATGCAGGGGTGCGGGTCGCGGCGCTGGTGGCGTGCAACGCGTTCGGTGATGTGCTGGACCCGGAGACGGGCCGGATCCTCGCCGGCGCACGCGAGTCCGCCGGTAGCCGGAATTTCGCGGGCAGCGCGGCGCGGATCAAGTCTGGCGCGCGGGGCGGATTCACGCGTGGCAACACAACACTGGCAGTGGTGGCCACCAACGCCCGGCTCGACAAGGTAGGCGCGAACAAGCTGGCGGCGCTTGCCTCGGCTGGAATGGCGCGATCCATCCGGCCGGTGTGGACCCAGGCCGATGGTGACGTGGTGTTCGCACTCTCGTGCGGCGGCGAATCCGCGGATCTGATGGCGTTGGGCGTGGCCGCGGCCGAGGCGTTGGAGGCGGCAGTGGTGAGGTCCGTCCGGTCGGCGCGGGGATTCGGCGGACTTCCCGGGCTCGCCGGATAGCGGCGGCTCACCGGTTTTCGATAAAATGATGGCCCATGAGAGGCCTCTTCCTACTCCTTGCCGCCGGAACGGTGTTCGCCGCCGACTGGCCGACATTCCGCGGTGTGAACAGCTCGGGGATTTCACCCGATAAGGACCTGATAGACGATTTCGGCCCCGACAAGGGAGTCATCTGGAAGACGGAGCTTCCTCCGGGACACTCCTCGCCTGTTCTCGTCGGAGGCAGGATCTACCTGACCGGACACGAGCAGAAGAGACTCTACACGTTCGCCCTCGAGCGCGCCACGGGCAAGATCATCTGGCGGCGCGAGGCGCCACGGCCGCGCGAGGAGGAACTCCACAAGGCCAACACGCCGACATCCGCGACAGCGGCGAGCGACGGCCGCAACGTCTTCGTGTTCTTCCCGGACTATGGCATCATCTCGTACGGTTCGGACGGCGAAGAACGGTGGAAGCTGGCGCTTGGCCCGTTCAACAATCCGATGGGACAGTCCTCGACGCCGGTGCTCGCCGGTTCCACGGTGCTGCTGCCCTTGGATCAGGAAAGCGGCTCCTACTTCCTGGCGCTCGACAAAGAAACAGGCAAGACCAAGTGGCGCGTCGACCGTCCCGACTTCACACGCGGCTTCTCGACGCCGGTTCTGTGGAAGGCGCCGTCGGGCCGTACCCACGTCCTGCTGGCCGGATCCTACCGCCTGGTCGCCTACGATCTCGAGACCGGCAAGGAAGAGTGGTTCGTCCGCGGACTCACCTGGCAGCTCAAGCCAACACCCGTGATGGACGAAGAGCGGATCTACGTGCTCGGGTGGGCGGGCGAGGCCGATCCGGGCCAACAGGAGAACATCCCGGGCTTTGACGAGGTGGCGGCCAAAATCGACGCGAACAAGGACGGGAAGTTCCAGAAGTCCGAGTTCGATGATCCGAAGATGCAGAAGCGGTTCAAGGATCTCGACATGGACAACGACGGAGTGCTCGACCGCCGCGACTGGGGGTTGTACCAGGCCAAGCGCAGCGTCGTGAACGGAGTGAACGCGTTCCGCCTGGGTGGCAAGGGCGACATGACCGGGAAGTCCGAAGTTTGGAAGTACGAAAAGTCGCTGCCGAACGTGCCGTCGCCGCTGCTCTACCAGGGTGTGTTGTACCTGCTCAAAGAGGGTGGGATCATGACGTCACTCGACGCCAAGACCGGAAAGGTGCTGAAGCAGGCCCGCCTGTCCGGTGCGCCAGGACTGTACTTCGCTTCGCCGATCGCCGCGGACGGCAAACTTTATACGATCAGCGAAGAGGGGAAGATGGCGCTCATCAAGGCTGGCGGCGAATGGGAGATCCAGAAGATCATCGATCTCGGCGATGGCGTCCACGCGACTCCGGCGATTGTGGACGGCCGGATCTACGTGCGGACGCACCACGCGCTGTACTGCTTCGGGAAGCAGTAGGCTTAGCGGAGAGGCGCAGCCACAGCGAACTCGTATTGGGCCCAGGCCCGCTGAAGGTCGGCGTTGGCAGCCACCTCCCGGACCAGAGCGTCCGCTGTAGCCTGTTCCCGCAGGTTCACCAGGAACAGTGTTCCCTCACCGAGTTCGAAGCGAGCGCGCTCGGCTTCTTCCAATTGGCGCGTGACCGTGACCTCCTGCCGCAACAGTTCCGCGCGGCTGTAGGCGGCCTGCACCGCGGAGGCGGCATCCCGCACCTCCGCCTCGATCTGGTCGCGTGTGAAACGCTGCCTCTGCTCCACTTGGCGGATCTTGGCCTCCGTCCCGAGTAGTTTGCCGGTGGCGCTTCGCCTCTGGAACGGCAGCTCGAACACGATCCCAGCCTTGAGCTCGTTCGGTCCGCGGCGGACAGCGCCCTGGCCGCCCTCGGCGGTGAATCCCATTTGAAAATCGACTTGAGGCAAGCGCTCGTTTCTCGCCTGGCGTTCGTCGATGCGAAGCAGCCGCTCCTGCGCGTCAAGACGTTGGACCTCAGGACGGTGCGTGACTGCCGAGGCTGCATCTCTTTCGACTTGCCCGGCGGCGACGTTGTCCGGCTGGGGGAAACTGGCGGGCAACCGGTCTCGCGGCACGATGACCGGGCTGCCCAGGTTGTCCCGGTAAAACAGAGAAAGGTCGATTGCGGCTTGTTGCAGTCCCCGTTCGGCTTCCACGACGGCGTTGCGCCGCTGTAGGAGGGCCCGCCCGTTCTCGAGGACTTCGATTGCGGCGATCTGGCCCGCCGCGGACGCTTCGCGCAGGAACTGGTCCCGGTTCTGAGCGATTGCCAGTAGGGACTCGGCCACCTGGAGGCGTCCTCCGGCGGCCGCCCAGTCCCAGTAGCGCCGCGTGGCCAACTGCGTGATGACCAGTTTTTGTTGATCGATTGAGAGCCGTGCCAGTGCCTTGCCGGTTTCAGCGCCGCGCACCGCTGCTCTCTTGCTGTCGATCGCACGGTCGCGCAGAAGTGGGAGTTTGAGGCCTCCGCTCCATTCACCGAGGGATCTCGTGTCGAGCTTGCCGTCGTATGGAGCGAAGCTCCCGTCCCCGACCCGCCAGCCTCCATAGAACGACGAGCCCCACCATTGCGTGGGCTGTTCGAAGCCCGCGGTCACGCGCTCATTGCGGTAGAACCCCAGCTGATCGGTGTCGACCCGGGACCGAAGGGTCAGGTCGAACTTGCCAAGGGCCGAAAGCAACTCCGCATCGGCGATGTTGATGTCCTGCAGGGCCGCAAGCAGCGGAGGATAGGCACGGCTCACGCTATCGAGCACATCCGGAAGCCGCAGCGGCTGCGCGCCGAGCGCCGCGGCGGCGGCCAGCGACAGCAGCAGTCTCATTTCTTCGCTTTTCCTCCTGGTCCGGAGGCTCCTGGCTCGGTCGAGCTGATCACCGGCGGAAATCCGTTAAACTGGCGCCATAGCTCGAATCCGAGCTTGACTTGGTTCAGGAGCACCCAGCCGTTCGCCCGGACTCCCTGGCGCAGGTAGCGGCTCGAAGGCCAAGCCTCGTCGGCTGGATCCGGCGCGACCAGCAGCCGGAACTTTCCCTCTCCGTTGTCGGTGGCGTCGACCAGAGTGACCACACCGCCGAATGTACCCACCGCGACGGACGGCCACCCGACAAACTGGATCGCCGGCCATCCTTCAAACTGAAGGCGAACCTTGTTGCCGGGCGACACCAACGGCATGTCGTTGCCATCGATCCACAGCTCGACCACGGGCTCAGCGGTGTCAGGCACCAGAACGGCCACCGGGTCACCGGCTTTCAGGACCTCGCTGCCGGGCTGAGCCAGCAGCCGGAAGATGACACCGTCGCGGGGCGCCTGGATCTGCTGCGTCGACTGCCGTGCAATCCTGACATCGATCGGTTGCAGGGCCGCCTTGGCGTTGGCTGCCTCTGCCGCAGCGCCGGCCCGGGTCGCCCGGGCATCGTCGATCGAAGCGCGAAAGTCGTTTTCCACGCGGAGGCGGTCAGCCTTCAGAGCGTCCAGTTCCTGCCTGGCGGAATTTAGCGCCGCTTTCCCACGTTCCACCTCGGCGAGAGACCGGTCATAGTCGAGTTGCGCAAGCTCGACCGCGCGCGTCGGGGTCAGCCCCTTGGTGTGAAGGTTCTTCTGCCGGTTGATGTTGAGCTTTGCCGTTGTGAACGCCGCGTCTGCCGCGTCCAAGCCACGTTCAGCGGCACGCACGCGCTCGGCCGCCATGTCCACGCGCGACTGTGCGGCGTCGATCGCGTTCTGCCGCGACGCCTGGAGGCCGGCGATCCGGTCGCCCGCGGACTGCTCGCGCAGCCTGGCCGCGGTAAGCCGCTCGTCCGCCGCCTCACGCTCCCGGCGGATCCGGTCAAGAAGCGACGGATCATTGTCACTGATCTCGGCCACCAGGGCGCCCTTGGCCACTCTGGTGCCCTCCACTGCATGCCACCGGAGGATGCGGCCCTCGACGGGAGCGTCAATGGTCTGCTGGCGCTGGACCGGAGTGAGCGCGGCGACACGTCCGGCGCCGGTAATGTTCTGCTGCCAGGGGACCAAGATCAACACCACGGCGAGTATCCAGAACAGGATCACCAGCATCACGGCGACTCGCCGTGCGCGCAGCGGCGGACTGACGAGTTCCATCGCTTCGAGGGGCGGGAACTGGAGAATATCTGATTTCATCTTTGGCGAACGAGGGACCGGTTGAGGATCCAGTATTCAGAACTGGCGAGCGCGAGAAGCCGGCTGCTGGCCGTCGCGATCACCAGGGTCCATGGAGCCGTAGGTGAGAACAACGCTGCGGCGACTTCCGCGAATCCGGGTGAGTCGGTATGGTGGTCCAGAATCTCGTCCACGAGAAGCAGCCGCGGATTCCCCGCGATCGCGCGTGCTATGGCAATCCCCGCCGCTTGTCCGCTCGAAAGAGGCAGACCGCCCGTGGCGAGTTGGGTGTCGAGCCCGTCCGGGAGGGCGAGCACCGCATCGATAACGCCGGCCGATACCAGCGCGTCACGAATCTGTGACGCCTCGAGATTCCGGCCCGCCCGGACATTTTCCGCAACGGTTCCTTCAAACACGGCAGCCGAATCCACCATAGCGGTCTGGCCGCGAAGCTGGTCCCGCCGGAGGTGGCGGATGTCGGCGCCGTCAACGAGGATGACGCCGGAGCGGGGCTGCCGCATCCCGAAAAGCAGCTCCAGCAAGGTACTCTTTCCGGCTCCGCTCGGTCCGGCGATGGCTACCTTTTCTCCAGGCCGGATCTCAACGCTGGCTTCAGAAATCAGGGGAGGGCGTCCGTCAAACCCAAACTCCACAGCGTCCAAGCTGACCGCCGCCGGCCGGCTGAGAACCGGAAGGGGCTCGCGCCCCTCCGGCTCAAGCGGGAGATCCTGCAGGTAGCCGAGCTTATCAACGGCGGCACAGAGGTCGTAGTACAACTCCAGGTGTTTGCCCAGCTTGGTGAATCCGCTCAGCACAAGTTCGACGACGATCTCTGCCGCGACAAGCTGGCCCAGCGTGAGCTGCCGCTGCATCACCAGCCATCCGCCGGCGGCGAGGAGAGAGGCGCTGGCAATCGCGTGGACACCGAAGGTCCCGAGAATCTGCCGCAACAATATCCGGAAGTGCGCCGACCTCCGGTTCAGGTATGAGGTAACGAGATCGTTCGCCCGGCGCGTGGCATGCGTTCCGGCCGCTGGATCAAGAAACAGTGTGTGGTGCCGCGCGGTCTCCTGAAGCCATGCAACCAAAGCATACTTCGCTTTGCTCTCCTCGACGGCTGTCGTCACCGCGTTGTTTCCAAGCGGGAAGACCACAAACAGGATGACAGCGACCAGGACTACGTCGAAGGCCAACAGCCAGGGGTGGTACAGCCCCAACAGGATCATCCCGATGACGGTCTGCATCACCACTCCAAGGCCGTCCACCAGCAGTGTCGCACCGCTCTTCTGAAGGGTGACAACGTCGAAGAATCGGTTGAGCAGCTCGGGACCGTGGTGGGATTCGAACGCGGAAGTGGGGGCCCTGAGCAAACGCTGCACCGTGTCTGAGGCGATCCTCACGAAGATCCGGCGCTGAATGGTTTCCACCACCCAGATTCGCAGGCCCTGCAGAATGGCGCTCACGATCCTGGCGCCAAACACGAGTGCCGAGAGCAGGATCAGAGGTTGCAGCAGGTTCCCGAGCGCGATCGTGTTGACGAGAGTCTGTGTCGCCACGGGCAGAGCCAGAGTGAAGAGACCGATGGCGATCGAGTAGATCACCGCGACCCATAGGTCGCTCTTTTCGGCCGCGACAAGCCTCGTGAGCCGCTGTTGCGGCGTGGTTCCCGGATTGGCCATGCCCGATTAAGCCGCGAGCACCTGGCGCATGCACTCGAAGAGTTCCGTGTCGCGGACGGGTTTGGTGAGAAAAGCGGAAGCTCCCGCCTCCATCGCCTCAGCCCGGGTCTCGTCGCTGCTGTAGGCGGTCAACAGCGCCACCGGGACTTGCGGACGGATGTCCCGGATCCGGCGTAGCAATTCGATTCCTGACATTCCTGGCATCCGCAAGTCAGTCAACACAGCGTCGACGGCGACATTGTTGATCACGTCCAATGCGGCCTCACCGTCGGGGGCGCTGTGGACCCGGTATCCAGCCAGTTCCAGGCGTCTCTCCATCACGCGCAGCAGGCTCGCTTCATCGTCGACCAACAGTAGGGTTTTCATCGGATGTCTCAATCAACAAGATCCGCCGCAGCCCCGGGGAGAGCCGCGGCGGTTTCTCATGCACCCGGGACTGTTGAGTAGCCCGAGGAGAGGAAGGTCTTTCGACACCCGATGTAGCAAGCATGATGCCAAACGCCGGCGTGTTGATTTTCAAGGAGTTTCAGGCCGTCCGAAAGCGCATGCTGCCTGAAAACAGGCAGCCCAATAGGGACAACGCTCTCAAATCCGGCAGTCTAGGCGGCCTTTGGCCTCAGCCAGCTCACCAGGCCCTTCCACTTCCGGTTGACCAGCTCCGCCAGATTGAGCAGTACCGCCGCGGCCAGCATTCCCGGCCAAAGGTTCATCGTTGACGGCGCGGCGCGGCCGCCGGCGTCGAACAGTTGCGCCGCCGCGGGCTGGAACCTGCCGCCGGTGAACTCGCTGACGCGCTTCAGCAGGTCCGTATTCGAGCCGAATTCGGCCAGTTCCTCTTCCTGCCGGTAATATCCAGTCTCCGGAAACGCGCGGCTCTCCTCGAGCGGGCGTACACGGAGCAGCCCCTTCTGGTCGCCCACCGTGACGGAGCCGCGGTAGGATCCCTGCGCCGTCTTCTTGAGCGTCATCGGCTTGCGGAATCCATTGGCGCCCATCACATAAAGTTCGGGGACTCTCCCGGGTTCGGGAATCTGCCGCGACAATTGATAGTTTGCGATCAATTCTCCGGTTGCCGAATCATAGGCGAGCGAAGCGTCAACGGGCTGGGTGTGCGGCAGCAGGTCGCGCAGGACGTTGGCCCAGAACTTGTCGTAGCCGGGCCAGGTGACCCAGTCCGCGGCCCAGCGCGCCTTGGCGTCGGAAGCGAACACCGCCGAGCGGCCGAGTCCGTACTGCCACCGGACATACAGCGGATCCTTGCGCTCCATGGTGAGCAGAGTGTCGGCTGAGGGCTTGGAGATGAAGCGCACGTAGCCCTTGAGCGCGGGCGCCGTCTCAATCCCGGTCCCTTCGAGAACTTCCGCCACCTTCATCACCACCGGCGTGAGCGGCTTCTCGATGGCGGTGGAGCCGGTGTGTTCCATCACGTCCCGCAGCAGGATCTGCTCAAGTCCCGAGGGATCGACCAGAAAGTACGACTTCCCACGCGCGTTGGTGGCGACCTTTTCCAGGTAGCCGCGGTTGACGTCCTGGCCGAGCCCGACGGTGGAGATCGTGACCTTCTGTTGCGCGGCTTCTTTGGCCAGCGAAATCGAGTCGCCTTCCTCCGAGATGCCATCCGTCAGCAGGACAACGTGCTTGAATGTGGCGGTGACCGGCAGGATCCGGCGGTAGGACTCGGCCAACGCGGGCGCGATCTGGGTGCCGCCGTCCGGCGTGATTCCGGCGATCAGACGCTTGATCAACGGGCGGTCCTCCGCCTTGCGGATCGGCACCGCCCACTGGAACGAGTTGTCAAACATCAGCACTCCGACCATGTCGATCTGGCGCAGGTTCTCGACCACGCCGATCGCGGCCAGCCGGGCCAGCTCCATCTTCTTGCCTTCCATCGACGACGACTTGTCGACGATCAGCACCACGCAGGTGCCTTCCGGAGATCGCGGCGGCGCGAGCTTGGCGGGCATGGCCCGGTCGAGCGCGTCCTCGACCTGCTTGTTCTCGGCGTACATGTTCTTCTCGCCGCCGATCACCAGCAGTCCGCCGCCCTGCTGGACGAAGCTTTCGAGGTCGGCCTTGCGCGCGGGTGGCACCGACTCGAGGTCCCAGTTGTTGAACGTCACCACCTGGAAGTCGTCAAACGGCGTGTCCGGCAATTCGCGCGTACGCTGGATGTCGAACTGCCCGGCTTCGAGCGTCTTCAGGAAATGACCCTCGGCCGATTCCGGATCCTGCGACAGATACAGCATCCGTGGACGCCGGAGCGCGACCGACTGGGCGAAACGGACCTCGCCGAGCTCGCCCGCCTGCACGGCGCCATGGAGTTCCACCGCGCCTGCGGAGGAGAGGTTCGCATTGAGCCGGACCAGATTCGATCCGGCCGCGAGTTGCACTTCACTCTTGCCGAGGAGCTTGCCCTCCGCGTTCAGCTCGACGGAGCCGCGGGCCGCGCGTGGCGACTGAATGGTCAAGTCGATGGCGAAGCGCTCGCCGGAGAAGACCAGCGGTGGAAGGTCCACGCGATCCAGGCGCAGCTCGGGCCGTGGCCGTCCGTTCAGCGCGAAGGTGTCGATGGGGATCCCCAGTTGCCGGGCCTGCCATGCGGCACGGGTGATGGAGCCGCGGTTCTCCTTGCCGTCGGTGATCAGTGCGATGCGCGGCACCAGTCCCGCGGGCATGGATCCGGTGGCGTCGCGGACGGCGGCCTCGATGTCCGTTCCGCGGCCCGCCTCGCCGCTCACAGGTTTGAGTTCGAAGGTCTGAGCCGCCTCGGCGGGACTCAGGTCGCGCGGTTCGCGGGCGAAGGGCGTGATGCGGGTCCAGTGGCGGCCCTTCTCCTTTTCGATCGAGGCGACGATCGAGGTGGCTCGTTCGAGGTCGGACTTGGAGACGCTTTGCGAGGTGTCGGCCAGGACCGCCAGCGCCACTTTGGTCTCCCATGTCGAGAGCTTGGGCTCGGCGAGCGCGAGCAGGATCGCGAGCAGGGAGAAAGCCTTGAGGGCAAGGCCAAGCCTGCGGGTGGAGCGGCGCCACTCGAGGGCGCACCAGAGGAGAGGGACGGGCGCGAACAGGAGCACCCAGGAACGGTCGAACGACATCCGGTACTGTTAGTGTACAACCGGACTAAAGAAGCGACTGCCACTTGTGAAGGGCGGCACAGGGAAGCCAGGCATAGACACCCCTGTAGCGGCGTCCGGCGGGGCCAAGAACATAACCAAAGCCGACGCGCTCGGAATCCGCGAAAACATGGACTCCCCTAGGAGCCTGTCCGAGAATTGACGGGCGAACGCTCATCGCCGCCGGTCGAAGTGTGGTTGTTGCGTAGCACGATTTTTCGTTGCCAGGCTGCCGGAACGCCTTGGATTCCC
>VFZX01000177.1 GCA_016871015.1 Acidobacteriota bacterium | reverse complement strand
CTGGAGGCCAAAATCGGGAATCCAAGGCGTTCCGGCAGCCTGGCAACGAAAAATCGTGCTACGCAACAACCACACTTCGACCGGCGGCGATGAGCGTTCGCCCGTCAATTCTCGGACAGGCTCCTAGGTGCCGTCTGCGTGGCAACCGTTACAGATTCTCGCACGGAGTCCGGACCGAGCGCATCCATGCCGCAAAGCGTTTGGCCAGTCGGTGCTCGATGTCGAAACATCCCTGGCTCACGGCCAACCCGTACGGCGCACCGGGCTCTTTTTGCCAGGAGAGCCAAGTTCGTAGCTCTGCCTTGGGGAGGTCGCCGTCCTTGAAGAGCCGTTCGGGCAGCGTCTCGACTGACTGCCGCGCGTGACCCCAGATCCGATTCTGCCGGTCGCTGTCCTTGCGGATCTCGATCAGGAAGTCCTCCAGAGCACCCGGCCGACCGGGTTCAGGCATGAGCCAGAATCCCATACGGCGAAGGCCAGACTTCCCGATTACTCCTGCGGGACAGGGCTCTTGCGGCAGTCCCCAATGAGGCCCGGCACTCTCGAGAACTTCTGCCCACCGCTTTAACGGATCGCCATTCGAGTCGAGGATCACGCCGATAGATTCCCAGCCGCCTGAGTCCTTCTGAATCGAATCAATCCGGTCCAGAAGCTTATTGCAGGTTCCGAGCGAGACCATATCCGAGAGCATATTCTCGTTAACGCGGAGCTCCATGCCGAGAGCGCACTTCGCAAAATGCTTGATGAAGTAGGCGTCGTCATTGCCCTCCACCAGGAATTGAACCTTCCGGTCCGGCACTACCGCACCTCGAACGGCAGGCCTTCGACGCGGCGAAAGTAGCCTTCGTAGTCCAACCGCACAGCCTCGACGGCGCCACCGGGATTCCGCTCCAGCCTGTAGAACGCTGCGTCGAAGTCCTTCTCCGCGGACGCCTCAGCGAAAGCATCAAGGCAATCACGGCTATGAGTCGTCGCGAACACCTGTACGGACAGATCCCTCGATAACTTGTCGAGAAGCCTCCAGAGATCCGGGAACAGGGAGTAGTGCAACCCGCTCTCGACTTCGTCGATCAGGCATGTGCCATTTCGAGAGAGCAGGACAGCGAGCACGATCCCGGCCAAACGAACCGCCCCATCTCCGAAGGACTCGAGCGGTTGCGCGACAGCGAAGTCGCTGGACCGGCCATAGACGGCCCTCAAGTCCGCCCGGCCTTTCGTAAACACAAACTCAGCCGAAGGGATCAGCCACTGCATCGCCCCGATCACGGTGCGTTGGTGCGCCGATCCCAGCACGTTTTCGAGCATCCCGCCTAACCCATCAGGATCCCAGCCAGCCGCGTGCACGTGGTACAGCCTGTGTTGGTCTCTTCGTGCCTTCCTCAGAAACGTTCTCGACGCGTCGGCCATACGGGCCGGATGGCGGTCGAAATCCAAGGTTCCATCGAGAAGAATCGGGAGAGCCGAATTCTTCGAATCGACAGTGGACTGAACTACTAGGGCGGGCTTTAGATCCGCACGATTCCGGGCTGGCGCTTCAAACCAGTTCCCCTTCTCGTCAAACAGGCCATGGCCGATGCGGAAACGAACCGAACTCGAACCGGATCTTAGCTCGATCTTGCCCTGAACGTCTCGCCACGCGCATGGAACAGCGGCCCAACCGTGTCCTCGGTCCAGACCGGCTTGGGGGATGAGGGAGCCACCTGGCCCCGCCAGTCGAGGACTTCAGTAAGCGAATCGATGTCCGGCCGCAGGAACAACTGGACCGCCTCCAACAACGCCGATTTTCCCGCGCCGTTCTTCCCGGCGATCAGGTTCAACCGGCGGAGCCCGCCAATCTCGAGGCTCGCAAAACAGCGGAATCCGTCAATGGCCAGATGTTCCAACACGACCTCGCTACGTCTTGATTCCCTTCGCCGTCAGGATCGGAGTCATCATCCGGCGCAGGTTCTCGGCAAAGATCAGCGGCTTGGCTCCCTCCGGAATCACCGCCCCGTGGACCTTTGCCAACTGCGACGCCATGCTCCGGCCCCCCGAGTCGCTCCCATAAATGATCCGGTCCGGACCCAGCTCCCGGTACGCCATCTCAGTAAATCCGTTCGTCGGATCCGACCCGGCCAGGTCGATCGACACATTCCGGCGCGCGCGCACCGCGCGGATTCCGGACTCCCACTGCCCGCCCGTGTGTCCACAGATGATCGGCACACGCGGATGGCGGCCGGCAAGCTCGGCCAGCTCCATGGGAGTCGATTCGCCCGGCAGGTTGCCGTTCGTCTTGATCCAGGTGTGCTGAAAGATGACCGCCTTGAGCTCTGCGCAGCGGCTCACGATCGTATCCAGCTCAGGCGCGTTGCAGCGCTTGGCCACCCACAGCTTCACCCCCACCATCGGACCGTCGCGGATGCACCTCTCAATCTCCTCCATGGTCGCCGGCATGTAATTCGGATTGATGTACGCGAATCCGAACACCCGGTCTGGAAACGGCTTCATCGCGCGCAGCACCCAATCGTTGTGCGCGCGCAGGTCTACCGGATTCGGGTCCTGATGGCGGAGCGAGCCGAGGTAGATGCACAGCCGCTCCACTTGCATGCGGTCGGCGGTGCGGATCACGTCGGTCATGGCCTTGTCCGGATCCTCGGAGCCGAAGGTCGACGGGTGGCAGTGGAGATCCCAGATTCTCATCGGACCGCACCCCGCAGCCGCGTCGCATTGCCACGGACAATCGCGTCGCGGTCCGGCGCGAGCAGGGCGGCCTCCTGAAGCTTCAACGCGGCGGATTCCCAATAATAGAACGGATAATAGGAGCCGAACGTCACGCGCTCCTTTGGAACCAGCGACAATAGCTGATCAATTCCGTGCGTATTTTCAACCATGGCGATGTCCACGTACACCTGGCCGGCGCTCATCAGCCGCCGCATCACATCAGCCGGGGCGCGCTGGGAGTGGTTCAACAACTGGACCTGGGCGCCCGGAACGGATGCCACCGGATCGGCGAGCTTCGAAACGTCCTCCGGCGCCACGCGGACCACCGGATGCTGCGTCCGCTCGTCCTCCATCAGCACCGGAATCTGGACAATCATCCGGCGCAGAGTGGCGGCCTTGAGCAGTTCGGCAAACGAGGCGTCACCAAGTTGGTAGCCGTGATAGTTCGGATGCACACGGATGCCCGGCATGCGGTAGTCCTCGTGGCAGCGGCGGAGTTCCTCGCGCCAGTCCGGCATCGCGGGATTCACGCAGCCGAATGGAACCAGTAGTCCATTGCCGTACCGCCGGCAGTCGTCGGCCAGGCGCCGGTTGACCGAGCCGAGGTCGCGATGCAGCAGTGCGTCGAAGCTGCCGCACCAGGCTCGCTCCACTCCACCGCGCACGAGTTTGCCAACCAATTCCTGCGGCTCGTCTCCCGGCAGGCGGCGGAACGGATACCGCGACAGGTAAACGTTGGTGTCGATCATTAACCCTTACCGGTTTCAGCCAGCGCACTGCGGTACAAGGCCTTGATGTAGCCGAGGCTGTACGCCCAGCCCACCATCGGACCGCCCACCATGGTGGGCACGTGGTCGGCGATCAGGTTGCCGTTGAAGTTCGCCTCCACGAGCGTCCGCATCAGCTTGCGCATGTCGGTGTAGCCGTTATCAGGAAAGGTCTCAACAAAATAGGGAATCGGCGCGGACACGTTGCGGAAGTGGATTTTCCACAGCTTGCCCATGGCCGCGAATCCGCGCACGGCCTCGAACACGTCCTTGCCGGTGGACTTGCCGCCCTCCATCCAGGTCCCGCAGCACAGGCACACGCCAACATTGGGGCTGTTCGCGATTTCGAGTGCCTTGACATAGCCATCCCACGTGCCGAAGATGTGGCGCGGCACCCCGCCCAGTTCCGGCACGGGCGGATCATCCGGGTGGATCCCGATGCGGACGCCCACTTCCTCCGCCACGGGAACTACCTGCTTGATGAAGTACGTGTAGTTCTCCCAAAGCTCCTCTTTCGTGAAGCGGCGCCCGTGCGAGAGTGGTCCTTCGAACACTTTTCCGGCCCAGTGCCCCTTGGCGGTCTCCAGCCGGAAGGCACGCGCCGACGCGCCGCCACGCGTGGTCTCGCGGTCGCTCGACCAGATTCCGTTGCCCATGTGCGCGTAGGTCGTGTAGTGGACACCGGCCCGCGAGAGGTTCCGCAAATATTGCTTGTACTCCTCGATCTTGGCGTCGCGGCCCGGAAGGTTGAGAGTGACCTCGGGCATGTTATGGACATTGGAGTTGCCCATGTTCCACACCTTGAGCCCGGCAGCCTCCACCTTGGCCTTGTTGGCGGCGAAGGACTCGTAGGTGCCACCCGCGCCCGGCACATTGACGTACTCGATGCCCATTTGCTTTGCAAATGTGAGGTAGTCGTCCGGGACAGTCGCAGGGATCTGGAGCGAAATCTTGATGCCAGGCCCCCAGTCGGGGAGCGGGCGCTTGGACGGTTGAGTTTGTGCTGCGGCGGCAAGAGCGGAGGCGGTGAAGGCGCGGCGGGTAGTCATCGGAGTCGATTATAGACGAACCGCGATGGCTAGAGTCGCAACGCCGCATCGGCGCGCCCTACCAATCGACCACGGACCCGTCCTCCGGATCATATTGCGTCAGATACGGACGCGGCTCGCCCACCTGCGCCCTCAGCTTGTTCTCATCGATGGTGATCCCGAGACCCGGCTCCGTTGGAATCGGCCGGTGCCCATTCCTCACCGCCGGCAGAGGCTTGGCGAGCAGATCATGCTCCGCATCGCCGCGCTCCTGGATCAGGAAGTTCGGAATCGACGCCGCCACCTGCAAGCTTGCCGCCAGAGAACAAGGACCATTGGGATTGTGCGGCGCCAGCGGCGCGAAGTAGGACTCCGCCATTCCGGCAATCAGCCGCAACTCCGTGATGCCGCCCGCGTAACACACATCCGGCTGCAGGATCATCGCCGCGCGCTTTTCCAGAATCTCGCGGAATCCCCACTTGAGGAAAATCCGCTCGCCGGTCGCCAGCGGGATATGCGTCTTCTGCGCCAGATCGGCCATCACGTCGACATTGAGCGCCTGCACGATCTCCTCGAAGAACCACGGACGGTAGGGCTCCAGCGCCTTCATCAGGCTCAGCGCCGTGGTCGGTTGGACCGCGCCGTGGAAGTCGATGCCGATATCCACGCCCGATCCGTACTTGTCGCGCAGTGCCTTGAACCGCTCGGCCACCTCGTCCACCATCTTTTGGCCTTCGTTGTGTTTGAACGGAGTCCGTGTGCCGCGCGGCCCGACCTTGATCGCATTGACACCGGTCTTGGCGTCCACCTGCCCGTATACCCGGATCTGCTGGCGCGTTGGACCGCCCATGAGCTTGTACACAGGCACGCCATAGGCCTTGCCCGTGATGTCCCAAAGCGCCTGGTCGATCCCGCTCTGAATCGCCGTCTTGATCGGACCACCGCGATAGAACGCGCCCCGATGGATCGCCTGCCAGTGGTGGGCCACCATGCGCGGATCCTGGCCCACCAGATAATTCGCCACTTCGAGCGCACCCGCCGCACAGGCCTTGGCGTCGTCCTTGAGCATCTCGCCCCAGCCGACGATCCCGGCGTCGGTCGAGATTTTGACGAACACCCAGGAACTCTTCAGCACGAACGTTTCGAGCTTGCTGACCTTGAGCTTGTCGTTGGGGCCGATGGCGGCGGCGTCGGTCCTCTGCGCGTTGAACATGGCAAGCGCGGCCGGACCAAGCATGGTCTTGAACCAGGAACGGCGGTCAATCTGATTGGCCTGCATGGGAATCTCCTTAGAATTGCACTCTGAGCTGGACCTGGTAGAAGCGGTTCAGCGACGAAGTCTGGCTGGTGATGCGTCCGAAATTGGTGGACAGCGGATTGATGTCAGGCGCGCTCATCTGCGAACGGTTCTGCAAGTTGATCGCATCGGCGCGGATCTGGAACCGGAGCCGCTCATACACGCGGAAATCGCGCAGCAGGTTCCCGTTCCATTGATTGAGTCCATCGGCGCGCAGCTTGTTGAAGAAGCGTGGAAACACCCGGACCTGCGGACCCGTGGGCTGATTCGCCGCCACCCGGTCAAACGGGACCGCGGTGTTGAACCACTGTTCGAGGGTCTTGGCTCCTGAGGTGGCGTCGGCTTCGAATTTATTGATGTCGCCGCGGTAGAACAGGTTGCCCCAGGCCAGCAGCGGTCCGGGCTGGAACTCGTAGGTGGCCGCAAGCTGCCATCCGCCGAACAAGTGATTCAGGACCCCGCTCTGAAGCCAGCGGCGGCCCTTGCCGAACGGGAATTCGAAGATGCCCGTGGCCGTCAGGCGATGGGGACGCGCGGTGTCGCTCACCCACCAGATCGTGGGTTCGCTTTCGAACTCGTTTTCGATGAACGTGCGGTTCTCCTGAAGCATCCGGGTGTAGGAGGCGTTCAGGTTGAAGCCCCGCGCAAACCGCCGCTGGACATTCAACTCGAAGGCGTGGGTGCGGGTCCTACCCACTGGCGCGCCGCTGTTGGTGAGTCCGTTCATGTGAGCGAACGGGCGGAGCAGGCGGTTCTTGGCGATGGTCGGCGAGGTGAACTGGCCGAGCGTGGTCAGGTGCTGGTAGAGCACCGGATCCGATGTGCGGATCGATTCGAAGTTGCTAATGTGGAACGGATTCGGCACCTGGCGGTTGGCCTCGGTTGCTAGCGCGTTGTTGCGCGTATTCGTGGTGTTCCAAAACTGGGCGGGCAGGAAGTCCTGGCGCACGCCGATACCCACGCGGCTCGCGATCTGCCCCCAATACGAAGCCTCGATCATTAGGTTCTGGGAGAGCTCGCGCTGAACTCCGGCGCGCCAGCGGTCCACGCGGGGATGCGGGCGGTCAAACGGAAAGTAGCTGAATCCCTGGCCGACCCGCGCCATCGGTCCAAGCGCCGCCTGCAGCGGCACGTCAAAGCGCGTTCCGTTGCCACGCACGGGGAACGGATCGGTGAGCGGAGAGACTCCCGCCGCCGGATTCCCGGCAAGCCAGGTGACACCAAAATCGTTGGTCAGTATGGTGTTGGTGGGGCGCGAGAATCCCGACTGATCCGGCGCCTGGTTCATCACGTTGAGTGTGTCAAAGAACGCGCCGTAGCCTCCACGGATCACGGTCCGCCGGTTCCACTGATACGCCGCCGACAACCGGGGCAGCCACATCAGCTCATTCCTCCAGAGCCGGCGGCTCACGCCGTTACGGCCCGCATAAACCGATCCGCCGCGGACCACGAACTGGCTCGCGGGAAGTTCCGGCAGCGGATTCCGCGCGTAGGCCGCCTGCGCCGCCGCCGAGATCGGCAGCTCCAGGTTGGGATCAAAAAAGCTCAACGCGCGGTCGTAGCGCTCCGTGGGACCCTGTTCATACTCGACGCGCAAGCCGAACGTCAGCGTCAGCTTCGAGGACGTGCGCCATGTATCTTGCGCATACCACGCATAGTAGGGATTCATCATCGCGTAGGTGTCGTTGGTGTCGACCCCAATGCCGCTCGGCATGCCCAGCAGGAACGAGGCCCAGCTCAGCCCGAGTCCAGCGGCCGGATTGAATCCGTCCTCGTCCTTCCGGACGAACGTGTTCGCGAAGGTGAAGTTGCCCGAAGTAAGTCCGCCGTTCTGGATCTGGGTGAGGTAGTGCTGCCGGAAATCGGCACCCGCGCGCAGCGTGTGCGAATTCCGGACGTGGGTGATGTTGTACTTGACCGCCTGCTGCCGTCCCTGCGGCCCCGGATCCACAGCCACACCCAACACCATGTCGCCGCTCCAGGCGGCCATGCCCGGCCACACGGCGCGCGGCAGGACACAACTCCCCGAACACTTCTGATCCATATAGGCGGGCAGCCCGACATCGGTCGGCTTGTATTTGCGCGTGCCGAGCCGTTGATTCTGGGTGAGGAACCGCGTGGCGTCGACCGATACGTTCATCACGGTGCTGGCGCCTTTGGTGAAGGTCCAATCGGCGGCGCCACTGAGAGTTGGCCGCTTCTCGTCCCATTCCATCAGGCCTTTTTCGGTCTCGTAGGTGTAGTCCTGCGCGTCTTCAATGAAGTAGTTGGTGAGGAACCGGAAGAAGAAGCGGTGCCGCTCGTTGTGCTGATAGTCGCCGCGTCCGTTCCAGGATCCGTAGTCGACATTGTTGGGCATCCCGGTGGCGAGGTAGTTGTTGACTGGATCCAGGCGCGGATTCGTGGGATTGTTGTTGGCCACCGGCATCCGTTTGTTGTAGAAGTCGTACATCGGATTGCGGAAACGCGCGCTGGGGATGATGTTGCCCGCAAACGGAGTGCGGACGACGTGTCCCGCGCGCTCGGGATCCGTTCGCGTCGTCAGCGGATCATAAACCTGGTAGCGCACCGCGTCCACCGGCAGCAGCCGCGAGAAATCGCCCGCGCGCATCTCGCTGGTGGGCACCGTGTAGTTGATCTCGCTCGGCCGTGCCGCCTGGCGGTTCCTGAGGATCGAGTAGCCGAGGAAGAAGAACAGCTTGTTGCGGCCGTCGATCACTTTGGGGATGACGACGGGGCCGCTGATGGCGCCCTGGCCGTTGTTGGTGTGGCCGGCAGGAACGAGCGGCGAATTGGCGAGCGAGTTGGCGGTTGCCGTGTCACCCGCGGTGAGCGCCTGCGAGATCCGCCGGTAGTGGTTCTGTTTCACGAAGAACGACGCCGCGTTCCAGCGCTGGTTGAAGTACTGGTAGGTCGCCGAGCCGTGCAGGAGATTCGCACCGGATTTGGTCGACATGGACACATTCAGCCCAGTCGCGTGGCCGAACGACGCGTCGAAATTCGAGGTCTCAATGCGGAACTCGTCGATGATGTCCGCGCTCGGCATGAACGACACGCGCCGGAACGTTCCGTTCGTCGAGGCGCCGTCGATCGACCACTCGTTGCCGCCAACTCCGCCCGGCATGCTGTAGCCGGATCCGCCACCGACCTGGCCCTGGACGAGGAACTGCGTCGTGCCCGGAACCTGGACGCCGGGCGCCAGCCTCGCGAGCATGCTCACGTTATTGCCCAACACCGGAAGGTCCATGATTTCGCGGTGGGTCATGGCGCGGCCGCTGCTCACGGTGCTCGTGTCAAGCATCGGCGCTTCCGCCGAGATCGTGACTGACTCGGCCGCGGCTCCGATTTCAAGCTGGAGATTGATCTGCAACTGCTCGCTGAGGGCAAGAGTGATTCCAGACCGCACGAGCTTCTTGAATCCAGCCATCTCGGCCGTGACTGAATAGGTCCCCGGCAGCAGCAGCGGCGCTTCGTAATATCCGCTGTTGTTCGTCACCAGGCGGGCGAGGAGTCCGGTGCCGGTGTTGGCGACCACGACCGCTGCCCCGGCGACGACAGCGCCCTGGGGATCGGTAACGGTGCCAGAGATATTTCCGCGCGTATCCTGGGCGGACAGCCACAGGGGCGCGAAGAGGAGCAGGGCCCGTTGCAACTTCATAACGCCCCAGTATAACGTTATTGAACCGTGAACACCCCCTGCCCGCCCTCGCTCCCCGCCGTGTTGTTCCAGGGTCCCCAGCCGATATCGGATGCCGCGTCGCACCCCAGCCCGTTCGTACAGGCGCGCATGATACCGATCCAGGTGCCGTTCGGGACATCCACTTCGACGCTCGTGCCGTTCGTCACTCCCGTCACCGGATTCGGTGTGTTGATGAAGAACTGATAACGGCGCGGCGGCACGGTTCCGTCCTCGTTCACCAACGGAGTCCACGACACCTTCACCTTGTTATTCGGGTTGCGGACCACCGTTGAGCCCACCTTCGGCTCGTAGGCCACCGGGGACTTCGGCGGCCGCCCGCGGACCAGGAATCCGCTCGCCGGACTCACGCGAATGGTCTCGAAGTCCTTGTTGATCGCGAACACCAGCGCGTCGTAACGTGTTCCGGGATTCGCGAAGACGGAATAGAAGTTGTTCTGGGTCAAGGCATCCACCGCGGGCGCATTCCGTGAAAAGTCCTGGGCATAGATCCGGTAGTTGTAGTTGATCCCGTTGTCATCCGGAACACGGCTCCAAGTGAACACGATGCGAGGGGCGTCAGCGCCGGAATCAACCATCGAGCCGCCGATCGGTTCGGCCAGCACCGGCGTATTCGGACTCCCGAAGCCCGCGATACGGCTGAACGGCGGCAGCGTGAACGCCCCGCATCCATCCCCGGTGCACGCCCGCACGATCGCCTCGAAGAGCCCATCCGGAACAGGCAAACTGACGTTGGTCGCGCCCACCTGCTGTCCGGCCACTGTCAGCGCCCCGCCGCCGGGGCCACGTCCCGGCTGGACCACATGGATCACATAGAAGTGGCCGTTGGGGACAGGGTTCCAATTACAATCCAGCCGGTTGCCCGGAGCATTGTTGGCCAACTGGCAGTTGAATCCGGTGGGAGCGGCGGCGGGAACCGTTCCGCCCACGATCGTAAAATTGCTGACTGAAATCGAACAGATTCCGGCGTTGCAGGACTGCAGCTCCATCCGGTAGCCTCCGCTCGGGAACGTATAGATAACGCGCGTCTCCGCGCCTGGCAGGATCACGCGGAACTGCTGCGTTCCAGAAGCCGGAATGATCCGGAGCTCGTAGCTGGTGGCTCCAGGCGCGGCCTCCCATTGAAAGGGCACCACCGTACCCTGAAACGTACTGCCATCCGCCGGACTCAGAATCCGGGCTGGCGGCGGCGCTCCCGGCGCAACATTCGTCAATCCGAAGAAAACCGTCTCGCCGCCAGACAGGGCACTGACCAGGTAAGTTCCGGTGGACGGTCCCGCTACGGCGGTGATGCTGGCCACACCCGAGGCGTCGCTAACCGCCGTTCCAGCCGATAGCGACGCGGTTGGCGCACTCCCTGGAGCAGAAAACGCTACCATCGCCCCGGCAGCAGGAGCCCCCGCGCCATTACGCAGCAGGACGCGCAACGGCGCGCCGAAAGCAGCGCCAACGAGTGCGCTCTGCCCGCTTCCGCTCAGCACCTCGACGCGTGGCAACACGACATCGAACACGTAGGCGGCCCCGCTATCCTGCTTGTTGTTATCCGCCTGAAGCAGGCTGTTCACGCCGGTACCGCTGCCGTCTTCTCCGCGGGCGCCAACGATGACCGCACCGCCTGAGACTCCCACGGCACCTCCGAAGAAGTCGACGCCGTCGGTGTTCGACGCCTTGAGATAGGCCACCCGCGACCAAGCCCCGCTGGAGCGGGCGTAAACGAACGCCGCTCCGCTATTGCCAGCATTGTTGAACCCGCGGCTCGGGCTGTTGACACCTGTCGCGTAGCTTCGCTCGGCCTCAGCGCCCACCACCAGCGTGTCACCGTCGACACTAACGGCAAGCCCGTATGCAATGGCCGGGTCCTCCGCAAAATCGGCCTGCAGTGCCCAGCTTGTCCCGGTCCGGACATAAACATAAGCACGGTTGCTCAGGTGCGCACCAATTGCGATCGTGTCCCCAGAAATGCTAACAACTCTGCCGAACCCGGTGAAAGCTCCGAGCGGGGGCGTGATCGTCGCCTGGGTGGTCCAGACGCCGCCGGCTCTCACATGCACATGCGTTGGACCGGGAGTGGGGCTCTGGCTGCCGATGATCGCGGTGTTCCCGGATAGTCCAACGGACCACCCGAGGGGGTCACCTGTCCTAACGAGCTCCGGTGCGCCCCAAACCGTCCCGGTTCGCTCAAAAGAGTAGACGCTACTTGGGGCCGTCAGGGCCGCAACCAGAATTATGTTGCCTGAAATTGCGGTCGAGGCTCCGAACCTGCCCCCCGCCGGGCTGACGAATGCCTTCAAATATGCTTGTGGGCCCCATGCGCCGCCCGCGCGGACGAACACATAGGCCGCTCCGGCAGCGGGGGCGGAGTTGTCCGCTTGGGCGCCACCTCCCGCTGGACTCGCCCCGGTCCCGTTGCTCGCTTCGCCTGGCGCACCCACCACGATCGTGTCCCCGGAGATCGCAACCGACTGCCCGAACCGATCGGCGGCATCCGTGTTGAACGCCTTCAAGTACGCTTGCTGAGTCCACACACCGCCGGTCCGGACAAAGACGTAGGCGGCGCCGCTGCCGTCCCGGCTATTGTCGGCCTGCGAACCCGGGTTGACGCCGGTCCCGCTGCTGTCTTCGCCGGGAGCGCCAACCACGGCAGTGTCCCCGGAAATCGCTACTGAGAATCCAAACTCATCTCCACTCTCGGTGTTCGATGCCTTCAGATAGGCCTGCTGGACGATCGGGTCAATCGTGATGGGGTACCGTGCGCCTCTGTCGTTGACCACAAAGTCGAAGCCACCCCCGCTGATCTCGATTCGCACCTGTACGGGATCGCCCCCCGCGTCCCAGGCCTTCAGTCCCGCGTACTGGACGGGACCGAAATCGATCCCGGCCGCCATTTCCCGGGCTTCCAACTCTCCGCGCACCGCCATCCGCAGCCGCAACGGACCTGCGCCTTGCTCCGGCCGCTCGCGCAACGTGAATCCATGCTCCAACCCCCGCCGGTCATTCACGAACCACTCCTCGATGCCCGATCCCCAGTCGTACCCCACGCGCTCGTGCCTAACGCTCACGGATGCGTTTCGCGCGGCTTCCCGCATCGCGCCGCTGAAGCCGTACGCCCGCAACTCCAGTCCCCACCGCCAGGCGCCGGTGTCCGGCTGGACCGTGAAACCGCGCCCGTCAAACCGGGTGACGAACTGCTGCCGCGGGTTTCGCGCTTTCCATCCATCTGCATCGCGTACTGCCGTGTGCCGGTGCTGCTCATAGGCCGCCCGGATCCCACGCATCTCCGTTGCGCCGGGTTGTCCCAGCGCCGGAAGCGCAAGCAAGCATAGGAATCGCATTCGAGCCTCCTCTGTCAATGTACCTCTAGCAGGTTGGCCGTGCCCCACGCGACGAAAAGCCAAGTTAAAATGGCGAAACGATGAAAATCGCTCTTGGTGCCCTCTCCTGCCTCGCCGTCTTCGCCTTTGAAAACCCCGACCTCCAGGCCGTGCACCGGATCAAGTCGGAGGCGTTCGACAACTCCAAGTGATGGACACGCTGTTCTACCTCACTGATGTCCATGGGCCGCGGCTCACCAATTCACCGGATTCCATCGCGCCGCCCACTGGACCGTCGGCCGCCTCAAAGAGATGGGAATCGACAACCCGCGTAAGGAGAAGTGGGGCCCGTTCGGCCGGGGCTGGTCATATTCGAAGTTCGAGGCTCACCTGTTGGAACCCGGTTATCAACCCTTGATCGGATTCCCCCTGGCCTGGACGCCTGCCACCAACGGGACCCTGACTGCTGAGCCATTCTTCGCGCCCATGAAAGAGGAAAAGGATCTGCCCAAGTACAAGGGCAAGCTGAACGGGAAGATCGTGCTGATCGACGAGGCCCGTCCCACGCCGCTTCAGGAGACAGCCGCCGCGCGGCGCCACTCTGGCAAGGACCTGGACGACATCGTCAGTACCACGCCCGCGTCTCGCAACAATCGCCCTCCGTCGCAGGCCGCCGACCGGTGGAACACCAAGCGCAACGAGTTCCTCAAGGAAGAAGGCGCGGTCGCGCTCTTATCGACCGGCTATCGTGGCGACGGCGGCACGGTTTTCGCATCCCGGGGCGGGTCGTTTGACGGCAAGTATCCCGACGCGCCGCCGACTGCCGCGATCGCGCCCGAACACTACAACCGGATCGTCCGCCTGCTGCGCAACAAATTCCCGGTGAAGCTGCGCCTGGAGATCGCCGCCGAGTTCCGCGGGGACTCGAAGGACTCCTACAACATCGTCGCTGAGATTCCCGGCCGCTCACGGCGCGATGAGATGGTCATGCTTGGCGCGCACTTTGACTCGTGGCACGGCGGGACTGGGGCCACTGACAACGCCGCGGGATCGGCGGTGATGATCGAGGCGGTGCGGATCCTGAAAGCCACTGGCCTGCCGCTCGAACGCACCGTGCGCCTGGCTCTGTGGAGCGGCGAGGAGCAGGGACTGCTCGGATCGAAGGCGTACGTGAAGGAACACTTCGCCGATCCGGAGAAGATGCAGCCGACCGAACGCACGCGCGGCTGGCGGCCTATTTCAACTACGACAACGGCGGAGGGAAGATCCGGGGCGTGTACCTTCAGGGCAACGATATGGTCCGGCCGGTGTTCGAGAATTGGCTGGCGCCGTTCCGCGATCTGGGAGCGACGCACGTGAGCATCCGCAACAC
This sequence comes from Acidobacteriota bacterium, assembly GCA_016871015.1. Taxonomy (GTDB): domain Bacteria; phylum Acidobacteriota; class Terriglobia; order Bryobacterales; family Bryobacteraceae; genus SYLY01. The sequence continues at coordinate 2,343 of VFZX01000177.1, read as the reverse complement.
CGCGGGCACCGACCATCTGTCGTTCGACGCGGTTGGTCTTCCTGGATTCCAGTTCATCCAGGATCCACTTGAATATCAGACGCGCACGCACCATTCCAACATGGATACCTATGACCACTTGGTCCCGGCTGATCTCCAGCAAGCTTCAGCGGTAGTGGCGTCGTTTGTCTATCACGCCGCCAACCGGGCGGAGATGCTGCCGCGGAAGCCTCTGCCGAAGCCGCGTCCGGCGCAGCCTGCCCGCCCCTGACTGTTAAACGGGCCCACCGCCGTTGGCATTCGCGGCGAGCCACTCGTCCAGGCTGGAGGCTGTCGGGAAGTCGCGCGCGCACTCGGTCAGGTCGACGATTTTCTCAGGCGGCAGAGCCCGGATCCGGGCCATGGTGGACTCCGGGAGTTCACCCAAGCGCCTCTTCAGCACTTGCTCGGCGACATTCACCATACCCGCCTCATGCCAGTAGGTCCAGAACAGTCCCTGGTCCGGGTTCGAAATCTTCAACGCTTCCACGACCCATTCCTCCTCTTCCGGCTTCAACCGGAGGTATGTGTTCACGTAGCCAAAGATCAACTGTGTTCTCGCCGGATCCAACCCAAGGGCCAGCGTCGAACGTAGACTCTCTAACTTTACCAGTTTGCGCTCCTCCGCCATCATCCGCATCTGCGACATGAAGCCGTACGCCACCGGATTGCCGCACCCCTCGTAGTCGCGCCAGTCCAGCCGGTTCAACTGCACAACCCGGAACTTGAACGACATCACCGGTTCGTCTCCAACCGTGACATCGTAGTAATCGATGGCCTGTTCCCGAGGCGAATCATACGTCAACACTGCAATCGGAAACACCGGCAGACGGCGCGCCAGGTGGAACCTCGAGAAGTAGCTGAACATGCGCTCCGGGAAGATCGACCGCGCCGTCCCTTGCGACTCGACCTGGAAAAGGATCCCGCCCAGCCCCGCCAGCCGCGCCAGAACGACCAAATCCGCCTCATGCCGCTCACCAGCCGTGACGTCGGTGAAAATCTCCTGTTGAAGGAATTCAATCGAGTCCCGCTCGATCAGCGCGGCGAGCTTGGGCCAGAACAACGTGATGAACTCAAGGAAAAAAACGCGCAGCAATTCCTTGGAAAGCCGGTCGTGAATCGGCATCAATTCATCCTAACTCACACCGGTCCACGGCGCCATCGCCAGGACAGCCCCACGAAAACTCCTCTCCCCGGTGCGTCCATCCCCGACCCCAACACCCGGTAGTTGTCATCGAACAGGTTCGTCAGGCCCACCAGCACGTCCAAGTTGCCTGACAGCCGGATCCCGGCCCTCGCGGCTGCCGACGCCCATCCCGGCTCCGCCCGCAACAGCGGTACACGCGCAGCCGGTGCCGCCCCAGGCAGCACCCGGTCCTGGATCTGCGCCACGGACTCGCCTGTCACCAGGAACACTCCTCCGCGCATATACGGGCTAATCAGGCTGCCCGCCAGAAAATCCGCGATGTTATTGCGGCTCCGTGCTGCGCCAATCCGCTCGTCTTCAAGGTCGCCCGCGTTCAGCCGGTTCTGGCGCGACGCGAACCGGACACCGAGTTCCATCCAAACCCGTGACCTCCCAAACTCACCCCGCACCACCGCCCTCCCCATCCCCGGTGGCAGCCGCCGGACCGGACGGTTGGGATTCAGCTCACGCCCGCGCAGAAACGCATGCTGGACATCCACCGACCATCGCCGCGACAGTGTGAACCCAATTTTCGTATCGATGCCCTGGTACCGGAGCGCGCCATCGTTGACGAACGTCTTGACCGCCCGCGGATCGTCGTTAACCCGCACCATCACCACGCCAGCCGCTAACTGCGCAGGCACCGGCGGGATCGCACGCACGGCGAATCCACTGAGTTGCGACGGAACGCCGGAAGCCGGAAACAGCACGGTCCTGCGCACGATCGGATGGCGCAGGTTGGTCAGAAATCCCTGAACACGCGCCGTCAGCCGTGACGTCCGGATCCCCACTCCCACCTCATAGTTCCGTGCTTTCTCGGGCCGTAACGCCGCGATTGGACGGCCGGACGGAAGCGCGGTCTCACTTGTATCGAACGCAAGCAGCGCGCCGTACGCGATGGTCTCAGCGGCCGGAACCTCGAATCCCAGGTCGGTCAGCCCCACTGCGCCAAGGTCCGCCAGCGTGGCCGCGCGGAATCCCTCGCTGTACACACCATGGATCCGCACTGGACCCGCGACCGCCACCGACCCCGAGCCTCGCACCGAAAAATCGCTGAACGCCTGGCTGGACGCGGTTTGCCCGAATCTACCCGCCGGCGTCGAGGCCACCGACCGGGTCCAGCGCGTGCCCATAGTCCA
>VFZX01000176.1 GCA_016871015.1 Acidobacteriota bacterium | reverse complement strand
GCCCGCGGGTCCACAGTCGGACACCAACATCTTCAACCCCGGCGACTTCGTCCGGCCGGCTGCTGGCGGTTATGGCAACGCGGGCGCCCGGATCATTCAGGGCCTTCCCGGCGCATCGCTGGATAGTTCGGTGTGGAAGTCCGTCCCCTTGTGGTCCAGGAACGACCGCGGGGTCAGGCTGCGCGTGGGCGCCACGGCCAGCAATCTGTTGAACCATCCCGCCAAGTCAACGTGGTCGACGGGTGCGTACATCATCAACAATCGCGCGACGGTGGCGAGGGCGGACGACTACTACTACACGTCGGTGATCAGCGGTGGGCTCGGTTCGTTCCGGTACATTCGCTTCGAGGCCGCGATCCAGTTCTGATCGCGGCCCATGCGTCAAGGCCTCCAACGGACAACCACGGGCGCCTTGGCTACGTTGTCTCCGTACGACGAGAGATTGCCGCAGGCGAGGCTCAACGGCGTCTAGGCTGCTGGCGGCCACGGAGCACCCTTTGCGGTTGCCTCGATCATCTTGTCTACCTTGCCCGCGATGAACCGGGTGGCGATCTCGATCAGGCGCTCGCCCTTTTCCTTGGTGGCGTACAGAGCTTGCTCTTGTCGCGCCCGGTCGCGCGCGTTTTCCGGATTGCCGCCCTTCGGCCAGCCCTCCTTGGTGAAGGGCTCGAGGTAGCGGGCCACCGCCGGTGAATAGCCGGACTCGTAGTTCTGCGCCGCGCGATCGTACTCGTCCATCGTGAAAGGACGCACCCGTTCCGGATGCGCCGCCATCAGAATGGATGTCTCCACTTCCGAAGCGTGCGACATAGCGGTCCGGCGCGCGATCGTGTCGAGCTTGCCCTCTTTGAGGAGCCGGTAGCTGGTGAGGAACTCCGCCAACTCCTCATCACGATAGGCCGATATGTAGGTCTCCGAATCGAGCGTGACGCCGAGTTCCTTGCGCCAGGCGGGAATCGATTCCAGGAGCGGCGCATGATTCCCGTTATGTCCGTTCACCACCAGAATGGTGCGGATTCCGTGAGTGGTGAGGCTGCGAATGACGTCGTATACGTAGGCCGTGAACGTCTCTTTTCGCAGAGTGATGGTGCCCTTGCGCGCCATGTGATAAGGCGCGTAGCCGAGCGGGCAGGCGGTGCTCACCGTGACTGCCGGATACAAACGCAGCGCCGCCTGTTGCGCGATCAGAGTGGCGCACGTGGCGTCGCAATCGAGCGCGAGGTGCTCGTTGTGCTGCTCAGTGGAGCCGGTGGGAATGATGGCGGCCCTGATGCGGCCCTGCTCCAGCGCTTCGCGAAACTCCTTGCGCGTGTTCTCGCCCAGGAACACGCGCCGCGGATGGACGTAACGCTGTGCCTGTGCCGTTCCCGCCCATCCGGCGCTGGCGCCCGCCAAGGCCGCCTTCAGCGAGGCAATCCATCCGCGCCGCGATACCGAATCGCTCATCGTTTTTCTCCTTCTTCCCACACCGCCGCCTTCTAGCGCTCCAACATTCGCAGGGCGTTGTCCCGAAATACGCTCTCCACCTGGGAGTCAGTCAATCGCAACCGCATGGCGGCGAGTTTCAGCGCCCGGAGAGATTCGAGGCCGATCAAGAGCGGTTCCACTTTCGCATGGCCCGCGAGCGCTTTCCAGTCTACCGAATCCTCGTAGAACCACACGAACGTGTCGCCGATGGCGACGCAGCGCCCGCGCATGTGACTCACCGGATAGTCCGAACCCCACACAAGCCGGTCGAGGCCCAGGGTGTCGACGATCGCCTCGAACGCGCCGGCTTCGGTGACCGCGGAGGTGTCGCACCAGACATTGCGCAGACCCTTCAACGCGCCGATTCCCTCGATGGTGTGATAGGGATTGAAGCCGCGCGCCGCGTGCGCGAGGATGAGCTTCATGCCGGGATACTTGCGGCAGAAGTGAACAATCCGTTCCTGATTCGCGGGCTCGGCCATCGCGCGGTCCTTGACCATGTGAAGCGTGACCGTGAGCCGCTCTTCGTGGGCGATCCGGACATGGTCCTCGACGAGGAACTCTCCGATATCGGCCCTCCACGAAGGCTTTCCGGTGATGAAGGAGTGGTATACCTTGAGTCCAGCCATGTTGCGCCGCCGGACCTGTTCGCGCAGGGCTTCCGGATCCATGGTGGGCGGCGTGAGATAGTGCGCGAAGCAGGTCTTGTCCTTTGCCACTTCGCGTTCCACGAAATCGTTGGACTCGTCCGAGCCCGCGTGAAAGCCCACTCCGAAGAAGAGTCCCGAGGTCTGGCGTCCCGGCGTGATCCACTCGATCTGCTCCCGGAAGACGTCTAAAGTTGCCGGGTTGGGCCCTTGGTCCAAAGCAGTGGGTCTGCCCCAGTGTGACAACTCGTACAGGTGGGCATGCGCGTCGAAGATCCTGCGCGGCACGAACGAGTCCAGGTGTTTCGCGAAAAACTCCCGGTCGTAGTCACGCAGTTCCCATTTGGTCATTCAATCCTTCTCCTGGTTCTCACCCGCCTCTGGTTTACCGGCGCGTTGCGGGCGCGCCCCCTCCGGCAACGGCGGAGCTTCAAACCCGGCGCGGGGCAGATCGCCAGAAAGCTCCTGCCGCCAGTGGGCGATGTCTCCGGCGGGGCCATAGATGTACAGCATTCGGCAAGGAGTCTCGCCCGTATTGGTGAGCTGATGATACACGCCGGGCGGAATGTATACAGCCTGGCCCGAGGTGAGGATGCGCCGCTCCTCGCCGAGGCACATCTCCGCACGGCCCTCGACGATGAAGTAGATCTCCTCTTGCTCCTGGTTGTGCCAGGGGACCTGTCCGCCATGGGGCTCGAGCGTCACATTGCCCGCCGCGAAGTGGACGCACTGAATCGGGCTCGCACCGCCCACCAGATTCTGGGTGCGGCGGCCGGCGGGGAAGACGCGGCCCTGGATTTCGTCGAGGTCTGCGATGGTCATCAGCGGCTGATTCTCTAACCTACGGGCGGGTGAGGATCCTCATCGACACAGGCTGAGGGACCGGAATCTCCTGCCCTGTCGAATCCAGCCGACCGGTAGCGGAATCGATTCTGAAGATCGAGAGGCGGTCGCTCTTCTGGTTGGCTACGAACAGGAATCCGCCCGATGGATGAATCGCAATGCTACGCGGAAACTTCCCGCCGCTCGGCGTCTGCCCGATCGATTGAAGCCGCCCAGTCCCGGGCTCGACCCGGAAGGCCGCGATGCTGTCATGCCCGCGGTTGGAGCCGAAGACGAGTCTCCCTCCAGGATGCGCTTGTATGTCGGCGGTGTAGCTCTCGCCCTTGAAATCAGCCGGTAGAGCCGAAAGGCTTTGCAGAGCTTCCAGCTTTCCAGACTCCTTGAAGAACCGGAGCGCGGTGACTGTATTGTCGAGTTCGTTGATGGAGTAGATGAACCGTCCGGATGGATGGGCCGCGAGATGCCGCGGGCCAGCGCCCGTTGGCACCCGGGCGAACGGAAGCTGGTGCGGGGCCATGCGGCCTCGCGCCGCGTCGAGACCGTAGACGAACAACCGGTCCAGCCCCAGATCGCCGGCGATGGCGAAGCGGTTTCCGGGCGCGACGATGATGGAGTGCGCTTGCGGTTTCCCTTCCGAGTTCTCGCTCTTGCCCTCGTGCTGAATGACTGTAGCGGCCTCGCCGAAGCGCCCATCGGCACGCAGCGGCAGGCACGCAACATTGGCCGTACCGCAATGAGAGACCAGAAGAACCTTCCCCTCGCCGTCAACCGAAAGGTAGCAGGGACCCGTGCCGCCGGACCGCCGGCTGTCGATTTCTCTGAGCGCCCCCGTGGCGCCGTCGATGGCATAAGCCGCGACGCCCCCGGTGGGTTTTCCTTGCTCGTCCGGCACAATGGTCGTCGCATAGAGAAACTTGCCGCCCGGACCGATGGCAAGGGCCGCTGGACTCTTTGCGCCCGCTGCAGGGCGGAGAGGCCCAAGCACGCCGGTTCGCGTGTCGAGCGTCGCATGGAAGATCCCCTCGCCCTCTTTCGGACTGTAGGTTCCGACATACACGTGACTAATGCCAGACCCTGGTCCGCCGGCCCATGCAAACGGAGAGAGCCATCCAAACCGGGAGAAAGCGGCGAGCGCCCAAAGCGCTGTTCCGAAATTGACCAATCTTCTCGATCGCATGATTCGCTGGGGCCTCCGGATCAGAACGAGTAACGCAAGCCAAACTGAATGGACCGCTGGTCATACGCGTTCCGGAGCCTCTCACCGCCGCCGGTATTGAGCACCTGGCTGGTAATCGTTCGGCCGAACTCCAACGTGCGCATGAAAAGGTTGGCATGGTTAGTGGCGTTGAACATCTCCGTACGGAATTCCAGGTTGTGCCCTTCGCGAATCGCGAAGATCTTGGAGATGCCGAGATCGGCGCGCTGGTAGCCGGGACCATCCATCACGTTCCGGCCCAGATTCCCGGGACAGCCCGGGTAGCCCAGCGGATTGCAGTTGGGTCCCGTGGTCTCCCATTGGAACACCGAAGGGTCGAACCAGCGGTCTCTGGTGCGCTGCGAGGGCGGCAGGTTCGCCTTCTGTCCGGGTTTGATGCTGGGCCGCATCGAGTAGATGTCGGAGATATTGAACGGGTAGCCTGTATTGGCTTCGAAGATATAGTTCAGCTTCCAGCCGCCCAGGATCCCTTCCACCGCGCGGGGCAGACTGGTCAGGTATCTCCGGCCCCGGCCGACGGGAATCTCGTAAATGCCGGCCAGGGTGAACAGGTGCCGGACATCCTGCTGTCCCCTGCCCCACTCCGCCCGGCCGTCCAACTGGGACTCGAAGCTTACAAAGCCCGACGAGTTTTCCACATTGTTTAACGCCTTTCCCCACGTATAGCTGGCCAGGTAAGAAAGGCCGTTGGAGAACCGCTGCGTGGCCTTCACCTGTAGCGCGTGATAGATCGAATCAAACCCGTTGGAGGCCCATTGGATGGTACTGAACGGCAGATACCGCGGTTTGCCGATGTACCGCGGCGCGAAGAAATTGGCGTCGCGCCCAACCGACAGATGCGCCGAGCGGTTTCCTGCGTAGGACGTCTCGATCGCCAAACCCTTGAGGACCTCCCTTTCGACGCCGAAGTTCCAGTGCTGGGTATAGGAGTCCCGGCGATTGGGATCGTTCGGGAACAGCGTTCCCGGGTCGGTGAACACGCCCTCGTTGATGCCCGGAGGTACGCGGTCGAAGAAGAGCGGAGTCGTAGCATTGCCCTCGGAAAAGCGAAGGTACGACAACCACGGCGCCAGCCGTGCCGCGGAGGTGATTTCTCCTCCCCTGGGCGAGGCGTAGAAGATTCCATAACCGGACCGGACGACAGTCTTGTTGCCGCCGAACGGCCGCCAGGCGAGACCGAGGCGGGGAGCCCAATTTCTCTTGTACGCATTGTATGCCCGGTCGGAGCCGTCGAAGCGCGCCGGGTATTGAAGCAGAGCCCTCTGTGCTTCCGGTACCGCCCCCGCCGCGTAAACCACCTGACCCGTGCTCAAGTCGAAGCCGGCAATCAGCTTGTCGCGGGATCGCCACGCCTGGTTGTAGTCGTAGCGAACGCCGATGTTGAGCGTGACCCGGGGATGTATTTTCCAATCATCCTGAATGTAGAAAGCATAGAGCGGGCGATCCAATCGCACCCAGGCGGTTTGCGGCTGGTACCAGCTCCGGGAACTCAGGCCCAACAGCATATCCGCCCACGAGTTTCCGCTATAGTTCAGGCCGCCCCGGTACACGCCTCGGCTGCCGTAGCCGGCGATCGTCCGGAATCGCTCGTAATTGATGTCCCCGCCGGCCTTCAAGTAGTGATTCTTGCGGACGATGATGAACTGCTGAACCAGGTTGTAGGCGTCGTCTTTCGAGACAGAAGGAGCGTCGCTGTGCCCCATGATCTCGCCGAGCACCACTGCCCCGAGCTGGACTTGGATTCGGGGAACTCCGAATGCCGCCGGATTGGTTGGGAAGAAGGGAAATCCCCACTTCTGGGCGTAGTTGGTCTTGTCGGTCAAATCGCGGCCACCGTAGCTATACGCGGTCCCGACACGCGTTTCGCCAAGCACCATCGGACTGAAGGTGTGTGTGTAGCCCAAGACGTACTGGCCGCCGTCGGAGTAGCTGGTAGAGTCCGAGTGCGAAAACAAGGGGTGTTTCTGTGCCGCGTTCTGCCGCGTCGGACTGATGGTCAGGAAGAGCGAATCGGACTTGATCTTCTGATCAAAACGAACGATGTAACGATGCGCGTCGACCGGCTGCGGATTGGAGGCGATGAAGTTCAGCAGTCCCCCCGCCGGATAATTCGGCTCTGGCATCTGCTCCATGATGATCTTGCCCGTAGGGCTGAAGGAAGTGGATGGGATGACCCCGTCGGCATAAGGGCCGCCGGTGACCGTGCCCGCTCTCCATGCCCTGGGTGCGGGTTGAAGCGACCGGGAGAAGTCCCCCCGTTTCTCGGCGGCCGTGGGCACTCCCCACAGCAAGGTCGTCCCGCGCCGGTCTTTCAGACCCTCGTAGGCAAAGAAGAAGAAGGTCTTGTTACGGCCATTGTAGAGCTTGGGCAACACCACCGGCCCGCCGATGCTGCCGCCGTACTGGTTATAGGTGAATCCGGGCTTGATGCGAGCAAAGTACTGGCGGGCGTCCAGCGCGGAGTTGCGGAGGAATTCGTAGGCACTGCCATGCAACGCATTCGTGCCGGACTTCGTGCGCACGTCGATCACGGCCCCCTGCGCGCGTCCGAACTCGACCGAGTACATGTTCCGGATGATCTGGAACTCCTGTACGGCGTCCAGGGGAGGAGCGGACGACTGCGTGTTGTCGGTGGAGGAAACGTTCGAAAGACCGTTGAGGCGATAGTTGTTGGAATTGCCGCGCTGTCCGTTTACCTCGATCGTTGCGCCTTGCGTCTGCCCGACCCCATTCGGGTTACGGCTGGCGACGCCGGGCATCAGCGTGGCCAACTGAATGAACTCTCGTCCCTTCAGCGGCAGTTCCAAAATTTTGCGGCTGTCGATGACCTCGCCGATCGACGCGGTCTCCGTGCGCACCAGCGGACTGGCGTCCTCCACGGTAACCGACTCGGCTACCTCACCCAACGCCAGAAAAGCGTCGAGTCTCGCCGTCTGGCCGACTTCGATCGTGACATTGTTGAAGACGGCGGACTTGAAACTGGCCATTTCCACTCGAACCCGAAAGCTCCCCAACTGGCGGAGGTCGATCCGGTAGTCGCCTCGTTCGTTGGTCGAGGCTGTGTAGGTGTTGTTCGTCGCTCCGTGTACTGCGGTCACTCGGGCCCCCGCGACTACGGCTCCCGTTCGGTCCGTCACGGTTCCGACGATCGCGGCCGCTGTCTGTGCCCACGTGGCGACCGGCAGCGCGAACAGCGCTAAACCGGCGATCAACGACCCTTTCCGGCACAGTCCAATCCAATTCCTCATTTGCACTCCGTTCCGTCGGCTGCGTTGCGAGCCATGCAGCGACCGGTTCAGTATACTTCAGATGGCGGCTACGAGTGGTGCCAATCGAAGACCCCGGTGTAGAATAGCCGCTTGTCCCCTCACGAGCGCGTATACTCTTGTTCCCGGCGCGACCTGCTGCGGTCCTCCGCGATCTCGATCGCGGCCCTATGCGGTGGACAGGCTGCGTTTGGGCAGCCCGCCGCACGTGCGCCCGAATTCGATCTGCTGTTGACCGGAGCCCGCGTCATGGATCCGGCCAGAGGCTTGGACCGGATCGCCGACGTCGCCGTCGGAACCGGGAAGATCGCGGCCGTCGAGCCGTCGATCGCGCCCGAACGCGCCGCCCGTGTCATCCCGGTGAAGGGCTGTCTCGTAACGCCGGGCTTGGTCGATATTCATGTGCACGGCTTCCGCGGCGTATCCCACGCGGGCGTCGAACTCGACACTTATTGCATCGGCCGGGGCGTGACCACCGCCGTTGATGCCGGAACGTCAGGCGCCGACAGCTTCGCCGGATTCCGGCGGCACGTGATTGCTCCGGCGAGCACACGAGTCCTCGCCTTCCTCAATATCTCGCGCATCGGACTCATCAGCCCGCTGGGGGAACTGGTGGATCGCCGCATGATCGACCGCGAGGCGGCTCTTCGCGCGTGCCGCGAACACGCCAACGAGATCGTGGGAATCAAAGTGCGGTGCACGCACTTCTACTCCGGTCCAAACGATCTGGAGGCCGTGCAGGCGGCGCGCGCGGTGGGCGAAGCGACCGGCAAGCCCCTGATGGTTCACACCGGCTGGCCTCATACGCCGTTCGAACGGCTGCTCGACGAACTGCGGGCGGGCGATATCGTGACGCACGCGTTTCGTGGCGCGGGCGAAGGCGGGGTGATCGGACCGGATGGCCGGGTCTCGCCGGCTATCCGCCGCGCCGCGAAGCGGGGCGTCTTGTTCGATGTGGGACATGGCAGTGGCAGCTTCTCGTTTCAGGCGGTGGAGGCCGCGCTACGCGAGGACTTCCCGCCTTCCTCGATCAGCAGCGACATTCATGCGGCAAGCGTTCTGGGCCCAGTGTTCGACATGGTGACCACCATGTCGAAGCTCCTGATGCTGGGCTTGCCTCTCGGCTCGGTGATCGAACGGTCCACGGCGCTGCCTGCCCGCTCCATACAGCGCAGCCACCTGATCGGAAGCCTCGAGCCGGGCCGGCCGGCCGACATCACGGTGCTGCAACTGGTGAACGGCGAGTTCGAAATGACGGACTCCAAACGCCAGGTCCGGACCGCAGCCAGCAAACTGGTTCCGATACTGGCTCTCCGCGATGGAAGAGCGGCGCTCGAGTAGAGCGCGATCCCCAAGTGGGTGCTACCGCCCTTTCAGAACTTCCCGAAGGCGGCGGCCGACGATCAGTTCTTCGCCCGGCTGCAAACCCAGCGAATAGACAACGATGTGATCGTCGCGCGATTCTGCCCTGGGCTTCGGCGCGGGCTCTTCGTACCGGATGACATACGGATTGTAGTGGGAGAGCACGGAAATCGACGGCTCCCCCTCGCGCAGCCGGCGCGCGCACTCCTCGGCGCCGATGCCAAGCGCGGCCGGATCCCACCGCACGGTAAGCTGCGCAAAGCGATTGCTGCCCCGCCGGATGTCGGTGACGGTTGTAACGCCCTTCACGGTTTCCACCATCGCGGCGATCCGCGCCAGCTTCCTGCGTTGCTCGGCGTAAAGCGCTTCCAGATCGACGGTAAGCCACTTTTCCACCGCCGCCATGCATCCGGCGATCTCTTCTTTCCCTACTTTCATCGCCCGGCAGACCGCTCCCTCCACCGGATTGCTGTTGGCGAGCGCGGCGTCAATGAGGTCCTTGCGACCGAGCAGCAGTCCGCTGCTCTGGGGACCACGCAGTCCTTTTCCACCGCTGAAAGCGTATAGATCGGCGCCCATGGCCGAGTATCGCTTCAGGTTTTCGATCGGCGGAATGCCACCCGCGGCATCCACGAAGATCGGGACGCCGGCGCCCTTGGCGATCCGGATCATGTCGGCCAAGGGAGGCGGATCGGCCGGATCGGGATCGGCCGGATAGTGGGTGTGAATCATCGCCGTCCGTTCGTTGATGGCGCCGCGCAGTTGATCGAGCGTGCTTGCCGCCACCACTTTGCCGCCGGCAAGGCGCACGGCGCTATCGAAGACATTCCGCCCGCCCCACATGATCACCTCATGTTTGAGACCCGTCGTGTCGGGCAGTTGCCAGATTTTCGCCGGATCGAGGCCCGCGATACAGGCTGCCGTCGCCACCGCGTTAGCGCCCGCGGCTCCGCTGGTGATCATTCCGGACTCGGCGCCTGAGATCTGCGCCAGACGCCGGCCGGCCGCCTTCTGCAAATCGACGATGTTCACGAAATACTGTGCCGCTTCATCAGCCGCCTTCCGCACCTCCGGCCATGCCAGTGTGGCGCTCAGAAACGTGAACGGGATGTTCGCGCTGATGAACGGGCGCACACCGAGCCGCGTGAACACGTTGTCACGGAAGCTGTGTCCGCCCGAAGCCGCCAGCGCGTTCGCGGCAAGTTGGCGGCTGGCGGCGTAGCCCAGTAAAGAGTAGCCGCCCAGCTTGCGAAAGAAACTCCGTCTCTTGATGGACATTCCAGTCTCCTCGATTCTCGAGCGGACTCCCAAAGGAATCCGCAGCCTGAACGCTTGTGGTTGCACCGGTGCTCCTGCGTGTTTCATACACCGAGTACTTTGTCGGCCACGGCGAAGAAAGCGTCGATATCGCCCGGGCGCGTGTGGACATGAACCGACAGCCGCATCTGCTGGCCGCCCAAAATCCAGATGCGTTGTTTCTCCATTGCTTCGAAGAGCCCACGCAGATCGGCGGTCTTGAAACGGATGGTTACCAGCGCCCCATAAAAGCGTTGGTCCTCTGGAGTGACCAGTTCCAGATAGTTCCTCTGCTTGACCATGTCGACAACGCGGCGAGCCAATTGCCTTTGCCGGGCAAAAACCGTGTCTGGCCCCAAGTCCTTGAGGAAACGCAAACCAGCCACCATGCCGTGAAAAATCGCCCGGTTATTGGTTCCTACCATCATGAAGCGGGCCGCCCCGAGGTCCTCCTTGTTATCCCAGCCGCCGGACACGGTCACCGGCCACAACCGGTCCAGCACCTCTCCGCGGCCGTACAGAAAACCGCAACCGGCCGGCGCGAACATCCACTTGTGCGGGCTTCCGGCGTAGTAGTCGCAGCCCAGATCCTCTAGCGAGACGGGAATCTGGCCGTTCATGTGCGCGCCGTCCACCACTGTCAGCGTACCCTTCTCCCGTGCCGCGCGGCAGATCTCCTGCACGGGCAGGATCAAGCCGGTTGTGGTCGTGATCCCGCTGAAGCTCAGCACGCGGGTGCGAGGAGTCAATGCCCCGATGATACGGTCGGTCAGCTCGCCCGGATTCGCCGGCGCCACCGGAATCTTGACCGTCCGCAAGACAATGCCAGACCGCGCCTCCTTCAGCTTCCAACAGGAGATTCCGCCTGTGTGTTCCTGGTCCGTGATGAGAACCTCGTCTCCTCGCGCGAGGTCGAGTCCGTTGGCGATAATGCTCATCGCTTCCGTGCAGTTGTGCACGAAGGCGAGTTCGTCCCGCTTGCACCCGAGGAACCCGGCCATCTCCGTGCGCTCCTGATCGAGCGTTTCGTAGCCCCATCGCGGATACTCCCGTACCTCGAGAGCAGCGGCGCGCTGGACATAACCCGTGAGGGCGGCGATCACGGGTTTGGGAATCACGCCCAGGCTGCCGTTGTTCAGAAACGCGCGGCCAGGAGGCATGACGAACTGTTCCCTGCGGATACGCGACCAATAGGCCTCGGGATTCGACCCGAGAAGTCTCTTGTCCGGCAGCGGGACGAGCGCCGGCTCGGCGGACTGCGCGGCAAACGGCGCGCTCCCGAGCAGCGCGGCAACACCCATGGGCGGCAGCGCGTCACGTCTTCTCATTGGTGACTCCTTTCTCCGCCGGGATCCGTTGTGACGGCGGGTAAAGCACTCTCGACAACCCGGCCGTCCACCAGAACGAGCGAAACCCGGCGCGCGTTGCCGATGTTCGCCAGCGGGTCGGCATCGAGTACCACCAAATCCGCCAGCTTTCCAGGCTCGATGGTGCCGAGATCGTGTTGCCGGCCCAGAAACTGTGCGCCCGTGAGGGTGGCGGCCGTAAGCGCCTCCGCGGGCGTCAACCCGGCTTCAACCAGCAATTCGAGTTCGCGATGATACGCGAATCCAGCCTTGGCGTAGGGAACCGATGTGTGCGATCCAACCACGATCGGAACGCCTTGCTTGTGCAGCACTCCGGTGTAGGCGATCATGTTCCGCGTGGCCCGCACCATCATGGCGCTTTCCGGCTCCTGCGGGTTCGCCTGCTTTTCGAAAATCGCAAGAGTCGGATCGACGTAGGTTCGCCGTCTGGCCAGCGTTCGCGCCAAGTCCACCGCGCGGGCCGAAAACGGATCGATCGCCGCCCACATCCTGTACCGGCCCATTCCCCGCGCGGCGCTGTCGGCGAGCACCTGCTGCCGGTATCGCTCGGACTCTTTGTGCGTAAGCAGCGCCGGTCCGAGCGATGTGACGTGCTCGATCCCGTCGACGCCCGCCTCCACCGCATCCCGTACATCGACAATCTCCAGATGGGCGGTCACCGGAATCCGGTGCTGATGCGCCTCCTCGACGACTGCTCGCACCGAGTCCAATGGCAGCCGGAAGTAGACCTTCACCGCGCTCGCCCCTTCCGCGACAAGGCGGCGCACTGCCACCCGTGCTTCGAGCGGACTCTGCAGCGCGATCGAATCTTCCGGATACGCCGGGTTCGTTCCGTCGAGGAGCGGACCACAGTAGAAAAGACGCGGTCCGGCCACGCCGTGGACGCGCTGCCACCGGCGAACCGGTTCGTACGATTCGATCCATTTGCCCGGATCGCGCAATGAAGTGATCCCGTTCCGGAGGAACAGCGGAACCACCCTGGTGTCCAGGTGGAAGTGATGATCGATCAGGCCGGGGATCACCGTCTTACCCGTAACGTCGATCCGCCGGGCCCCGTCCGGGACGGCGAAACTGCCTACCCGTCCGGTTCGCTCGATTCGATTGCCGTTGATCAAAACCGCCGCATTGTCGAGCGGCGCCGCCCCGGTACCATCGAACAGCCGGGCCCCCGTCAACACGATCGGCTGAGATGCCAGACCGCCCGCGGCCAAAACAGCCAGCGCCGGGACTTGAAAAATCGATCGCACGTAATCGATACTAGACCACTATGCAAGTGCAAAGGAACCCCACTCATCGAACCTGGCTCTGTATGCTGTGTCTCTTCGCTCTGCCCGCGGCGGCTTTCGCGGACACCTCCGTCCGGATCGATTCCCCGATGACGCCCCCGTCCTGGGCCCTCATGGAACGCGCGCTCCTTGAAGAAAACGCGCGTTTGATCGAAGCCTTCCACAGGAAATATGTGAACCCCGCCAACGGCTTCCTGGAAGTAGTGGAACATTGGGGTGGCGGAGATGGTCCGGACGATGCGATGGAGAACTTCTACAACTGGCCGATGGTATACATCCTGGGCGGCCCTCGCGGGACGTTGGAGCGATTCCTTCACGTCTGGGAGGGTCACATCCGGCAGTATTCGGCCTTCGGGATGTACCACAAGGAATTCATCACGTCCTTCGATTGGGAACATAACGGCGAGGCATACGAGCCGTTCCTGCTGTTACCTCTCGCAATTCCGGACGACCTGAAGACGCGCCAGCGCACGATCCGGTTCGCCGACTTCTACACCGGGCGCGACAAGAACGCGGCCAACTACGATCCCGTGCACAAGATCATCCGGAGCATCCACAACGGCAGCCGCGGACCTCGGCTCGAGGCAACCGCGGAAGACTGGGGCGGCAAGACCGGTTGGAAGTACTTCGCCGAGTCAGGCGACTGGACGCAGGTGAAAGGCGATGTGCCGATCAATCTGCTGGCGACGAGCATTCCGGTGAACGCCTACATTCTCACGGGCGACAGCCACTACCGGGATTGGGTTCTCGAGTACGCGGGCGCTTGGCGTGACCGGGCCCGCGCCAACGGCGGAAATATCCCGTCGATAATCGGTCTGAACGGGCAGGTAGGTGAAGGCTGGAACGGCAAATGGTACGGCGGGCTGATGGGCTGGAATTGGACGTTTGGCGGCTGGGGAATTCTAGGCCGTGGAATGCGAATCGGTTTCTCGAACGCGATGCTTGTTTCCGGCGACGCCAGCTTCATCGATGCCATGCGCGCGCAAGGCAGGAACTTCCTCGACAACCGCATCAAGACCGCTGACGGCTTGCGGCTTCCCGACAAGTTCGGGGACAAAGGCTGGTCAAATCCGGCCAGCGGCCCGTATCACGAATCCCTGTTCTCCGACGTTTATCTGGCGACGCTGTCCGGCCCGGACCTCGGAAGGCTCGACGAAGCCGCGATACCCGCCGCGAGCCAGCGCCGCGCCAATCCCATGTGGAAGTACGAATATGAGGCGGGACGATTCGAAGGCGGGAACGAGGTGGCCTGGATCGACTACCTCCGTGGCAACGATCCCGGCTACCCGGAGCGCGCTCTTCGAGACGCTTTTGCCAAAATTCGCTGGATGACGGAAGGAATTCGCCGCGACACGAGTACTCCGGACACACGTCTGGCGGATTCGCCCCACCAGATCCGGCTTTCTGAGGAGGCGCCTCTGGGAGTTTTCGGTGCGGTGACCGGCGCTCTGGTGAATCTCACTCTGGGAGGCCGCCATCCGCACTGGTCGGGCGGGTTGCTCTACAGCGAGCTGCGCTACTTCGATCCCGTCGCGAGGAGGCCCGGTCTGCCGGAAGACGTGGGCGCCCTGGTGACTTCGATAACGGCTGACTCCGTGAAGGTGACACTGGTGAACCTCAATCAAGCCGACGAGCGCGAAGTAGTGGTCCAGACGGGAGCATACGGCGAGCACCAATGCCAGAGCGTGCAATTTCGCGGCAACTCCCAAGAAGTCAAACAGCGCTTCTTCCGCGTTCGTCTGAATCCGGGATCGGGCGGAGAAATTGTCATTCGCCGGTCGAAATACGCGAATCGGCCGGTTTTCGATTTCCCTTGGGACACGCGGGCGCAATGACACGGCGGGATTGTCTTACGCTGGGCGTGCCGGCCGCCGCAATCGGCCAGGCGGCGGGTCCGGAAGACGTATACCGCAGCGTTACCTCGAGGATCATTCAGGCGGCGATGCGGGATCGCGAGGGACTGCGGAAACTGGGATACCTGTGCAAACGTATCGGCCACCGCCTGAGCGGTTCCAACGGGCTGGCCCGCGCAGTGGACTGGGCCGCCGCGCGGATGATCGAAGACGGCTTGGAGAACGTGCGGAAGCTTCCCGTGACAGTTCCGCATTGGGTGCGTGGCGAGGAGCGCGCTCGCGCGGTGGCGCCGGAACCCCGTGCGCTGACCATGGCCGGCTACGGCGGCAGCGTGGGCACCACAGGAACAGGGTTGGAAGCGGATGTTGTGGTGGCTGCCAGCTTCGAGGAATTGGAGGGGTTCGGCAGACATCGTGTTCAGGGCCGGATCGTGCTATTCAACGCACCGTTCGCCGATGCCACGGATCGATTCGAGGGCTACGGCAAAACGGCGCGGTACAGGACCCAAGGCGCATCGCGCGCCGCCGAGTTGGGAGCGGTGGCATGCCTGGTGCGATCGCTGACGCCCTCCAGCCGGCGAACCGCCCACACGGGCGCGATGCGTTACACACCCGCGGTACCTCGGATTCCCGCCGCCGCTGTGTCGATTGACGATGCGGAGTGGATCGCACGCATGGTTGGAGCCGGCCGCGCGGTTCGGGTGCGGCTCGAGATGTCCGCGCGCTGGCTGCCTGACGCGCAGTCGGCGAACGTGGTGGGAGAAGTGCGCGGACGCCAGCTTCCGGATGAAATAGTGGTGATCGGCGGCCACCTGGACTCCTGGGATGTAGGACAAGGCGCCCACGACGACGGTTCCGGATGCGTCGCGTCAATGCAGGCCGCCGCGCTGTTCCTTAGGCTGTCTCTCATTCCGCGAAGAACGGTCCGCGTGGTTCTTTGGACCAATGAAGAAAACGGAACGGCGGGCGCGGCGGCGTACCGGAGTTGGATCGGGGACGAAATTCGAAACCACGTTGCGGCGATCGAGATGGACATGGGAGCGGAAAGGCCGGTCGGCTTCGGCTGCAGCTTGCCTCCGGGCGCGGAAACCGCGGGCCCGGTCCTGGCCCGAATCGAAAGCTTGCTCGACCCCATCGGTGCGGGCAGGCGGCTCCATCGCGGAGGTGGAACCGACCTCGGCCCACTGATCGGCGCGGGCGTCCCTGGACTCTGGCCCGTAAGCGCTGCCGAGCGGTACTTCGACTGGCACCACTCGGCGGCGGACACTGTTGACACAGTCGCGCCGGACGGCTTCCGGCGGAACCTGGCCGTGATGGCCGTGCTTGCATACGTGATTGCCGACATGCCGGGCCGCCTTGCCGGCCCCTCGATCGTAGTAGGATTTAACGTAGTCTGAGAGAGAACTTCGACCAAGGATGACCTACTCGAGCCGCGTTGACCTCCCCTGGGAATTATCCGTCCCGGCCTCGGCCAGCGACGTGGAGGGTCATGCCAAACAGTTGTTCGATCTCCACAACGTATCCTTGCGTGCATACGTGCTGCACATCCTCAGGGACGCGGCGGCCACGGACGACATTGTGCAGGAGACCTTCGTGCGGCTGCTCTGCCAAATGAAGAGTGCCGTTCCGATCGCGAATCCGCAAGCCTGGCTCTTCGCCGTGGGCCGCAATCTGGCGGCGGACCACTTGACCGAGAAGGCACGCTACACCAGTATCGAGGAACCGGTCAGCGGCGCATGGCGGCACGAGCAGGCAGACCCCGCGCCGAGCGCGGAGCAGCAATGTCTCCATGCCGAGCGCGCCACCCGCGTCGAACGGGCGCTCAAGAGACTATCGCCACTCGAAACGCAGTGCCTTCGAATGAGGTCCGCCGGGATGCTCTACCGGCAGATCGCCGCCTCACTCGGTGTGACCGTTTCCACGGTTGAGTCGGCCCTGGCCCGGGCAATTCGGAAGATCATGACGGAAGCCTGCTGACGATGCCAGTAAACGCCTTCGGCTGGCTGGACCGGCTGCATCTTTCCGAC
>VFZX01000175.1 GCA_016871015.1 Acidobacteriota bacterium | reverse complement strand
TGGATCGAGCGTCGCCCGGCAGTTCGTGCGGGCAGGCAAAGACGGCGCCAACTGCCAGATCGTGGCAGTGTGTGACGTCTATCAGAAGAGGGTCACGGCGAACAGAGACCACTTCACCAAGGAATACGGCCAGTGCGAAGGGACGCTCGACTACCGCGATATCCTCGCCAAGTCCGATGTCGACGCCGTAATCGTCGCTACGCCGGATCACTGGCACGCCCCGATCGCCCTGGCTGCCATGGACCGCGGCAAGGACGTGTATCTCGAAAAGCCGATGTGCCACACGGTCGAGGAGGCGCGGCAGCTTGTCGCCACCGTCAAGGAGACCAAGCGGGTGCTCCAGGTAGGGTCCCAGACCACCTCCGGCGACCAATGGCACAAGGCGCGCAAGGCGATTGCCGACGGCATGATCGGCAAGATGATCCTCTCGCAGGGATCCTATCACCGGAACTCGATCGAGGGCGAATGGAACTGGCCCATCGACAAGGAAGCGGGTCCCGACGGCAAGGGCGAAAACTACATCGACTGGAAGATGTGGCTCGGCAAGGCGCAAGGCCGTGCCTGGGACGCGGACCGCTTCTTCCGCTTCCGCAAGTATTGGGACTACTCCGGCGGCATTGCAACCGACCTCTTCTACCACGTGGTCGCGCCGATGAACATCTGCTGGGGAAGGGCTCAGTTCCCTTACAAGGTGATGTCCGGCGGCGGCAAGTACGTGTTTTCGAATGACCGCGAGGTTCCGGATACGTTCCACCTGATCGGCGAATACGCCGACGGCCACTCCATCGTCCTGTCGAGTTCGATGGCCAACTCGCAGCACATTCCCGGACTGATCCGCGGCCACGGCGCCTCGCTCATCATGGTTGAGCACGGCCGTTTCGAAGGCTTTGCCAAGCACATCACCCTGAAGGCCGAGAAGACGCGAGGCGGAAAGTTCATGGTGCCCGAACTCGCCGACAAGTACCAGGGCCAGGATGAGATCAAGATTGAAGTGGAAGAGCGCGATACGATGCAGACCCACATCAAGGACTTCCTCTCCTGCATGCGGACCCGCCAGAAGCCGACCCTTGACGTCGAGACCGGCGCACGCGCCCAGGTGCTGATCACCATGGCCGTGCAGAGCTACCGCGAAGGCCGGGTGCTCTACTTCGACGAAAAGAACTGGAAGGTTTTGCCCAAGGCTCCCAAGGCCTGATCCTTGCCGGTATTGATTGGAATTGCAGGGCCGTCCGGATCGGGGAAGACGGCCCTGGCGAAGCGCTTGATCCATGCGCTTCCGGGCACCGTATCTCTTCTCTCGCTCGATTCCTACTACCGGGAGTTGTCCCACCTCCAGCTAGCCGATCGGGAGCGGGTGAACTTCGATCATCCCGACTCAATCGACTGGGATCTGTTCGAGCGGCATTTGGCGCTTCTCGCCTCGGGCACTGATGTCGAAGAGCCGGTTTATCTTTTCGCCGAGCACAACCGCGCAGGCAGGACCATCCGCGTCCGGGCGGCGGACTACGTGTTAGCCGAAGGGATCCTGGTCCTGCACCGCGAGCAGGTCCGCCGCCTGTTGTCGCTGAAGGTCTACGTACTGACTCCCGACGAGGTCTGCTACCGGCGCCGGCTCGACCGGGATGTTCGTGAGCGCGGCCGGACTCCCCATTCAGTAGAGGCGCAATACGCCTCGACCGTTAAGCCTATGGCCGAGCAGTTTGTCTGGCCAGCCAGGGAATTCGCGGATCTGGTGGTGTCCGGGCAGGAGCCATTCGACGTCAGCATCGCGCGGGTGCTCGATGCGCTTCGCGTGGGCTAACCGCGGCTATAAGAACCCGTACTTCCGGAAAGCCTCCGCCGCCGTGACGCCATTCTCCAAAGCCTGCCGGACCACCTTCTCCCCCCGCGCCTTCTCAACCGCCTTGGTGAACACCTCGCGCTCCGCCTTCCGGGGAATCACGCACACGCCGTCGACATCACCAAACAGCATGTCCCCCGGCTCGATCCGCGTGCCCTGCATCTCAATCGGACAGTGGTGTTCGATCACACGTCCCCGCGGACCCTGGTCCTGCGCGTAACGTCCGCGCGAAAACGCCGGGAAGTTCTGTTCGAGGATCCCCTTCGTGTCGCGTGAATACCCGTCGAGCACAGCGCCGTGAGCCCCGCACTTCGCCGCACGCAGGCTCATCAGCTCTCCCCACAGCGCGTAGGTCAGCGAGGCGCCCGTGCAGACGTAGACTTCGCCGGGCTGCAGGCTGTCAAGCGCTTCGAACATCAGTCCGAAGGCGTCCTTGGTTTCCTCAAAACAGTCCGCTTCGAGCACGGTCATCGCGCGGCCGATCACCACCATGTCCTCGCGCAACGGCTGGATCTCAGGCGGCAGGAACTGGCGGCGGAGTCCCAGCTTGTCCATCACGTCGCCGACCACGGCGGAAAACAGCTCGGTGCGCGCGAGGGCGTACAATTCTTGATCGTTCTTCCAGAGTTTGCGGGGCATGCGGCAGCAGTGAATTGTACCACCCGGATGCGGTACAGTATCGGCTGATGAGGGTGATCCTGATTTTGACGGGCGGCGTCCTGATGGGCGCCGATGCATTACCGCCCGTGATCCGGGCTCAATGCGCGGGCTGCCATTCCGGCTCCGCTCCGCAGGCGGGTCTCGATCTCTCGACGCCGGCCTCGGCGCTCAAGGGCGGCAAGACCGGACCCGCCTACAAGCCCGGATCCGCGGAGATGAGCCTGATGATCGCCAAGATCGCCTCCGGATCCATGCCGCCGGGAAAGAAGCTCGCCACCGCCGAGATCGCCTCGATCCGCGATTGGATCGGCGCGCAGAAGCCGCTCCACGCCGGAGTAACGGAAGCCAGCGTGATCCCGATTTTTCAGATGCGCTGCGTCACCTGCCACGGCAAGCGCAAGCAGGAAGGCGGGCTGGACCTGCGCACGCAAGCGGCCCGGTTGAAGGGCGGCAAGTCGGGTCCAGCGCTGGTACCAGGCGACCCGGACGCAAGCCTCATCCTCAAGCGGATCACAGCTGGGCAGATGCCTCCACCGAAGCAGTTGTTCGAGGCGTTCGTGCGTCCGCCTTCGTCGGAGGAGGTGGATCTGCTGCGGGCCTGGATCGCGGCTGGTGCGCCGCCAGCGCCGGGGATCCCCGCGGTCGAGGAGCAGTTTACGGCTGAGCAGCGGGGGTGGTGGTCATTCCAGCCGCCGGTCCGGCGCACGCCACCGGCGGTGAAGAACAAGGCCGCGGTACGGAATCCGGTTGACTCGTTCGTGTTGGCGCGGCTCGAATCCAAGGGCGCGGCGTTCGCGCCTGAGGCCGGGGGGCTCGCCCTGATGCGGCGCGCCTACCTGGATCTCACGGGCCTGATTCCCACGGCGGAACAGGTCCACGCCTATCTCGCCGACACCCGGCCGGACGCCTACGAGCGGCTGGTGGATCAACTGCTCGACACGCCAGCGTACGCCGAGCGGTGGGCGCGGATCTGGCTCGATTCCGCGGGCTACGCGGACTCGGAGGGAATCATCCACGAGGACCGGCTGCGTCCCAACGCCTGGCGCTACCGCGATTCCGTGATCCGCGCGCTCGAACGCGACCAGCCCTACAACGAGTTCCTCACCGAACAGTTGGCGGGAGACGAACTGGCGGATCCGCGCGCGATCCAGCAGCCCACGCAGCGCGATATCGACCGCGTGGCGGCCACCGGATTTCTGCGGATGGCGCCCGATGGCACCTATTCGCCCGCCAACGGATCCGTGGCCGAGCGCATGAACGTGATCGCCGACGAGATCGAAGTGTTCGGCTCCACGGTGCTCGGACTCACCATCGGCTGCGCACGCTGCCACGACCACAAGTACGACCCGGTTCCGCAACGAGACTACTACCGGTTCAGCGCGATCCTGCAATCTTCGTTCGATCCATACGACTGGGTGAAGCCCACCGAGCGGAACCTGGAACTTGCGCTCGCAGGCGAAAAGGAAGAAGCCGAGCGCCACAATCAGCCGCTCGAAGCCGAGGTCAAGCGGCTCGAGGCGCTGATCGCGAAACAGCCGGCCGATGACAAGGCGAAGGAGGAAACCCAACGGCTCAAGAAGGAGCTGGCCGACACCAAGGCAAAGCTGAAGCCCAAGCCATCAATCCGCGCCCTCTACGATATGGGTGGAGAACCGTCGCCCGTGTTTCTGCTCAAGCGCGGCGAGGCGCAGCAGTTGGGCGACCGCGTGGAGCCCCGTGTGCTTTCGGTCTTGGCGCGCCCGGACCTTCGCCCCTACGATCCGGCGGCGCCCTACGAGGGGACAGCGGGACGCCGGCTGGCGCTGGCGCGCTGGCTCACGCAACCGGATCATCCGTTGACGGCCCGCGTCCTGGTGAACCGGATGTGGAAGCACCACTTCGGACGCGGCATCGTCGAAACGGTGGCGAACTTCGGAAAGACGGGCGCGCCGCCTTCGCATCCCGAACTGCTCGACTGGCTGGCGGCGGAGTTCGTGCGGTCCGGCTGGAGCCTGAAGGCGATGCACCGGTTGATGGTGACCTCGGCGGTTTACCGGCAATCCTCGATTGCGCCCGCGCGATCGCTTGCGGCGGATCCGGACAACAAGCTGTTCTCGCGAATGCCGCTCCGCCGCATGGACGCCGAGCAACTGCGCGACTCGATGCTTCTGGCCACGGGCCGGCTGTCGCGCGAACGGTTCGGACCGCCGGTACCGGTGGAGACACGGCCGGGCGGCGAGGTGGTCGAAAAAGCCGCGCGCGATCAGTGGCGGCGGTCGGTCTACCTGCTGCAACGGCGGACCACGCCCGTAACGCTGCTCGATTCGTTCGACCTGCCGGCCATGTCGCCCAACTGCACGGAGCGCGCGATGTCCACCGTTTCGACGCAGGCGCTGGAGTTGCGCAACTCGCCGGTGGTGCTCGAACACGCGCGCTATCTGGCGGGGCGGCTGCTGGACGGGCATCCGTCGGACGGTGCGCGCCGCATCGAGGAAGTCTACCTGCGGACCTTGTCCCGCAAGCCCACCGCGGCGGAGTCGGAGCGGGCCGCGGCCGCGATTGAGCGCCTGGAGACCGGCTGGCGGGCGCACCTAAGCGAGCAGAGGTCCACCGCGCCGCACTCATTCACGGCCAAGTGGCATGGGCTCGGCGACTTTGTTCATGCGATGCTGAATTCGGCGGAGTTTCTGTATGCGGACTGAGCGGACAACACGGCGCGGATTCTTCACCCGCATGATCGACGGCGTGCATGGCGCGGCCCTGACGTCACTGCTGACGGCGGACCACGCGGCCGCGGCGCACGGCTATGATCTGACGCCGAAGCGTCCGCACTTCGATCCCAGGGCCAAGGCGGTGATCCATCTGTTCATGAACGGCGGCCCGAGCCAGGTGGATCTATTCGATCCCAAGCCGGCCCTGGTGAAGCATGCAGGATCCGCGCCAGGCCGCGACATCGTCAACCAGATCGAGTTCGCGGATCAGATTGGCGTGATGATGCCGTCTCCATTCGGCTTCAAGCGCTACGGCAAGTGCGGAATGGAAATGACCGAGCTGCTGCCGCATCTTGGATCGGTATGCGACGAGATCGCGTTCATCCGGTCGATGCATGGTGAGCACTTCAATCACGAGCCGTCGTTGTACCTGATGCATTCGGGCCGCACTCTGCCCGGGCGTCCGTCGCTCGGCGCGTGGGTGACCTATGGGCTGGGATCAGAGAATCAGAATCTGCCCGCTTATGTCGTGCTCGACGATCCCAAGGGGCTGCCGATCAACCTGACGCAGAACTGGCAGTCCGGTTGGATGCCGCCGGTGTATCAAGGCACGCGGTTCCGGTCCGAGGGGCTTCCGCTGCTGAATCTCCAGCCGCCGGAGGAACTGCCGTCGCCGCTGGTGGAAGCGCAGCGCGACCTGCTGCGGTCGCTCGATGAGCCGCACCGGTCCGCGCGCCCGGGGTTCGGTGAACTGGATGCGCGGATCGCCAGCTACGAGCTGGCCGCGAGGATGCAGCTCTCGGCCACCGATGCGCTCGATTTGTCGCGCGAGGATGCGGCGACGCAAGAGATGTACGGTTTGAACGACGAGGCCACGCGGTCCTATGGACGCCGGTGTCTGATGGCGCGGCGGCTGGTTGAACGTGGCGTGCGCTTCGTGCAGATCTTCATTGAGGGACAGATTTGGGACAACCACTCGAATCTCGAAAAGGACCTGAAGTACTGCTGCGGCAAGACGGACAAGCCGATTGCGGCGCTGATCCGTGATCTGAAGCAGCGCGGACTGCTCGGCACCACGCTGATCCTATGGGGCGGCGAGTTTGGACGCATGCCGGTGTCGCAGATCCGGCAAGGCGGCACGGCGGGGCGGGACCATGGTCCGGCGGGGTTCACCACGTGGATGGCGGGCGGCGGCATCAAGGGCGGCACGGTGCATGGCGCGACCGACGAAATTGGACACCGCGCGGTCGAGAAGCGGGTAAGCGTGCACGATTTCCATGCGACGATGCTTCACCTGCTCGGGCTGCGCTTCCGCGATCTTACCTACGAGCGGCACAGCCTGCCCGAGCGGCTTACCGATCAGTTTGCGGCGCGGGTGGTACAGGAGATCCTGGCGTAACCGGCTCGAGTACCGCGTTTGCGGGCGCTTCGATCAGCGGCGCGCCCTTCAGGTAACCGAGTGAGGCGAGGAAGACGTCGGTGGCGCGGAGTGTCGCCAGATGCCAGTGTCCCGTGTTGGGACGCTCATTGAAAAACCCGTGGGCTTGTCCCTTTGCGGTGTACAACTCGGCGCGGTTGCCTTTCGCGCGCGCTTTCTCGACGAACTTCCGCGCCCCTGCGAGCAGAGCGTCTTCCGTGCCGAAGAACTGGATCGACGGCGGCCCACCGGCACGCACATGCCGGACGGGCGACAGCAGCCCGGCGACCATCTCGATCTTGTCCGCGGGCGAATCTTTCATACGGGCCGCGAGTCTTTCCGGGCTGCTCTCCATCGACGGATTGTAGAGCACCAGCGCGTTGGGACGCGAGGCCTGGTCCGGCGCGTAGGCGGTCGCCGCGGCGCAGGTCCCGCCAGCGGATCCGCCGCCTACGGCAAGGCGGTTGGGGTCGATCCCAAGTTCGCTGGCCTGGGCGCGCATCCAGGCCACCGCGGCGCGGCAGTCTTCGATCGCGGATTCGGGTGTGGTCTTGTGCTTGTTGAGGATCCGGTATTCGGCGCTCGCGGCCACCATCCCGCGCCTGGCGAGATACTCGGCCTTCGAGAAGAACTGCACCGGCGCGCCGCCCGTGAATCCGCCGCCAAAGAACAGGACGATAGCGGGCCGCTTGTCCGTGGCTTTCCAGCCGGGTGGCTGGTAGAGGTGGATCTTCAGTTCGCCTTGTGGCGTGGCCCGGTAAACCACTTCGCGGGATTCCGGCCACACGGTGGCGGCGGCCAGGATCAACAACGCGAATTTTTTCATGGATTCCTCCGTTCAACAGCCTGGTAGCCGGTCAACTGCTGATGCGTGGTGGACTGCCACTCTTCGATTCCCGGCGCGCCCATTCGCGAGAAGAACCTTCCCAGGTCGGTCCGCAGGGTGTCAGCCTGTTTCTTGTAGGCTGGGTCGGCGATCAGGTTCCTGGTCTCACCGGGATCGGCTTCGAGGTCGAACAGTTCGCTCGGCCACTTCTCGATGCGCTGGATCAGCTTCAGGTTCTCGGTGCGGACGGCGCGCGCGTAAGCATATTCGAAATACAGCCGGTTCTGCCAGCGCGGATTCTGCCCGCGCAGGAATCCCGCGTAGCTGCGGCCTGGACGCTTGGGATCCGGAGGCGTCTTCACGCCGAGGTAGTCGAGAATCGTCGGGAAGTAGTCGTAGGAGGACACCATGGAGCGGAGCGTTTGTCCGCCCTTGATCTTGCCCGGGTGGTTCCAGATGAGCGGGACGCGGGATCCGCCATCGTAGATGTTGAACGGCCACGTCCCGTTGCCCTTGCCCCAGACGCCGTGATGGCCGGCGCTCCAGCCCTGGTCCGCGGTGAACACGATCAGAGTGTTCTCCCGTTCGCCCATCTCCTCCAGGCGCTTGACGATGCGGCCCACGTTGACGTCGACGCCGCGGATCAACGCCGAGTAGGCGTGCATGCTGTCGCGGTTGCCGTGATGGCGGCTGAGTCCGCGGTTCTGCCACGGGTGCATTTCGTTGCCGGGGTAGCAGGAGAACTTCGAATCGGCGAACGGCTTGCGGTACTCCTCCGGCTGGTAGTCGTATGGCGTGTGAGGCGCATAGTAGGGAATCAGGAGGTAGAAGGGATCTTCCTTGCCGCGGTGCTGATTGAGGAAGTCGAGGGCGAAGTCGGTCACGCGGTCTGTCTTGTATCCGGTGGTCTTGACATTGGACCCGTTGACGACGAACTCCGCGTCCTTGTACGAACCGCCGCCACCGGGAATCGTGGCCCAGTAGGTGAATCCCTTCTGTGCCAGGCGGTCGTTCCCCATGTGCCACTTGCCGCACATGCCAAGTGTGTATCCGGCTTTGGCAAGGTGCTCGGAGTAGGTGGGGTGGCCATCGGTCCACTTGCGCGCATTGGGACCAAAGCTGTCCTCGGGACGGAGCCAATCCTGGACACGATGGGTGGACGGGATCCGGCCGGTGAGCCACGTCATCCGGCTGGGTGAACAGACGGGAGTGCAGGCGAACGCGCGGTCAAACCGTGCGCCGCCCGCGGCCAGTGCATCAAGGTTGGGTGTGGCGGCGTCCTTGCATCCGTAGGAGCCAAGAGTCCAGGCGCCATGATCGTCAGTCATGAACATCACCACGTTGGTGCGCTTGGATGCGGCACGGGCGGTCCGGACGAAAGGCGCCGCGGCGGCAGTGAGGAAGGTCCGGCGTTGCATCTCCGATATGATAGAACAATCGTTATGGCTACCAGAGTTTCCCGCAGAACCGTCATCGCAACGGCCGGCGCCGCCGCTCCCATGGCCGCCGCATCCGTGCGCCAACCTGTCGTCGCGCCGTTCGCGCAAGCCGCTGGCCGCGCTCCCGGATCCCCGGTCAGGATCGTCACCATGTACAAGTTCGAGCCCGCCGAGGTTGAAAGGATCGTCCAGCGCGCGGCGGAGTTCGCGCCGGTGGAGATCAGGATTTGCGACACACGGCAGGAATTCCAGACGGCACTCCGCGACGCCGAAGTGGTGTACGGCGACGTGCGCGGAAACGAGCTCGACTACGCGCCGCGGCTCAAGTGGGTCCAGGCGGGAGGCGCCGGCGTTGAGGGCATGGACGAGAAGTTCCGGTCGAGCCCGATCGTGATGACCAACTACGCGCGCGTGTTCGCCCATGGAATCTCGGAAACCGCGATCGGACTCCTGCTGGCGCTATCGCGCGGACTGGTGAAGCACTACCTTCCCCAGTTCTATCTGAAGAAGACGAACAATCCCGTGGGGACCCCCAAGTCCGATCATCATGTCGAAATGGTTGGCCGGACGATGGGGATCGTCGGCATGGGCGGGATCGGCAGCATGACTGCCCGGCGCGCCCACTGCGGACTCGACATGCGCGTGATCGGCATCGATCCGAAGCCGCTCCCGAAGCCCGAATACGTGGCTGAGCTGCACGATCCCAGCTACTTTATGAAGATGGTCCCGCAGGTGGACGTGCTCGTGGCAGCCGCGCCCCACACTAAGGAAACCGAGCGGATGTTCAACGAGAAAGTGTTCCGGGCGATGAAGAAGACCGCCTATTTCCTGGCGCTGTCGCGCGGGGCGCTGTTCGACGACATGGCGCTGGTCAAGGCGCTCAAGGAAGGCTGGATCGCGGGCGCCGGACTGGATGTGTTCCCCACGGAGCCGGCGCCCCCGGGTCATCCGATCTTCGATTGCGACAACGTGATCCTATCGGCGCACACCTCCGGCTGGAGTCCGGACCGCCAGGTGCGGCTCATTGATGTCTTCGCGGATAATGTGCGGCGTTACGCCGGAGGCATCGCACTCATGAATGTGGTCGACAAGCAGAAAGGCTATTGATCCATGACCAAGACCCTGATCGTCGCTGGCGCAGCTCTCCAGTTGACCTCCGGGGTGATCGCGCAGACGCTGTGGGCGCCCAAGGGCGAGCCCGCGGCGTATACGCCGCCGCACCGGCCGCTTACCAGGGTGACGGAAGTGAAGGCGCGCCATGCGGGACACAAGAACTGGCGCGAACTCGTGGTCGACGACAAGCACCTGCGGAGCGAGTATATCCAGGCCCAGTCCGGCACCGGAGTCAAGCGTGCGCTGCATCCGGACACGCGCGTCTGGTGGGTGATCCTCGAAGGCGAGGTCAAGTTCGATATCGAGACGGTTCCCCCGTTCACGGCTAAGCAGGGCGCGATCGTGCAGTGTCCGATGCAGACATTCTTCTCCTGGGAGGCCACTGGGGGCGGGCCGGCGCTGATCTTTGAGACCAACATTGCCGGTGCACGAACTCTGTACGAGGCGCAAACCGCACCGCCCAAGCTGCCCGGGCTCGACTGGATTCCAGTATCGTTCAACAATCGCGAGAAGGGCAGTTTCCTGCACGGCAACAAGCCGGTGGCGACCTACGACGAGGTCGCCGCCGATATCGACGCGGGCAGGCGCAAGGGCACGATCCGCATTGTTCAGGATGATCGCGGAACGGCGAACTTCATCTACGGCTACAACAAGAAGCTCCCGCCGCTCGACGAGAAGAACAAGGGCCACTACCATCCGGAGGGCGCCGAGTACTGGCTCATCCTGAAAGGGCCCGTCCGGTACCCGATCGAACGGGCGGGAGTGGTGATCGGCGAAACGGGAGACGTGGTTTATGTCCCGGCGTTCACCTGGCATGCCCCCCGCTGGTGGGGCGATGGAGCGTCGTGCCGGCTGGCGATGAACGGATTCCCCTACATCTCCCACTTGTTCGAAGCGCACTAGTGGAGCAGGATCCGGTCGGACTGATTGGCGCCGGGCTGCTGGGATCCGCGATCGCGGAACGGCTGCTTGGCGCAGGATACGAAATCAACGGATTCGACACGGCTGAAGCCGCTAGAGCCCAATTGATGCGTCTGGGCGCAACAGCAATGTCTCCTGAGGAGATCGCGGGCCGTTGCCGCAGAGTAGTGCTTTGCCTTCCGGAGGCGGCGGCCAGCGCCGGGGTGATCGGCGCGATCCGGCCGCACCTGCGCCCCGGCTCGGTTGTGATCGACACTACGACTACGGCACCGGACCATGCCGCCGCGATGTGTGCCGCGGGAGTTGAATTCATGGACTGCGACGTGGGCGGATCGAGCCAGCAACTCCGTGACGGGGAGGCGGTCCTGATGGTGGGCGCTACTCCGGCAGCGCTGGAGGTTTCCAAGGACCTGCTGGCCGCCCTATCCGCCCGCTGGTTCCACTGTGGTCCTCCGGGTTCAGGATCGCGCATGAAGCTGGTGTTCAACCTGGTGCTCGGATTGAACCGGGCGGTGCTAGCGGAGGGTCTCGCGTTCGCCGGGCGGACGGGTGTCGATCCACGTGCGGCACTGGATGTCCTGCGGTCCGGGGTGGCGTATTCACGGGTCATGGACACCAAAGGAGCCAAGATGCTTGACCGCGATTTCGAGCCACAGGCGCGGCTGGCGCAGCACCTCAAGGATGTCCGGATCATCGTCGAGTCCGGCGAGGTGGCCGGGGCGCGGCTACCTCTCAGCCTCGTCCACCGGATGATCCTCGATTCGCTCGATCAGCGGGGGCTGGGCGGTCTCGACAACTCGGCCGTCATCGAGTGGTTTCAGTCGTAGAATTCGAGAACGGTGGAGGCTACCGCTTCGAGCATTTCCGGCGTCATTCCGGGATACACGGGTAGCGCGAGCACTTCGTCCGCTGCGCGCTCTGCTTCCGGGAAGTCGCCACGCTTGTAGCCGAGGTAGCGGAAGCATTCCTGCAGGTGCAAGGGCACCGGGTAGTAGATTTCCGATCCGATTCCGCGGTCCTCGAGAAACCGGCGGAGTTCGTCGCGCCGCGGACACCGGATTACATACTGGTTGACCACGGTGCCACAGCGGGGGTCGATGAACGGGGGCGTGACCGCCGATCCCGCGAACCGCTCCGTGTAGTATGCGGCATTCCGGCGCCGGGCCTCGGACCAGGCATCCAAGTGCGGCAGCTTGGCTAATAAGACGGCTGCCTGGATCGCGTCCAGCCGGAAGTTGCCGCCCACGAACTTGTGGAAGTACTTGGGCTCCATGCCGTGGTTCCGCATCAGCATCAGGCGTTGATGGAGGGCAGGATCGCGCGTGACGGCCATCCCCGCGTCGCCGGCCGCGCCCAGATTCTTGCTGGGAAAGAAGCTGAACACCCCAACCTTGCCGAAGCTGCCTGCCTTGTGGCCCTCATAGGTGGCTCCAATCGCCTGGGCGGCGTCTTCGACGACGTCCAGCCCGTGGCGCGCGGCGAGCAGCCGGATGGGATCGATGTCGGCCATCTGGCCGAACAGGTGGACCGGCACGACCGCGCGGGTGTGGGGGGAGATGCAAGCCCGAATCCCGGAAGGATCCAGATTAAAGGTCCGCGGATCGATGTCGGCGAACACAGGCCGCGCGCCCACGCGTTGGATACACCCGGCCGTCGCGAAGAAGGTGAACGGGCTGGTGATGACTTCGGCCCCTGGACCAATCTCCAGGCTCATGAAGGCCGCGAGGAGCCCGTCGGTTCCACTCGACACTCCAACGGCATAGGGGACGCCACAGTACTCCGCGACGGCCCGTTCCAGCTCGGTGACCCGGGGTCCGTTGATGCAGACTTGCGAGTCGAGGACGTCAATCACCGCATCGATCACCGGCTGGCGGATCGAGGCGAACTGCGCGCGCAAATCAAGCAGAGGGATCTTCAACGGCCATTATACCCGCAGGACTCGCAGGCCTCCCGGCCTAGGGCACAGTGCCCGGCGTCCAAGGGGATACACCTGATTGGATCCAAGACTGTCCGCCCGTACACTCAATTTAGACAGAGAAATAATCCCTGTGCCAGGGAAGAGGAGAAATAAGAGAGTCATGAAGAAGATTACCAACATGGTTTGGAAGCTGCGCATCTGGAAGGATACCCGCGGTCAGGACCTCATTGGATACGCGTTGATGGCGGGCTTCGTCGCTGTGGCGGCGGGTGCCATCATGCCGGGCGTTGCCACCAACATCAGCAAGGTCTTTTCGAAGATCTCGGTGTCGATGTCCAACGCCGCCAACCAGGGTTAACCGGTTCCAACCGTTTGACCAGGCCGCTCACCTCCGGGTGGGCGGCCTGTTGCATTTCTGGACGCTGATCAGAGCGGGCTGCTCTCGGCGAACACACCGGGGAATGCCAGCAGCCATGCCGTGGTGAGGAATAGGCCTGCGCCCATTAGTGCGGCGCCAAGCCCAATCAGCTTCTTGTTCCGGGTGAGCGAACCGGCCAGACCCGCCAAGCCACCTAGGGCCAGCACGAGTCCAGGCAGTCCATTCCACCACCCCAGATGGGTGGCCAGCCCGATTCCGGATGCGAGCAGCGCAGCGGAGGACAGTCCCCACTTGAGGGTGGCAGGAATCGCGGGGCTGGACCGGAGATCGTTGCCGCCAGGGGCGGAGGGAAGGTCGGCGAGGCTGGCGCCAAGGATCTGGTTCATGCGGCTGTTCTCGATCCAGTCGAACAAAGCTGCGCCGGCACCAAACAGCGCCACTATCCAGCCGAGCCGCGCGGTGTCCCAGGCTCCCCACACCGGATCGTCCCACCAGATGAGGATCCGGGAGAGCCCGAAAAAGGCGAGGAGATACGCGCCGATGAAAAGATTGTCCAGCCGCTGGATACCGGCGAAAACGGCGCGGTTCGGATGGCCGAGTCCACCCGCGAGCTGATCCACTTCGCCGGGTGTGGTCACGAACTCAAGATCGAGCACGGGCTGTTTGGGCCGGGGTCCTGGCGGATACACCAAGCGCTCCTTCTCACCCGTCATCAGGGATCCAATGACTACCGCTGCGAGTCCAGCCAATCCCGTCAGCAGGACCACGGTATAGGGGCTGGCGGCACCACCGCCCGCGCCGCTGAACACGGCACGCAGCCACACTTCCGTTTGCCGCCACCACAGCGGAACACTCAACACGCCGAGCGCGACCGTAATGGCCGCAACCGCCTTGAGCGCGGCGATCCAGGCGCGGCTGCCCGTCAGCCAGTCGCCGGTCAGACGGACAGCGAGGTGGATCCCGGCGGTCCACGCCAGCGCTTTCAGCCCGAGCATCTGCACTTCGCTGTTGAAGAATCCGAGTCCGATCATCGCGGCCTCAAGCAGGTAGACCAGCTTGATCCAGTGCCGGAACAAGATCTGGAAAATCGACCTGGGCATCGCCAGCTCGACAATCCCCGCACCGAAGCTCCCGAAGCGTGCCAGGTAGCGCGGCGCAACGCTGCTGAACTTCCCGCTTACGGCGATCTCCTCGAGAACCCTGCCAAGGATCGTGGTGGACCGGGTGAGCGAGCGCGCCACCAGGTCCCGCTGGGGTTCCTTTCTCAGATTCGCGTTGAACAGCGTCAGCATCTCATCGGCGGTGAGCGGCCGTGCTGCGTTGACGGCAATGATCTCGGGACGCTGGGCGAGTTCCTCGACGATAATGGCCTCGCGCGCTTCCTGAATGTAGCGCCGGCGCATGTCCTGGTTCCAGGCGGCCGGCCACAATGCGTTGATGAGGCACTCAGCGCCGTCGAGCCTGCCCTGAACAATGTCGTGGACCCGCCAATCGCGATCGAAGAATCCGCCAAAGTGGCCGAGTTGGTCACCCTTGAGCGCGACGGGGCGCTCGACATCGAGTGGGCTGATCCGGACTACCTCGACGATATCGGGCTCCGACAGCCCGGTGTTGTGCATCACCGGCAGAACGATCGAGTCGCGCGATTCAAACCCGTCGTACTCCTGGCGGATCTGGGCCCTCGGTCCGCCCCCGGACCGGGGCAGGATCGTGTCCATGACCTTGCGCTCCTGGCGGAACGCATCGCCGTAGTGCTTGCGGATCACTTTGGCGGCTTCGTAGATCCAATCCTTGTACGTATTCCACAGCTGGTCCGCATTCGTCTCGTGATTGGCTTTGGAGAGATCCATGCCGCACAGGGCCTTCACGAGGTCTTGACCCGTCCCCAACTCGACCAGTCCGGCTGGCTTCGCTTCGATCCGGCGCAGATTCCGGTACAACTCGTTCATCTCGGCGATCACCCTCCGGACGTCCGGGTCGGGCGACTCAGCCGCTACGCGGCGCACATGCCGGAGCCTGCGCATGCGGTAGGCCGAGTCGAAGTGATACAGGAACAGATTGAGGCGGTCTGCCTGTCCGGCAACTGGCTTTTCATATTGCTCGCGCCGCCACCGCCGGATCACGGAGCGGATGACGAGTCCGTAGGCCGAGTCCACCGGCATTCCGAAGTGGGCGCACATCAGGGCCACAAGTTCGTCAGTGACCAGGCTGACGCGGAGCTGGCGGTAGACGACACCAGCCCGGCCGTACCGCGCCGCGATGGCCGGGGTGTCGAGCTTCATCCAGGTGGTTCCGGTGAGCGGCTGGAGAGTTCCACTGGATTTCAATGTTCCCGCCACGCGGTCGATGTCGGCGGTCAGCCGGCGCAAGCGCTCGACCTCGCGGTTCCTCTGCTGGACCTTGGCGATATCCTCACGGATCGTTTCCTGGCGGGGGAGGCCGGAGAGTCCTGCCCAGGCGTTCTGCACCGCATCGAATTCGCGCAAACCGGTGGCATCGCGTTCGGGCTGCTCCGGCGAGGGCTCGACGTAGATCAGCTTGCGGTCCACAGGAAGCGCGGACGGCCGCTTGACCATCTCCTCAACGACGAACCCGAACGGTTTGTTGTCCAGGTCGCCTCCATCGGCGAACGGGCGCTGCGGGAGCGCGGCCTGCTGCGGAACCGGCATGCCGGTGTGGGTGAGGGGCGCGTCGTAGGCTTCGGCCACCTGCTTCCAGCGGTCCGCCGCGCTTTCGTTCTCGGGCAGCAGCGGATCGGCCAGAGTCAGCTTCATTGGCTCAAACGCCGCCGGGAATGAACTCGTGCAGCGCGCCGCGTAGCTGAGCAGCGGCGTGTAGGGCGCACCAAAGTGGTTGACGCCTTGATCGGGCGCGTAACGGAAGCGGAAGACCGCGCGGTGCTGGCGTTCAAACACCATCTTTCCCGCCAATTGGATCGGCACTAGCAGCCCGTTGAGGTCGGTCGCCGTGGCGTATAGGTCGATCTCCTCGGCCAGCCGCGAGACCTGAGGAACGGGCGCCGCATCCATCGCGCGCATCGCTTCAAGCAGCTTCGCGAACATGCGCTGGCCGTTCAGGATCGATTTGGGCGGATCCTGCACCGGGAGGCCTGGTGGTGTCGAGATCTTGTCGTTGATCAGAAGCTCGATGTCGCCTTCCTGGACCCAGAGGCGTTTCAGGTCGTCGAGCCCCTTCTCTAGCACGAGCGCTTTGGCAAGGAACACGCCGTTGATGCCGCCAGCGGAAGATCCCGAGATCAGGTCGATGACGAACTTCGTATGCACATCGGCCTGGGGATCGGGGTCGGCTTGTGGTCCCGCGGCGGACATGCCCGGAGTGTTCAAGAGTTGGCTCAGCTTGCGGTAGACCGCCTCCGTTCCTCCTGGCGCGTCGGCCATCATGCGGCCGCCGTCGGGAGCAGAGGACCGGACCAGCCGCAGCAGTTCCTGCACCACGCCGTTAATGTAGATGCACAGCGACACGCCTCCGTACAACACCAGGCCGAGGCGGACTTCCTGCTGGAAATTGGGGACGGGCATAAGCTAGGCCACCTGGAACCGCT
>VFZX01000174.1 GCA_016871015.1 Acidobacteriota bacterium | reverse complement strand
TTCTTCAATACCACCAGCCGGTCTCGGTCCCGTTGGCTCATCAGTAGTTGTTGTCCTTCCTTCACCCTCCCAGCCTGGAGGTTGTCAAGGGGACATTTCTACTTTGCTCAAAGGGGACATTTTCACCTTGCTGTTACAGCAAAAGTACTACACCGTCCCACCCGGCCTAGCTATTCCATTCCCCGTAAAGCTAAGGCTCAATGGTACCTAGCCTAAGATTTTTATCATCAAAACCGTTGACATCGGTAAAGCATCCGCCCTACAATCGAGATGTTGTTGAGTAGCGCTTCGGGGAGTTGTATACCCGGAGCCCAGGGATTCAATCCGATTTTTTCGGAGGAGAAGAGAATGAGAAAATCCCTATTAACCTTGGCGGCGTTCGCTCTTTCGAGCGGGCTCGCCACCGCCGGCGTCGTAATCGATGATTTCACGACTGCAGGCGCGACCAATATCGTTTCGAACGTTGATCCGGGGGCGGGCTGCGCCGGTCCGACGAGTGGCTCCCACGCCGGATCCAGCATTATGGGCGGGGCTGGAACCCGTGCCATTTCGGCGACCAGGAGCAGCGGAACGGGCTGCGTTACCCTGGCTGTCGACGCCGGCAACTCCAACACCGCGAACTTCAGTTCTGATTCTGTTTCGCAAGGTTTTGCGTTCCTGACCGGCCAGGGCGGTAATTATGTCGTCACCGCCCTCGACACGAACCTGACCTTCCAAGCCAGCCATGACCTCGGTGCCGGCGCTACCATCACTGTGTTCTTGCACCAGGGCCCTGGAGCGATTCCCGGTGGCACGTACATTCCGGGAGCTGGCGTTACGGTTCCTTTGACCAGTTCCTCGCTGCTAACGTACACGGTGAGCTTTGCCGCCCTCGGCATCGGCGTCGGCACGACCTTTGACGGCTACGGCATGATCATCACCGGTATCCAGAACAGCGATATCGTGATCGACAACATCCAGATCAACATGAACCCCGATCCAGTGATTCCTGAGCCGAGCACCCTCGCCCTCATCGGCGGCGGTCTTGCTGGACTGGCCCTCATCCGGCGCCGGAAGTAAGCAGTTTCAGTCTTCAGTAGTTTCGAGAGCGAACTGGGCGACCAGTTCGCTCTTTCTCTTTTATGGCACTCTCTTCAGATTTCGCGGGATGCCGCTCCCCCGGCGGCTGCGTAGCCGGATCTCTTCTGCGCCAGGGCGACTGGAGTGGAGCACACCAAGCCGCCCAGGAGCTGGACACACCTGAAGGCAGCTATTGGCACGGAATCATCCACCGGTTGGAGCCCGATCCAGCGAACGCCGCCTATTGGTTCCGGAGGGCCGGAGAGCATCCTGTCTTCGCCAGCCTTTACACCGAAGCCGGCGCGCGGCTCGGCATGAAGAACCGGTGGGATCCTTTCCGTTGGATTGACTATTGGGAATCGGCGCGCGCCGAGCCGGATTCCGAAGCGTGGCGTACGGCGCAGGAGGTCCACGAGATCGAGTGCCGGCTTTTGTTTGAGTATTGCGCGAGGCCCCAATGACCGGTGTCCGGGCCGCGGTACTGGCCGCCTACCACCAGCCCCTTGAAATCCGCGAATTCCCCGCGCCGGAGCCGGGCCTTGGCGAGGCACTTGTCCGGGTCCGCATGGCCGGAATCTGCGGCACCGATGTCCATCTCTGGAAAGGGGAGCTGCCGGTCCCGCTTCCGGTGATTCTGGGGCATGAGACGGCGGGCGTCATCGAGTCGCTGGGCGATGGACTCACCGTAGACTGGCGGGGCGATCCGCTGCGGCCCGGCGACCGGGTGACCTGGGCGAGTTCGATCGCATGTGGCGAATGCTTCCATTGCCGTGTGACGCGGCAACCCACGCGCTGCTTCACCCGCAAGGCGTACGGGATCTCCTACTGCTGCGACGAGTCCCCGCACCTGCGAGGAGGCTATGCCGAACGGATCCTGCTGCGGCGCGGGACCTCGATCTTCAAGCTGCCCGATTCCCTGCCCGATCTCGCCGTGGTGGGCGCGGGGTGCGCACTGGCCACAGCGATCCACGGCACACAGCATGCGCCCGTGAGATGGGGGGAGTCCGTGGTGATCCAGGGGAGCGGGCCGGTGGGCCAGGCGGCGCTCGCGGTGGCCAGGCAGTCGGGCGCGGGCCGGATCATCATGATCGGCGGACCGGAACACCGCCTGGCCATTTCCCGCGAGTTCGGGGCTGACGTGACGATCCCGGTCGAAGGTACCACCGTCGAGCAGCGCAGGCAGCGGGTGATGGAGGAAACGCGCTACGGCGCCGACGCCGTCGTCGAATGCGTGGGGCATCCGGACGCCGTCAACGAGGGCATCGAGCTGTGCCGCGACGGCGGCCGTTTCCTGGTGCTGGGACAGTACGCCAACGCGGGGAACATCTCCTTCAACC
This sequence comes from Acidobacteriota bacterium, assembly GCA_016871015.1. Lineage (GTDB taxonomy): Bacteria > Acidobacteriota > Terriglobia > Bryobacterales > Bryobacteraceae > SYLY01. The sequence continues at coordinate 14,383 of VFZX01000174.1, read as the reverse complement.
CGCACCTGATCACGCGGAAGCAGCTCCATATCCAGGGGTCCTGGGGCTTCGAGCCCCGGCACGTGGACGCGGCTCTCCGCATGCTCGAGCTCGGCCCATGGCGCGAGCGGTTCTCCGCGCAGGTGACGCATCGCTATCCGCTTGAACAGGCGCACGAGGCGTTGATGACGGTCAAGGACTGGCGGTCCGGAAAAGCCGTGATCGAGCCGTGAAGAAGGTAGCGGCCTGGCTGGTGATGGCCGCGGCGGCCGGCGTTGTCGCGTGGCTCGCGCTCAAGCCCGCACCGCCACAGGAAGTCGAATTCGTGCGGGTGCGCCGCGAGGACCTCACCAGCACGCTGGTCACGAACGGCCGTGTGGAACCGGCCCAGGCGGTCGCGATCCGCGCCAGCCGCGCGGGGAAACTCACGCTTCACATTAGCCGCGGAGAACGGATCCGGCCCGGGCAACTCGTGGCGGGCTTTGATCCGGGCGGACTGCAGTCCGAACTTGACGCGGCTCAAGCACGGCTCGCGCAGGTGGAGACCGGGACGGCACAGTTTGACCGTGGTGGTCCGCCGGCGGTGATCGCCGAGATCGAGGCCGGTATCCGCGAGGCCAAAGCCCGGCGCGACACGGCGCGGCGCGAGCGCGAGGCACTCGACCGCCTGCTGAGCAAGGGAGCCGCGACCGCCCACGAGGCCGCCGAGGCGAGAACCCGGGAGACGCAGGCCGAGGCGCAGATTTCGGCCCTGGAGTCGAAGCGCGGTTCGCTGCTGCCGCCGGAAGGGCGGCAGGCCGCGGAGGCGAGGATCCGTGAGGCACGCGCTGCCATCGCCCAGGTACGCACGCAGATCGCGCAACTCGCAGTCACCTCGCCGGCGGGTGGGGTGGTGTTCCACCTTCCGGTGAAGTCCGGTGCGTTCGTGAACGCGGGGGATCTGATCGCCGAGGCCGGTGAGATCCGGACGCTGCGTGCGTTGGTTTATGTGGATGAGCCGGAGTTGGGACGGGTGGCGAAGGGGCTGCCGCTGAAGGTCACCTGGGATGCTCTTCCGGGCGCTGAATGGATCGGGAGCATCGAGCGGACTGCGACCCAGGTGGCGCCGCTCGGCTCACGCCAGGTGGGGGAGTGCGAGGCCACGATCGAGAACGCAGACCTGCGTTTGCCACCTGGCGCCAACGTCAACGTGGAGATCCAGACCAACCGGCTGACGGGCGTCCTGACGATTCCCAGGTCCGCGGTGCGGCGGGAGGGTGCAGCGGTTGGCGTGTGGATCCTTCAGGGCGGCGCGGTGGCGTGGCGTCCGGTGCGGGTGGGAATCTCGAGCGTTGCGAGAGCCGAGGTCCTGGAAGGACTGGCTGAAAACGACGCGGTGGCGCTTCCTACTGAAAGCGGTTTGAAGAACCAAGAGAAGGTGCAGGCACGGTTCCGATAGAGATTCCGCCACCCTCTTCCCAGGCAGCGAGGATCCGGTGGCCGGTGAAGATCACCGACGGATAGGCGCCCTTGGTGGCAAGCTGATGGACCTTGTCCTCTTCCGTGGAACGGGTCAGCAGTTCACCGCCGGGCCCTGTCCACACGGCGTAGACGTGGTCGTTGAGGCCCGAGATGACCGCCGGATCCTTGCCCGCTCCGAGCTTGCTTTCCCGTGTGTCGGGCATCGCAACGAAGATCTCCTTGTCGCGCCGCCACACCGAAAATAGCTTCCCGTTGGCTGTAAGCGCGAGTCCGCCGCCATCCATTGGACAGGCATTGAGCTTCCACGTGTCGCGCCCGAGCTTCTTCGCAGTCTGCCACGTGAGCGCGGCATCACGCGAGGTGGTGAGGTACAGATCGCGCGATCCTTCGAGCCAGTTCCGGAACATCACGTGGACCGCGCCTGCGGCCCCGATCAGCGCGGTGGGATGGCAGCATTCGCAAATGTGGCCGTCGGGCGATTCGTACACGACGGTGTTGCGCGACCAGCTCTTGGCCCCGTCGGTCGATTTGGCGGCATACAGGCGCCCGCCCTTCTGGCGAAGGTCGATCCAGGTGACGAAGATCATACCGTTGCCCGCGGCCATCGCGTGCAGTCCTTCGCGGGCGGATCCGGGAACGTCGTTCACGCGCATGCCGGCGGACCAGGTCTTGCCGTTGTCCTCCGAGCTCCAGGCCATCAGATCGCCGTCAGCGCCGCCGCCCTTTTGGCCGGTGATCGCGGTCACGACAAGGGCGCCTGCCAAGCTGACGACCCTGGGTCCGCGGTGTCTGCCGAGGGAAAGCTTGCCGGCCTCGGCCACCTTGACGGGCTGCGAGAACGACTCCCCGTCATTCTTCGAGGAGGCGTAGTAGATCGCGTTGCCGGAGCCAAACACCAGGCCGATCTGGTCTCCCATTCCCAACAGTTGTGGTTGGCTGTAGGTGACTCCCGGCAGATCGGAGTTGAGACGCAGAGCGAGGAGGAAAGCGAGCGGAAACATCAATTCCAGGGTACTTCAGGCGGCAGTCGCGAAGTAGCCCTTGCGCGCGTAGGCCTTGTAGTCCTTGTGCGCAAGTTTGACCTCAACTTTGCGGAATCCGCCGTCCCTGTTGGGATTGGACGGAGTGTAGGCCAAATTGTACTGGCTCCGCATCTCTTCCTGGATCTCGGCGAAGATCTCGTCCAGGCTGTTGCGGCCGGAGGCGTGGAAAACGCGCCCGCCGGTTTCATCGGACATCTTCTTGAGGTCGCCGTCGCCGCCAAATCCCCATCCGCCGTAGGCTCTGGGATCCGTGTAGTAGATGCTGTAGATGATCGTGTCCGCCTTTTGGACCTCGGAGAGCGCCTCATTCTTGGAGATTCGCGATCCCATGTCGACGCCGTCGGTGATCAGCACGATGACCTTGCGGCCCACCTCGCGCTTGAGCTTTTCGTTGGCGGCAAGGTAGACCGCGTCGAACATGATAGTGCCGCGCGCCTGCTGTCCGGTGGGACTCGGGTGGACTCCCCCGACGCCGCTGTTCACACGCAGGCCGTCGAGCCCTTTCTGCAGGAGCCGCACCGAGTTGGTGGAGTCCTGCAGCAGCTCGGCCTCGGCGCCAAAGCTGATGAGGAACGCCATGTCCTTTTCGCGCAGCACCTGCTTGAAGAACTGGCCGGCGGCGCGGCGCTCGATCTCGATGAGGTTGCGCTGGCTGCCGCTCACATCGACGAGCAGGCCAATGGTGAGCGGAAGATCCGACTCGCGGCTGAAGTTGCGGACATCCTGTTTCTTGCCGTCCTCCAGGATCGTGAAGTCGGGCTTTTCCAGGGTCTTGATGAACTTGCCGCGCTTGTCACGCACCGAACAGAGCAGGCTCACCAGCTCGACATCGACCTTGATGACGGGGTCTTCCTGGGCGGCCAACGGCGCGGCCGCGAGGCTTGCGAGAAACGTTCTGCGGTCCATGCTCATATTATCGATGACGCGCGGGCGCGGTATTCTGTTTCAAATGGAGAAGGCGCTGGCGCACCTGCGAAAGTCCGACCCCGTGATGGACGCGCTCATTGGCCGGGTGGGCCGCTACGGGATCCGCTACCATGAGCCGACGTTTCGCGCGCTGGCGCGGTCGATCGTGTTCCAGCAGCTTAATGGCACGGCGGCCGCGGCGATCTTCGACCGGTTGGAGAAGGCGTGCGGCGAGGTGACGCCGGAGAACCTCCTGCGGCTGCGGATGGCGCGTCTCAGGAAAGCGGGGTTGTCGGAGCGGAAGGCCGAGTACGTGAGGGATCTTGCGAAGCACGCGCGGGACGGCGCGGTGGACTTCACGGCGATGCCGTCGCTTCCGGACGCGGAGGCGGTGGAGCGGCTGACCCAGGTCCGGGGGATCGGCGAGTGGACCGTGCACATGTTCCTGATCTTCGCGCTGCGGCGTCCGGACGTGCTGCCGGTAGGCGACTACGGGATCCGTACGGCAATGAAGAATCTCTACGCGCTGGACGGGCTGCCAAAGCCCAAAGCCATGGAGGAGATCGCGCGCCCGTGGCGGCCCTGGGCGAGCGTGGCGAGTTGGTATCTATGGAGGAGCCTGGACGGCGAGGCGGAACTCTAGCCCTTGACGACCGGGTTCTTCAGGACGCCGATGCCTTCGATATCGATCTCGACGACATCGCCGGCCTTGAGGGGTTGGGTGGTCTGCGGAGTCCCAGTGAAGATCATGTCGCCGGGCAGGAGCGTGACGTACTTGCTGATGTAGCTCACCATCTGCTCGCAGTTGAACAGCAGGTCGGCGGTACTCTCGTCTTGCACCACCTTGCCGTTGACAATGGTCCGCAGCCGGAGCTTGGCGTAGTTGATCCCGTGGGCGATAGCGGGTCCGACGGGACCGAACGTGTCGGCTCCCTTGGCGCGCCACCACTGGACGTCCTTCTCCTTGCCGTTCTGCCATTCGCGCTCGCTGACATCGTTGCCACAGGTGACGCCGAAGATGTAATCCTTGGCCTGAGCGAGGGAGACGTTCTTCGCCGTCTTGCCGATAACGATGACGAGTTCGCCCTCGTAGTCGACGCGCTTGTGATCGGGCGGCAGGACGATGGGATCGCCGGGGTTCTGCAACGAAGTGAGGGGCTTGTAGAAGATCTCGGGATTCTTGAACGGCGGACGGTTGCCGATGTGGCTCTTGAAGTTTCCGGCCAGAGCAAGCACTTTAGTGGGCTCGCAGGGCCACAGGAGCTTCACGCCGGCCAGCTTGTGCGTTGCGCCGGTGGGCTTGTGGGCGCCGAACAGGTCGCCGCTGATCTGGCGGATCGTCTCGCCTTCGAGGATTCCCTGGGCGGTGAGATTTCCTTTGCGGAAGCGGACATACCGGGTGACTCCGGCGGTTTGCGCGGGCGCGGGCGCCGCGGCTGCCGCTGCCAGCGCGGCGGTTCCGAGAAAGTGTCTGCGGGTTTTCATGAGATTCACTCAACGCATTATACACCCGCGGCGGTTTGTGCTAGTCTTTCCCTCATGAGAAAAGCATTGATCCTCGCGGGACTGATCGCGGGCGCGGCCCTGTTTTCGTTCGCCCAGCTCGCCTCCAAGAAATCGATGACGCTCGGCGCCGCCAAAAAAATTGCCGCGGCGTGCGAGGCGGAAGCGATGGCCAATAAGTGGAACGTGGTGATCGCGATTCTCGATGACGGCGCGAACCTGGTCTACCTGCAGCGGATGGATGGCACGCAGATCGGCAGCGTGAACGTGGCGATTCAGAAGGCGGAAAGCTCAGTACGGTTCAAGCGGCCTACCAAGGCCTTCGAGGATGCGCTCAAGGGCGGACGCCAGGCGATCCTGCGGCTGCCAGGCGCGTTGCCGGTGGAGGGCGGGATTCCGTTGATGCGTGACGGCGCGGTGATCGGCGCGATCGGGGTGAGCGGCGTGCAGTCGTTCGAGGATGCGCAGATCGCGACGGCGGGCGTGAAGGCGTTCGACTCGATGCAGTAAGCTACTCGAGGCGGTTGCCGCGCAATTCGTATTGCAGCAGCCCGAAGCAGAACAGCTCGGGGAACTTGTCGACGGTCAGGTCCTCGTCAAGGATCTGGCGCAGGCTGGAGAACGCTCCTTCGGTGACAATGGCGGGGATCTGCTTGCTGTCGAGCGTGTGCGCGGCGGCGGCGATCAGGCTGGTCCGCCGCCCGAAGGCATGGACGGTGACCGGCCCATTCAGCCAGCGCGCCGCCGCAAGGATCTGGCTCACCTGTAGGCCGAGTGGACGCTCGCCGAGTCCCGCGATCAGCATGGCGAACAGGAAGTCGCGCGTGGCGATTTTGGATTCGCCGAAGTAGAAAGGATCCATCGCGAGGACGCGGTGTCCCTGCGCTGCGAGCGTGAGAATCTGGGATTCGACGGCTTTGCGGCCCTCGTCGGCGATCACGATGACCGTCGACCGTGGTGAGCCTTGGACGAGTTCGACGGCGGGAACAGTCCAGGAGCGGTCCATGTGGAGCTTCCAATACTTCGCCTGGATTCCGTTCCGGTCCATCTTGTCCACTTGCCGGGCATCGACGGACAGGCCGCGCGTGCGGAGAATCTGGGCCAGCGGCGCCTTCGGTGCGGACTTCTTTGCGGCGAGTTGCAGAGCGAGAGTGTGAAAGTCGAGGTTGCCCTCGGGCAGGGGGATCCGCACCGCGTCGGCCGTGCGGGTGTCCGTTTCCATCGAGACATCCGTGGTGTCCATGCCGGGCACGAATGCGTCACGGACCAGCCGGTAGAACGCTTCGCGGTTATCGGCGTCGTAATTGTGGCCGTCGCCGTGGTTGATGTGGTAGCCGAGGCGGTCCAGTGCGTCGTAGAGCTTATAGACAGGAGTGGCCGCCTGGATCAAGGGCGCCGGCGCGTAGTCGGCACGGAAGCAACAGGTGTCCTTGGCGTTGTTGGCGATCAGCAGGCGGCGCGGCGCCATCATGGCGGAGAGGTGGGTGTAGTCGGCGGTGCCCGCCAGATCGGTGGGGGTCTGTTCGGAGTCGCCGAGGTCGAGCGTGGGCCACTGGGCTCGCGTGACGTAGCTCGAGTATCCGGCCAGCGGCATCGCGGCGCCAACGCGGGTGTCCAGCGCGCTGAGGAAGATGGTCTGCCATCCGCCGCCGGACAGACCCGTGACCGCGACCCGGGCTGGATCCGCGTTCGGATGCGCGATGGCGATGTCGAGGGCGCGCTTGTGCGCGAGAAAGAACAACGCCAGGCCGCTGGATCCGGTGAGATCGATCTGCGGCATGCGGTAGTGTCCGAATCCGGGCGTGTTGAGCTGTCCCATGCCCAGCCATTCGACATTGACCGCCAGCACTCCCTTCCTGGCCAGGTTCATGCAGCGCCACTGGATGTAGGGCGTCGAGATGCCGGTCCGCTCGTGTCCGTTGACGTGGAGGGTGACGGGGATCTTGCCGGACAGGGACGCGGGCTCGTAGATCAGCCCGCCAGTCCACATGCCGGGGATGATCTCGTAGCGGAACTTGCGGACCCGGTAGCCGTCGCCTTGTCCAAAGTAGCCGAGCATCTCGACCTTTGCGCTGGCGTCGCGCCAGGCGGCCGCCTCACCGCGGAAGACGACTTCGTCGAGCACGCGGCGGCGAAGCTCAGTTGCGTAGCGTTCCCATTCGGCTGCCGTGGTGAACGAGGGGACCGGCGGGACACGCGCGGCCGTGTAGACTTGCACCTCCATGAGCGGCTGCTTGGGGTCCAGGATTTGCTTTGCCAGCAGAGAGTCTTGCGCAATCGCGGAGGCCGCGCCGAATGTGATCGCGAGGAGGATTCGCATCTACCCAAAGTACAATAGGAACATCTTCATTAGCAGGAGTCGCATCCGATGAAAACGTTTTTAGGTGTTCTTGTGCCCGCGGTGTTGCTCGCGGACCAAGTCACGTTAGAGAACGGCGATCGTGTCACCGGACAGATCGTTAAAAAAGATGGCGCCAATCTGGTGGTCAAGTCCAAACTGATGGGCGAAGTCACGATTCCGTGGGCGGCCGTGACCAATGTCGCATCCGACCAGGAGTTGACCGTGGTGCTGCCTGGCGACAACGCCGTCAAGGGCAAGATCACCACCGCGGGCGGGAACGTGAGCGTTGCTGGACAGGAGACGCCGATCGCGAACGTGGCCACCATCCGCAATAGTGCGGAACAAGCTGCCTATGAGCGGCTGCTGCATCCCGGGCTGCGCGATCTGTGGGCGGGATTCTTCGATATCGGACTCAGTGCGGCGCGCGGCAATGCCAAGACCAACGCGTTCAACACGGCGCGTCTGACGCGGACCGACAAGATGAATCTCTACTTCAACCAGATCTATTCGACCGCTACCATCAACAACGTTTCGGCCAACGTGGCGCAGGCAGTCCGCGGCGGCGTTGGCTACAACCGGAATCGGTCACGGCGGGCGTTTGTCAACCTGTTCAACGACTACGAGTACGACAAGTTCCAGAACCTGGACCTGCGCTTCGTCCTTGGCGGCGGCGCCGGCTACATGGCCATCAAGAACGAGACCACGCAGCTTGACCTCGTCGGCGGTCTCGCCTACAACCGCGAAAAGTTTGACGACAGCCGGATCGTCAACGGCCAGCGCCTGGAGAACCTCCTGATCCGGAACTCGGCGGAAGCCTACTGGGGCGACGAATTCACCTACCAGCTTTCTACCGTGACGGCGCTGCGCCAGTCGTTCCGAATGTTCAACAACCTGTCGAACGCCGGCGCCTACCGCATCAACTTCGACCTGGGCCTGGTCACCGCGTTGCGCAAGTCGCTCGCCTGGCAGGTGAACGTGTCCGACCGGTTCCTGAGCAATCCCCTGCCCGGCCGGAAAAAGAACGACATCCTCTACACGACGGGGTTGCGGTTCACGTTCGCAAAGTAGTTCACTGGAACGATGCCCCGCATCGTAATTCCAGATGACTACCCGGTGGTGATGGCGAACAGCCGCGCCTACCGCGACTTCACCACCCGGCACGAAGTCGGCTATTATGACTCGCTGCCGGGAACCGAGCCGGCGTTGATCGAGCGGATCCGCGGCGCTGAGATCGCGGTCAACATCCGCTCGTCGTGCCGGTTCACCGCAGCCGTGTTCGAAGCGTGCCCGGACTTGAAACAAGTGTCGATCTGGGGAACTGGAACCGACAACATCGATTTCGCCGCCGCCTCGCGCCATGGCGTGACCGTAACGAACACGCCGGGCGTATCCGCGCCGTCGATTGCCGAGCACACGCTGGCGCTGCTGCTGGCGGTGGCGCGCAAGATTCCGGCTCTCGACGCGCAGGTCCGGCAGGGACAGTGGCCGCGCGGGTCGATGACGCAGTTGTCGGGCAAGACCGTGGGCGTGATCGGACTCGGGGCGATCGGCCAGAGGTTCGCGCGCCTGGCCCAGGGGATCGGGATGCGCGTCATCGCCTGGACGATGCATCCGCGCGACCTGGGCTTCGAAATGGTTCCGTTGGATGAACTGCTGGCCTCAAGCGACGTGGTGAGCCTGCATCTCCGGCTGTCGGAAGATACGCGAGGCTTCCTCGGCCGGGAGCAATTGGCGCGGATGAAGCCCGGCGCAATCTTCGTGAATACGGCCCGCGGACCGATTGCCGATGAACAGGCGCTGGTCGATGCGCTCCGGTCCGGGCACATCAGTGGGGCGGGCCTCGACGTGTTCGACCAGGAGCCGCTGCCCGCGGGCCATGTCCTGACAGAGCTTCCGAACGTGGTCTTGTCGCCACACTGCGCCGGGATCACGCCGGAGGTGCTCGAGGCGGGACTGGCCCTTTCATTGGAGAATGTGGAGCGGTTCCTAGCTGGGAATCCGCAACACGTGGTAGCGCGATAATAGGGATTGATGTCCGGGTCCGACGAACTCAATCCAAGGCTGGCCGCCGAGGCCCGCTTCGACGAGGCGGCAACACGCCTCAACATGGACGAGGGGCTGCGCAAGGTGCTGCGTACGCCGTCGCGCGAAATTACAGTTTATATTCCGGTGTTGCTCGACGACGGCCGGATCGAGGTGTTCACGGGTTACCGGGTTCAGCATTCGATCGCGCGTGGTCCCGCCAAGGGGGGGATCCGTTATTCGCCGGACGTGACGCTCGAGGAGGTCCGCGCGCTGGCAAGCTGGATGACCTGGAAGTGCGCGGTGGTGAACATCCCGTACGGGGGCGGCAAGGGGGGCGTGATTTGCGAGCCGGAGATCCTGTCGCCGGGCGAGCTGGAACGGCTGACGCGGCGATACACGGCGGAGATCATCGAGTTCCTGGGTCCGGAAAAGGATGTCCCGGCGCCCGACGTCAACACCAATGAAAGGGTGATGGCGTGGCTGATGGACACCTATTCGATGCACATGCGCCAGACCAGCACCGCGGTGGTCACCGGCAAGCCGCTGGACCTGGGCGGGTCGCGGGGACGGACTGAGGCCACCGGCCGCGGCTGCATGATCGTGACACTCGAAGCGCTGAAGAAGCTCGGCAGAACGCCATCGGAGACCTCGGTCACGATCCAGGGATTCGGTAACGTGGGCGGGATGGCGGCACGGCTGATGACGCGGCAGGGATTCCGCATCACCACGGTGATCGAGCGCGACGGGGCCGTTCACAACGCCAAGGGTCTGGATATCGAGGGGCTGTTCAAGCACCGGAAGGAGACCGGATCCCTGTGCGAATTCCCTGAGGCCGACACGATCCCGAGTGGAGAAGCGCTCTACCTGCCTTGCGACGTCCTGCTGCCAGCCGCCACGGAGAACGTGATCACGTCCCAGACGGCGGGCAAGCTCAACTGCAAGATCATTTGCGAAGGCGCCAACGGACCCACGACCGCGCCCGCCGACAAGATCCTTGAGGAGAAGGGGATCTTCGTGATTCCGGATATCCTGGCCAACGCTGGCGGCGTGACGGTGTCCTATTTCGAGTGGGTGCAGAACCGGCAGGGGTTCTACTGGAACGAGGACCTGGTCAACCAGCGGCTGGAGGAGATCATGGTGAACTCCTTCCGCGACGTCGTGAAGTACGCCGAAAAGCATCGCGTGAACAACCGTACCGCCGCCTACATGCTGGCCCTGGACCGGGTGAAGTTCACCATCGAGCTGCGCGGCCTCTACGCCTGATGCAGGATGCCGCCACGCCGCTGATGCGGCAGTACCAGTCCGTCAAGGCGCAGGTTCCGAACGCGCTGTTGATGTTCCGGCTGGGCGACTTCTATGAGATGTTCTACGAGGACGCCGTCATCGCGGCGCGCGACCTCGAGATCACACTCACGTCGCGCAACAAGGAACGCGGCGACCCGGTGCCGATGTGCGGTGTCCCGCACCATTCCGTCGACGGCTACATCGCGCGGCTGATCCAGAAGGGGCACCGCGTGGCCATCTGCGACCAGGTGGAGAATCCGCGGTTCGCCAAGAAGATCGTCAAGCGCGAGCTCACCCGCGTGATCACGCCCGGGACGGCGACCGACTCGAACCTGCTGCGCTCTCACGAGAACAACTTTCTCGCCGCGGTGGTCACCGCGAACGGACGGACGGGGATCGCCTGGGTCGATATCTCAACCGGCGAGTTCTTCACCACGGAAACGGCGGCGCACGAGACCGTGGGGACGCTGGAGGCGCTGAATGTCCGTGAGGTGCTGACGGCGGATGACACCGCGGCGCTGCCTGGCGTGCGAACCATGGCCGAGGCCTGGCAGTTCGGGTTCGACTACGCCGACCGGATCCTCAAGGAGCACTTCCGGCTGCTGAGCCTGGATGGTTGCGGACTGGCCGGGAAAAAGCTCGCCACCGGCGCGGCGGGCGCGATCCTGCACTATCTGCGCGACACGCAACGGTCGGCACTCGACCACCTGGACCGCCCGGCCTACGTCGAACGGTCAGGCTCGATGCTGCTCGACACGGTGACGGTGCGCAACCTGGAACTGGTCGAGCCGCTGTTTGCAGGGGAGAGCCGCGACGTGACGCTGCTCAGTGTGATCGACCAGACGGCCACGGGCATGGGTGGAAGGCTGCTGCGCCAGCGGCTGCTGCGTCCGTCGATGGACGCCGGGGAGATCGAAGCGCGGCTCGACTCGGTTGCGGAGTTGCACACGCGCACCATCCATCGCGCCAACATCCGCAAGGTGCTTGGGTCGATTCTGGATCTCGAGCGGCTGCTGGCCAAGACGACCATGGGAACGGCCACGCCACGGGAGCTTTTGGCGCTGGCGCGGTCGATCGCGCAGATTCCGGCGCTGCGGCAGGCGATGCAGGGACTCGAGTCGGCCCGCGTGGCGGCGATCCTCGCGGGCATGGATGATCTCATCGAGGTCCGGGACACCCTGCTCGGGGCGCTGGCTGAGGAGCCGCCGGTGAGTCTGGCCGACGGCGGCGTGATCCGCGACGGCTACGATCCGGCGCTCGATGAGTTGCGCGACATCAGCCGGAACTCGAAGCAGTACATTGCGGCGATCGAGGCGCGGGAAAAGAATCGCACCGGGATTGCGTCGCTGAAGGTCCGCTTCAACAACGTGTTCGGGTACTACATCGAGATCTCGAAGTCGAACCTGTCACTTGCGCCCACCGACTATGAGCGCAAACAGACACTGGTGAACGCCGAGCGGTTCACCACACCCGAGTTGAAAGAGCTGGAGAGCAAGATCCTCGACGCGGAGGAAAAGATGCTCGCCATCGAGCGCGATATCTTCAACCGGCTGCGGACAGCGGCCGCGGCGGAAGCCACACGGATCCGCGCGACGGCGGGCTGCATCGCCGAGATCGATGTCACAGCGGCGCTGGCCGAGACGGCGGCGGTGCGCAACTTCGCGCGTCCGCGCTTTTCGGCCGATTCGAGCATGAGGGTGCTGGCCGGGCGGCATCCGGTGATCGAGCGGCTGGCCGAGCGTGAAGCGTCCCGCTTCATTCCGAACGACCTGTTCCTGGAGGCGTCGGGCAAGTACGTCGCGATCATTACAGGACCCAACATGGGCGGCAAATCGACCTACCTGAGGCAAGCCGCGCTCATGCTGATCCTGGCGCAGATGGGATCGTTCGTGCCCGCGCAGGAAGCGCTACTGCCGCTGGTGGACCGCGTCTTCACGCGCATCGGCGCAGCCGACAACCTGGCGCGCGGAAGGTCCACGTTCATGGTCGAGATGACGGAGACGGCGGCGATCCTGAACACGGCGTCGCGCGACAGCTTCATCGTGCTCGACGAGATCGGGCGCGGCACGGCCACCTACGACGGGCTGGCGCTGGCATGGGCAGTGGCCGAGTACGTGCACGACCGCATCGGCGCAAAGACGCTTTTCGCCACGCACTATCACGAGTTGACGGCTCTGGCCGGACAGCTTGACGGCGTCTGCAACCTGCACGTCTCGGTCAAGGATTCCGGCGGCCAGATCATCTTCCTGCGACGCGTGGAACCGGGCGCGGCTGACCGCAGCTACGGGATCGAGGTTGCGCGGCTGGCAGCGCTGCCGCAGTCCGTGATCAGCCGGGCGCGGGAAGTGCTGGCGCTGCATGAGAAGTCCGAGGAACAGGTGTCCGGTGAGTTGACACCAAAGAAGCAGGCGCGGCGCCGGGCTGAGCCGGTGCAGATCCAGTTGTTCGAGCCGGTGGGGCATCAGATCGCCGGCCGCATCCGGTCGCTCAACCTGGATGAGTTGCGCCCGGTGGATGCGTTGAAGCTGCTCGCCGAGCTGCAGGAGGAATTGAACCGATGAGAGTCGCAGGGATCATGTCGGGCACCTCGCTCGACGGAATCGATATGGCGGTGGTGGATATCGCGCGGTCCGGCAAGTTGTCGAAGGTGGTAACGCACTCGACGTCGCCCTATCCGGCAGCGGTGCGCGAGGCGCTCATGGCGGTGTCCAACAAGGATTGCCACACGCGCGACATCAGCCGGCTGAACTTCCTGCTGCCGGAACTGTACGCCAAGGCGTTGCGCGATTTGTGTGTCCGCGAGAGCATGCCGCTGGACTCGATCGGGTTGATCGGCTGCCACGGGCAGACCATCTTCCACGAGGATGTCCCGGCGGCGGTTGGGGGAAAGTACAAGGTGGCGAGCACGCTGCAGATCGGCGATGGTTGTGTGCTGGCCGAGCGGACGGGAATCCCGGTGGTGAGCAACTTCCGGACTCGCGACATGGCGGCAGGCGGCCGGGGCGCGCCGATGGTCCCTTACGCGGACCTGATGCTGTTCGGCCATCCGAAGCGCGGACGCGTGTCGCTGAACCTGGGTGGAATCGGGAACATCACCTCGCTGCCACCGGGAGCCAAGGCCGGGGACGTGATTGCGTTCGACACGGGTCCGGCGAACATGGTCATGGATCTGCTGATGGAGCACCACACCGGCGGGCGGCTGACGTATGACAAGGGCGGGCGCTATTCGGCGGAAGGCCGCGTGGACCAGGAACTGCTGGAGCGGCTGCTGGCCGATCCTTACTATCGCCGCAAGCCGCCGAAGACGACGGGGCGGGAACAATACGGACGGGAGTTCATCCAGGCGTTTCTGGATCGCGGGCTATCGCCGCAGGACTCCGTGGCGACAGCCTGCCGGCTCACGGCGTGCACGGTTGCCCTGGCGATCGGAAGGTTCGTGCGTCCGCGGCATGTGGTCGACGACCTGATCGTGGGCGGCGGCGGCGTGCGAAATCCGGAATTGATGAGTCACCTGCGGGAGCTGCTGCAGGGGGTGCAGGTGCTGACGACGAACGACTTCGGGATCGACTCCGATGCGAAAGAGGCGATCGCGTTCGCGCTGATGGCCCATGCGACCTGGTGCAAGCGGCCTGGCAACATCGCGACGGCAACGGGCGCGAAGCGGGCGGTGGTGCTCGGGACGGTCACGTTCGCGTAGATTCGTTTCCGGGGAGCCTAGGAGCCTGTCCGAGAATTGACGGGCGAACGCTCATCGCCGCCGGTCGAAGTGTGGTTGTTGCGTAGCACGATTTTTCGTTGCCAGGCTGCCGGAACGCCTTGGATTCCCGATTTTGGCCTCCAG
>VFZX01000173.1 GCA_016871015.1 Acidobacteriota bacterium | reverse complement strand
TCCCTGGGCGAAAAGGGCGGCCGGAAGGACAAAGTAGAGCAATTTTCCCATGGCCCCAGTATATTCTGGCCGCGCCTAGAGCGCTTCAATGCTCAGCTCAAACGAGAGCGACGAGTCGACCTTGGGGCCACGGAAGGAGCCCGTCACCGGCGCGGCCATCTGCGGCGTGAGTCCAGCCGCGACGGCAATGTGCGTTTCGGCGACCGCAAGTCCGCGCGACGGATCGTATCCGCGCCAGCCTCCGCCCGGCAGGTAGACTTCGGCCCAGGCATGCATGTTGGGCTCCTCAGCCTGTGCTGCGATCAACTCGTATCCGCTCACGAAGCGGGCCGCGAGTCCCATCGCCCGGCAACCTTCAATAAAGACGACGGCGGTGTCGCGGCAAGCTCCCCGGCGGGCCTGAAGAGTCGCTTCGGCGGTGAGTGGAGCGCCCTCGTCGCGGGTGATGTGTTCGATGATGCGGTAGAGACGCCGGTTGAAGGCGCTCAGAAAGGCAAGTGTGTCCCAGGATGTTTCCTGGGCAATCGATTTTGCCAGTGCGTGAGCCGCGCCGTTCGGCTCGCGGCTGACACAGTAGGGCGCGAGTGTGGTGCGCACCGGGTCCGGATAGGTGGCCGGAAGGCAGGCGAAGGCGGGATCCGGAAGCAGAAAATCGTATGGATTTGCGCGCAGGGTCTCTACTTCGAAGCTGCTGTAGGCCGAAAGCCGGGTTGTCAGCGATTCCCACCAGGCGTAGTGGACTCCGTTGTTGGCCGCGTCCAACCCCTCGCTGAATCCCGCTGGCGCCGGATCCAGGCGCAGCTCGAATCCCGTGACGCGCTGCGATCCGTTGCCCCGCGGAAGCATGCGGAAAATATGCGGCTGGAGCTCGACAGGCTCACTGTAGGTGTAGTGAGTCTGGTGGCTGACGCGGAACTTCATTCCGGCTGGGGCGCGGCGGCCGTTTCGAGTTTGGCAAATGCACGGTCAATCGGCGCGCTGGGCATCTCGCGCACCGACTTCTTCAGCCGCTCGCTCCACCAGTTCGTGATCTCCTTCAAGTCTTCCTGGCTGTAACGGTGCTCGATGATCCGGTAGCTGTCGCGCTTGTAGAGCAGCACATCCACCGGATAGTCGACATCGGCGGCGCACACCTTCGATGAATCGAACGACAGGCAGCCCAAGCGGAACGCGAACTGGAGCGAGTCGTTGAACTGAAGCGACCGCGCCAGCACCGGTTTGCCGTAGCCAGACGCACCGATGATCTCATAAGGCGTCTCTTCGCCGACCTCCACCCAGTTGCCTTCCGGATAGACCAGGTAGAGTTTGTGTGCCTTGTCCGCCGAACACTGTCCCCCGATCAGCGCGTGGAGATTGAATCGCAGTCCGGCGGCTTCGAGCAGCTCGCGATCCTCGGCCGCGGCCTTTCGGATCTCGGTTGCGAACGCGTTCACCGCCTTGAACAGGCGGTCAAACCCGGAGGGGCGCTCGTCGAGCAGTTCCTCGAAATTCATGAGGACCTTGTCGCGCGTGCTGCGCAGTCCTGAGGTCATCACGAACATCGAGTAGCCGTCGCCCTGGCGGACCCAGGTTTTCTTCGCGACCCGGACTTCGTTTCCGGACAGGATTCGGGTATCCGCGATCCCGATCAGCCCCTCTTCGACTTGAATTCCGAGGCAGTAGGTCATTGGTGGTCCGACAGGGGCCGCAGAGCAAAAAACGTCTGAAACACCTTTTCGTCAATCAAGTTTAGCTTGGTCTGGAACGCGTCCAGGAATTCGTGCAGCCCCTGATGAATGATCTGGTCCACCTGCGCGTAGTCCATTTCCGAGCGCAGCAGGCCGAGGCGCTGCTCGGCTTCGTTCCGGAACGAGCCCACGGGAGTCCCTGTGATCGCGTGCAGCGAGGACGACGCGGTCCAGAGGCAGTACCGGACAGCGCGTGGAAACTCGGTGTCGAGCAGCAGGAACTCGACAATCTTGGGCGGTGTCAGGCGGCCGTACCGCTTCCGGTACATCTCGAATCCGGAGACCGACTTCAACACCGCGGCCCAGTGAATGTCGTCGATCGGCGTTCCCACGACGCGCACCGCCGGCAGCAGGACGAAGTACTTGACGTCCAGAATGCGCGAGGTTTTGTCGGCGCGCTCGAGCTTCCGCGCGAGACGGATAAAGTTCCAGGCCTCGTTGTGCGACATGGTCGAGTCCGTGATTCCCTGGAACAGGTGGCAGCCCATGCGCAGGTTGTAGAACAGGTCGTTTGGAGCGCGGCGGCCGCTGCCCGGATCCAGTTCGTCCCGCATCATCAGGTAGAGCTTGTTGACCTGCTCCCACATCTCTGAGGAGATGGTGTCGCGCACGGTGCGCGCGTTTTCACGCGCCGACTTGAGGCACGACATAATCGAATTCGGATTGGACTCGTCGAAGGTGAGGAACTCGATCACATTGTCCTGCGTCGCCTCTCCGTGGCGTGCGGCAAAAGCTTCTGAGTCACCGCTGGTGTTGACGATGGGCTTGTCCCGAGCCGGTGGGCGCATCGAGCATGAGGCGCAGGTTCACTTCAACGAACCGCGCCACGTTTTCGGCGCGTTCAATGTAGCGCGACATCCAATAGACGGAGTCGGCGACACGGCTCAGCAAGGGCGTAGGGGAGGTGTTCACGCGAGCACCCACGTGTCCTTGCTTCCACCGCCCTGGGATGAGTTGACCACCAGCGAACCTCTTTTCATTGCAACGCGGGTCAGTCCTCCCGGGAGGACGTAGATCTCCTTCCCGTAGAGGATGTAGGGCCGCAGGTCGACGTGCCGGCCCTCGGGTTTTCCGTCGACCAGAATCGGGACACGCGACAGGCCCAGGGTTGGCTGCGCGATGTAGTTGCGCGGATTCGCCTGGATCTTGGCGGCAAACTCCTCCCGCTGTGCCTCGGTCGCGTGGGGACCGACGAGCATTCCGTATCCGCCCGCTTCGTTGGCGGCCTTGACCACCAGTTTGTCGAGGTTGGCCAGAGCGTGGGACCGGTCCGCGTCGCGCCAGCACAGGTAGGTTGGGACGTTGGGGATGATGGCCTCCTCGCCCAGGTAGTAGCGGATCATGTCCGGCACGTAGGCGTAGATCACCTTGTCGTCGGCCACGCCGTTCCCCGGCGCGTTGGCGAGCGCCACCCGGCCGGACTTGTAGGCATCCATCAGTCCGGGAACCCCCAACAGTGAGTCGGTGCGGAATGCCTGCGGATCGAGGAAGTCATCATCGATACGCCGGTAGATGACGTCCACGCGCTCGAATCCCTTGGTCGTACGCATTTGCACGAACCCGCCGCTGACCACCAGGTCGCGCCCCTCCACCAACTGGACTCCCATTTGCTGCGCCAGGAAGCTGTGTTCGAAGTACGCGGAATTGTAGGTGCCGGGCGTGAGGACCACCACCCGCGGGTCGGTGATGCCAGCGGGCGCTAACGATAGCAGCATGTCCAGCAGCCGCAGCGGATAATCATCGACAGGCCGGATCGCCATGCCTTCAAACAGTCGAGGGAACGTACTCTTCATCACCGCGCGGTTCTCAAGCACGTAGGAAACGCCCGAGGGGACCCGGAGGTTGTCTTCGAGGACATAAATCTGGCCGTCGCGGTCGCGCACGAGGTCGGTGCCGGTGACGTGGCACCAGACTCCGCGCGGCGGGTTCATGCCCACGCATTGCGGACGCAAAGATTGCGCCGACTCGATCACTCCGCGCGGGATCACGCCGTCGGAGAGGATGCGCTGCCGGTGGTAGATATCATCGATGAAAAGGTTCAGGGCGCAGATCCGCTGCTGGAGTCCGCGTTCGATCCAGGTCCACTCTGCCGCGGGAACGATGCGGGGAATCAGGTCGAAGGGGAAGATCCGCTCGGCGCCGCTGACGTCGCCGTAGACGTTGAACGTGATTCCCATCTGGAGGAACAGGCGCTCGGCCGACTCCTGGTAGTCCAGCAGTTCGCCCGCAGGCAAGGAGTCAATGGTCTCGCAGAGGAGCCGGGCGTGCGGCCGTGGTTCTCCGCCTTCGACGAGCAGTTCGTCGTGGAATCCGTCCGTGTTGTAGCCGTCAAAGAACATACGGCCGGAGTCCGACCTCCTTGAGCAGGACGTTCAACCGGGCTGATCCGCCGCCGTCTGTCCCTTCCACCCGAGCAGTGCTTCGCTTCATGGAGAGTATTCTCCAGGATAACGGGAATCGCGGCTCAGCGAACCTCGTGCGGATCCCGGTCGTCCGCCAGGTCCAGCGCCGTCCACCCCGCGGCCTGCACGTGCCCCGACGTCATTTCGGGATCATAAAGGGCGCCATGTCCTTGACAACACACCGTCTCGACACCGGCGTGATCCAGCAGGACCGCGCCGGGCGATCCCACTCGCACCGGAAGCTCGAGCCGCCCCAAACACTGGCGGCACCGCGCGCGTTGGTCGGCCACGGTCCAATAGATGAACAGCGCCAGCAAGACAACTGACACCCAGCTTGTCCACGGCTCGGCACCATAGGGAGGCGTGCCGGTCATCGTGAACGCCGCCGCCGGACTCAACTCCCAGACCGCCAGACACAGCAACACGGGATAAAGCACCGCTTTACCCGCGAAATAGAGCCAATACCTCCGGTGGAACCGCCGTGAGCGCAAATGGCGCAGAATCCCGGCCACGCCGATCACCCCCAAGAGTCCGATCGCGACCCCGCCGATCCACGCATACCGCACCAGCGGCTCGCGGACCACCTGTCGCATCGGCGTCACCGATCCCTCGGGGAATGGATACACTTTGCCGAACTTGCGATAGAATCCGGCCACCCAGCGAAGGTCTTCCACCGCCTGCTGCACCGTTACGCCAGGCTTCAGACGGCCCACTACCATAAGTGGACGCGTGTCGCGACGCGGCAGGGGCCTCCGTTCCATCCCGCGGCGCAGGAGCAGCGCCGCTCCCGGTGGGACCAAGCCTTCAAAGCCCGCGCCGTGCCACAGCGTGTTCCCGTCCCAAAGGTAGCCTGCCATCGAGACGAACGTCTCGTTTTTCTCCTGCCACATCGCGACGAGCTTGGCGGGGACTGGCATCCGGGCGCCAGTCATTACGCCATTCTCGGCGACCAGCATCAAGTCGCCGCGGGCCTCTAACATCTCACGCGTCCGTGAGAATCCGCCCGACCACAATCCAATAGCAGCGAGTGCAGCCGCCGGCGCCACAATGAAGAGCGCGGGCCGTCCGGCCCCAGCGAGGACCATCGAAGAGCCGGATTCACGCCGCAGGCTCCAAGCTTCGGCGAACGCCTGGCCCATCCGCTGTCCGATCCGCGCGAGAAAATCAAAACCCTCCACGCCCCGCATCCGGAGCCGGGCCGCGTAGTGCCCGCTCTCCTTGGACCACGATGCCAGCCACTCCTCACGTTCCGCCGCAGGTACAACCCACGACGCGGCTCTCAGCGCCAGAGCCTGGATAATGGAAATCAGGCGGGCCACGCGGTCACTAATGTACCACGTGGCGCCGCCAACTGCTTGCTCTACTCCGGATCGTTGGGATTGTTAAATAGCGTGGTCAGCCGGATACTGCCATGCCCCGCTTGAGGAAAGTTCGCCGCCCCTGGATTTCCCGGCTCCAGATTCGACGCCGTATCGTCGGGCGGAAATAGGATCAACGTGGTCAAATAGCCCGCCACCTCCTGCTGCCGATCGCGGCCTGCCTGTGCGTAACGGTCCCGCGACCGTTGCGCCTCGCCGCCATGCCGCAGAATCACTTCGTGCAGGTCGTTGCTGCGTCCATCGTGGCCGTACGGAGCCGTGCTCCCCACGCCCCACAGCGGCGTTGTCAGGAACTCTTTCTGGAACGTCCCATCATAATTCCGTTCCCAGAAGTTCGGACCCAGGTCGTGCCGTTTGAAGTCCGTGAAAATGTCGCGGACCTGGAACGGCAGCGCCTTCGGCAGCTTCAACGACGGTAGCGGACCATCGTTCTGTTCGAAGAACAGTGCCGATGCGGTCGCGAACAGCCGGTTGAATACTCCGCGCTGCGGATCGAACACCGTCTCGACATCAGCCACACGCCGGTCGCGGACCACGGTGAAGTTCTGCACGTGGCAGGATGTGCATCCCATGCGTTGCATCTCCTGGAGTCCACGGGTGTCGCGCGGACTGCGGTCGCCACGGCCCGCCTTGAAGTAGTTCAACAAGTAGAACTCCATGTGGTCGATCAAGGCCACGGGAACTTCGTTCGTCTTGCCGTCGCGGTCCGGGTCGGCGTTGGGATCGCTTGTGGGTGGCGCTTCAATGCGGTCGAGCGAGCCATCCAATACCATCCCTGAAGGTGTCACGATGCGCGCGCCCGCCGCCGCGGCGGCCAACTCAGCATCCGGGGCCTGCAAGCCCATTTCATCCTTGAACGCGCCCACGGCGAACTCGCGGATCGAGATCGTTGCGCCATGCGCGAAGAACGGCCGCACGCGCAGATCCGGATCGACACCCTCGACTTCGTTGGTCAGCAGCGTCCCGTCCGGCCGCGCGCTAATGAACCCGAACTCGACGCCCTTGGCAGCCAGGCTGCGGCGTGCCTGGCGCCCGTTGCTCCGGGCCTCTTGAATCGTCGCCGCACGGATGTTCCGCAACTCTTCCGTCATCTCGTCGGCGAGCATCTCCTTGAGCCCAAGTCCAAACAAGTGTGGCGCGTCGCGGCTGTCAGGACGCGTCACGACATCACCGCCGAATCCTGCTGATCCTCTCGGGCGTCCGTGGCAAGCAGCGCAGCTATCGGCAAATCCCGCGCCGACCGCCTTGTTGGCCACTGGATCCCCGGTTCCATCGCCGAAGATGGGACCCAGCCCTTCTCCAAGCGAGAACTTCCGTTGAAACAACTGGCGTCCCCTTCGAATGGACCGGAACGGATCCCGCTTGATGATGTAGAGGGACGAGTCCGGCGTATTGATCGTGCCTCTTCCGGCACCGGTCTGCTGACTCAAGGATTTGTTGATTCCCGCTCCCACGGGATTTGGCGCTTTTGTTCTGTCGATCAATTGCGCTTCAGTGATGGTCAGGGTGGAGATGGCTCCAATCGCCACACGGGTGAGACATCGCACGATAGAAAACCTCCGAAAATTGATTCTTCAAGGTGTGCAAGCAGCGAGAGCGTTACAATCGGAATCTGTGTTCCGTAAAGTTCTGGTTGCCAACCGGGGTGAGATCGCCGTCCGTGTGATCCGGGCGTTGCGTGAGATGGGCATTGCAAGCGTCGCGGTCTACTCGGATGTGGACCGGGCATCGCTGCACGTCCGAATGGCGGATGAAGCAGCATTCCTCGGTCCGGCGGCCCCTTCCGAAAGCTACCTGAACGTAGAACGAATCTTAACCGCTGCGGGATTACATGATTGCGACGCGATTCATCCCGGATACGGATTTCTTAGTGAAAATGCCGCCTTCGCCCGCGCATGTGAGGAGGGTGGCGTCGCATTCGTGGGGCCCTCGTCGAAATCGATCGAGCAGATGGGTCTGAAGACCGAAGCCCGGTACGTTGCGATGAACGCTGGCGTGCCGGTTGTGCCCGGAACCGAGAGTCCGATCGAGGACGATGTGGACGCGGCGTGTGAAGCGGCCGCGGCGGTCGGATATCCGGTGATGCTGAAGGCTGCCGCGGGCGGGGGCGGGAAGGGAATGCGGCACGTGGCATCGGAGGCGCAAATGGCGGGCGCATTCCGTGATGCGTCCAGTGAGGCGGCGCGCTCATTCGGCAATGGCGCGATGTACATCGAGAAGCTGATCGAGCGTCCGCGCCACATTGAGATTCAGGTGTTGGGTGACCGCTTCGGCCGCATGGTCTACCTGGGCGAGCGCGAATGCTCGATTCAGCGCCGTCATCAGAAGGTGGTGGAGGAATGCCCGTCACCGTTCGTTACGGAGAACCCGGAATTACGGCTCCGCATGGGCCAGGCCGCGGTGCGGGCTGCGCGGTCGGCTGGGTACTACAATGCGGGAACGGTCGAGTTTCTGGTCGATCAGGATGCCAACTTCTACTTCCTCGAGATGAACACGCGGCTTCAGGTGGAGCATCCCGTCACCGAACTCGTCACCGGACTTGACCTGGTCCAGTGGCAGTTGCGCATCGCCGCCGGTGAAGAGCTGACGGTCCGCCAGGAAGACATCGCCTGGCGCGGAGCCGCCATCGAATGCCGTATCTGCGCCGAGGACGCCGCGCGGAACTTCATGCCTTGTCCGGGCCGTGTGACCTCGGTTTCCACCCCCGGTGGACCTGGAATCCGCATCGACAGCGGGATCTATCCCGGATGGACCGTGCCGGTCGAATACGATCCATTGCTTGCGAAGCTTGCCGTCTGGGCAGGCACGCGCGAGCTTGCGATCGAGCGGATGAGGCGTGCTCTCCGCGAGTACGGCATCGGCGGCATCGAGACCAACATCGGATTCTTCGAGGGGCTTCTGGACGACGCGGAGTTCCGGGCCGGGCGGCTCCACACAGGGTTCATTCCGGAATACTTGGAACGTGCGGCCAATCCCGCGCCGGACGCGGTGCTCGCTCAAGCGGCAGCCTCGGCGGGCCTTCTCCGGTCAATGCGAACAGCCGCCGCCTCTCCACCCGTCCAAGCCACGGCCGGCAGATGGAAGTCGCAGGGACGGAGCCGTGAACTGCGATGACCCGCAAGGTGCTTCTCAACGGTTCGGAGGTGGCTGTGGACGCCGGTGCCTGGAAGGACTTCATCGAAGTCGAACCTGGAGTCTACTCAGTGATTCGCGAAGGGCGGGTCCTGGAGGTCCGGCTCGACGGCAAATGGGCATGGGCCGGCGGCCACCGCTTTGAGATTGAGGTGATTGATCCGCGCGAGATGACGGAGTCGAAGAACGGGTCCGCGCGCCAGGGCAGGCTGGAGATCACCGCGCCGATGCCGGGCAAGGTGGTCCGCGTACTCGCCGAAGAGGGCTCGGAAGTGACAGCCGGGCAGGGAATCCTGGTGGTTGAAGCGATGAAGATGCAGAACGAGATGCAGTCGCCCAAAGCGGGCCGGCTCGTTTCGGTGCGCGTCGAGGCCGGATCCGCGGTGGCCGCCGGCGAGGTCCTCGCGGTGGTCGAGTAAGCTGGTAGAGGATGGACGAACTCGAAGCAGTCTGCGAGTGGTGTGGAGGATCGGGCTGGAAGCCCGTCACGCGCGAGGGAATCGGCGGCGTCCTGCGATGCGACTGCTACAACAATGGCCGCATCCCGCGCATGACGGCGGCCGCCAACATCCCGCCACTCTACCGGAACGCCTCCTTCGAGAACTTCAACACGCTGCCCGAAAACCCGGTCACCCACCGGCACCTGCAGCACGCCGTGACCGTGGCCATGTCGTTCGCGCGCGAGTATCCGTTCTCCACCAAGCGCCAGGGACTGCTCTTCATCGGCGATCCGGGAACAGGCAAGACGCACCTCGCCGTCGCGGTGTTGAAGCGGCTCATCCAACGCGGATTCGCGGGCTTGTTCTTCGACTATCAGAATCTGCTCGAACGGCTGCGTACTTCCTATGACGCCGCCGCGGGTTCGGCGTTGCGCGAGGCCTATCAACAGGCGCTCGACTGCGAAGTTCTGCTGCTCGACGATCTCGGCGCCCACCGCGTCAGCGACTGGGTGGAGGACACGGTCACGTCACTGATCACCCACCGCTACAACAACAACAAGCCGATCATCGCAACCACGAACTTGCGCGACCCGGAGGCGGGCGATCCGCCTTTGCCGTCGGGTATTGGCGGGGACGCTTCGGCGCGGTACTACCTGACCGAGCGGATCGGCATGCGCGCCCGCTCCAGGTTGTTTGAGATGTGCCGGGCCGTATCGACCCGTGGCGTCGAGGACTACCGGATCCGCAAGGGCCGGATGCTCCAGTAGGCGTCCCGCAACGAAACGGCCAAGATCTACCAATGAGAATCGCGATCGTATTGGGACTGGCCGCAACCGCGGTCTCCGGCGAAGTGGCCGTGACTGCCAAGCACGGTGCCGCCGGCATCGAGCGGGCACGCGATTCATTGCGAGCTTCGCGGCGGCCCGGCACCGTGCGCATTCAGGCTGGTGACTATCTGCTGGACCACTCGCTCGAGTTCGGGGCGCGCGATCCCGAAGGCTCCGTCTACATAGCTGATCCGGGTGCGCGTTTGATCGGCGGTGCGCGGGTTCGAGGCTGGCGCCCGGTAAGCGACAAGGCCGTGTTGGCGCGGTTATCCGTCAGCGCCCGGCGAAACGTGATGGCCGCCACGGTGGCCGGGCTGGGCGCGTTTCAAGCACGCGGTTTCGGACGGGAGCACATGCCGGCGCACTCGGAGTTGTTCTTCAACGGCAAACGCATGAGGGTGGCGCGCTGGCCGAACGTCGAATTCACGCGTATCGCCGAGGCATCCGACGCCGATCCAGAAGACGATGGGCACGGCCGCAGGATCGGGCGGCTGCCGTTCGGATTCCGTTACTCGGGGGACCGGCCTTCCGCCTGGAAGAAGGCCCCGGACATCTGGGTTCACGGTTACTGGTCGTGGGATTGGGCCGATACGTATGAACGCGTAACCTCGATTGACGCGGCCGGCAAGTCCATCTTAACGGCGGCGCCGCATGGCATCTATGGTTTTCGCAAGAACCAGCGCTACTACTTCCTCAATGTGCTGGAAGAACTCGACGAACCAGGCGAATATTGGCTGGACTTCGCGGCGGGCAAGATCTACTTCTGGCCTCCGTCGGACATTCGCAAGTCCGAGGTGTTTGTCTCGAAGCTCGATCAGCCATTGATCAGCATCAGCGATGCGCGCGGACTGCGGCTCGAGGGTTTCGCGCTCGAGGCCGGCCGCGGCAACGGAGTGACGATCGAAGGTGGAGAGGCCGTGACGCTTCGCGCGCTGAAGATTCGCAACGTTGGCAACGTGGGCGTGATCGTGAACGGCGGCAAAGGGCACGCCGTTGAGCGATGCGAGATCTCACACACGGGCGACAGTGCCATCGAGATCACCGGAGGGGACCGTGCGGCGTTGACTCCCGCCGGACATCGCGTCGAGGACTGCGATATCCATCACATGGGCGAATGGGTACGCACCTACAACCCGGCCGTGAAGGTGAACGGTGTGGGCAACCGCGTAGCGCACAACGCGATCCACGACGGGCCGCACGCGGGCATCCTGATCACCGGCAACGATCATGTCATCGAATACAACAACATCCACCATCTTGCGCTTGAGACGGGTGACGTGGGCGCCATCTACATTGGACGCGATTATACGGAGCGCGGCACGGTAATCCGGTACAACTACATTCACGAGTTGGGCGGCGTTGGACTTGGATCGATGGCCGTGTACCTCGACGACTGCGCTTCGGGCATCACGATCTACGGCAACATCTTTTACAAACTGAAATACGGAGCATTCGTGGGCGGGGGCCGCGACAATCGCGTCGAGAACAACGTGAGTTTCCGGCAAGCCTGCGCCGAGCCCGTGAACTTGTAAACTCTGACCCAAATCAAGCCGCCGAAGCGAGCTTGGCCATCGTCTCCCGGTAGTTCCACGGCATCCAATCGGCGGGCGAAGGCGCCAGTTCGGCAGCGTGCCGTTGCAGCTCGACCAGGTAGTCGAACGAGTTCACGCCATTCAACTCGCAAGTGTGGATCAGGCTCATGTACAGGTCCCCGACCTCGGCGCCGTGCATCGTCCGGTAGAACAGCGAGTTCTTCCGGTGCAGCACCGCTTTCTTGAGCGCCCGCTCGGCGATGTTGTTGTCCAACGGGGCGTTCTCCTTCCGCAGAAACAGCGTCATCCCATTCCAGTGCCGTTGGAAGTAGCTGATCGCCTTCCCCAATCCCGAGTTCGGCTCCACCAGTTTTTGCGCCATCTGATCGCTCATCCACTTCTCGAGCCCATCCATGATGGGTTTACTTTCGCGTTGATGCAGCGCCAACCGCTCGGTGCCCGTCAACCCGTTCTGCTTTTACTGGGCATCCACCTTGAATACCTTGCCCAACTCCACCAGCATGTGCCGGCACTGATCCGGAAAACTCCCCGCCACCGCCACCAGCTTGCGCCGCCCATGCGGAATACAGCGCGCCAACAGGTAGTCGATGTTCTCATCCAGCTCCGACGTGTTGCTCGCCGAAGCATCACACATCAGCACCGGAGCCGGCAGTCCCGCCGCGCGATACTTCAACACATCCGATACGTTCTCGCCCGCGTGCTGTCGCCCGGTGAGAAAAATAGCCACACGATAAACTCCCACAACCAGCACCACACCCGATGTGAACACGCCCGTCCGCGTGTCACCCGCCGGACCGCCATTTTCAGAATCCGCATCACCGTGTCGTCGTTGTGCGCCACTTCGCCTTGCGCTCCCTGCCGGATCAACTCATCGCGCGCGGGCTTCAACAAATCCGCCCTCTCCTCAACCACCTCCCATTGCGTGGAAGCCGCCACCGGTACTCCCAACCTCTCCTGCAATCGCTCCAGCCGGTATGCCGGCACCCCTGTCCCGTAACGCGCTTCCGCCATCATCGCCGCTGCCGTCTCGTCGAACTTTTCCGGCCCCGCGCCATCCGGCGCCTTGGCCGTGAACACCCATCCGCACGATCCGCACCGCAACCGCTCCAACTCGTACACCGCCGCCCGCAACGGAGCCTGCCCGGTCACCCGCACCAGTTGCGCGGGCTCCTTCTGCACATACACCGTTCCGGTTTTGCACTCCGGACAAGGGTCACAATGCTTCAACTCCGCATGCGCGATCTTGATCCGCTCCGCCTTCTCATAGGCCTGCGCCGGCCTGCGCCCGTGCCCTTTCGGCTTCGGTTTCCCGCCGCCCTCGCTCTTGTTGTTGGACTCCGCTTCGCCATCACCCGTCAAACCAGCCAAAACATCCGCTGTCTTCTCTGTATTGGCGATCTCGATCCCCAACAACTGCCGCAGCCGCCGCAATGTCGTCGCCTTGTCGCCCAACAAATCGGTCAGGTAGCCCAGCGTCTCCACCGCGCTCATCAGCTGCCCGTGTTCGGCCTCCGACAACGGCTGGCTGCGCGCTTTTTCCAACAGCGCCCGCAACTGCCCTCGATCAACCTCGGCCACCTCTGGCTTTTTCATGCGCTCATCCTGTGCCGGAACCGCTTGTCCAACGGATACACCAACACCCGCTTGATCGAGCGGTTCGCACGCATGGTCTGATCGTCCTTGCCGCGCCCGGTCGTCTCACCCACATCGATCCAGTTGGCCGCTCGATAACAGGTCCCCCGGAATCGCTCCGGATCGACGAACGTCTCGAGCAGACACACCGGATGCGCATACATCTTCTCCCAATCGGCGGCGATCCGCCGCGACACGCGCGCCAGCAGATGCGACGCCAAGTGCTCCACCTTCACCCACGGCAAGATCAAATACCGCGTGTTGTAGGCAATCAGATGGATGTTGCGCTTGCGCGCCCCCTGATCCCAGCCGATGAAGCGGTCCCGCGCTCCCAGATGCCGCGGCGCGCTCGACCACGCCAAACACGCCACCGGCCTGCC
Source organism: Acidobacteriota bacterium (assembly GCA_016871015.1). Lineage (GTDB taxonomy): Bacteria > Acidobacteriota > Terriglobia > Bryobacterales > Bryobacteraceae > SYLY01. Next base: position 3,350 of record VFZX01000173.1, on the reverse strand, counting down.
TCCCGCGCTCACCAGATACTTCAGGTGCTCGCCCACCGGCTGCTCGTAGCCGAGGTAGTGATACTGTTCCATCAGCGAATTGAACAACCGTTCGAGCGCGGTTCTTCGAACCGGCTCGATCTCGATCTGGCCGAGCGCGCCGAGCGGGCCCGTGATCATGGCCTCGTCCATCAATACCGGCTCCGGACGGGTGCGCGCGGCTCGTCCCGGCGAGTTGCTACGGGGCGGAGGAAACGTGACCTCGCCCGCGCGATGCAGCATCAGCAGCAGTCCGCGGCAGACCATGCCGCGCAACTGTCCGTTGGGCTGCTTCCAGTCCCAGGCTTGGCACAACAGCCGTGACAGCTCTTGCCGCTTGGCGTGCGGATGGGCGGCAATCAGCGCGGTGATCGACTCGATCTGGGGACGTCCGATGTCGCGGCCACGGTAGCGATAGTGCATCCATCGACAGAATGCCAGAAGCCGTCAAAGAACGTAAGGGCTGGTGCGTGTTTTTTTACAATTCGAAGCGTTCTTGTTCCGGCTACACTTTTCGCCAGGCGGGCGCCGACTCCACCTCCGGGTTGCCAGCCGCCAACAACACCAGCGCCTGATGGGCTTCCAGCGCACGCGAGACTTCTCCTTGCGGCCACCACCGGAAGCGCCCTTTCGACAACCGCATGGTGGCTAACCAGAACCCTCTGCCGTCATAAACGAGGACCTTGATCGAAGATCCGGCACGTGTCCGGAAAATGAAGACGCAGCCGGAGAACGGATCGGACTGCAACCGTTCCCGGCACACCGCTGCAATCGAGTCGATGCCCTTGCGTCCGTCGATGGCTTCGATAGCCACCAGCACTCGCATCTGCGGCGTGATCTGGATCACTCGGCCACCGCGCGCACCAATTGCGCCATCGCCGCCACTGGCATGGCTCTCATCTCGAGCCGCATCTTGCCATGGCGGGTCTCCATCTCGAGCGTGCACTCGCCCATCGTCACCGGCAATGCCAGTTCGACAAAGGCCGGCCGGCTCTCGCCGCTCTTGCCGCGCAGCACGGCCGCGTTCACCCGCAGCACGCTCGCCACGCGGGCAAATCCATGCCGCTCGCCGAGCTTGGCTGCCTCCTTCCAAAACTCCTCTGGCAGCCGCCGTGCCCGCCCCCTTGCCCTGCTGGCTCCGCCACTGCTCCAGCCTCAGCCCCAACTCACTCAGCTCTCGCGGTATCTCCACTGATCGCCTCCTTCGCTCTCAAAGGTATCAGGAGATCTCCACACTGTCACGCATCCTTGCCGAAAACACACAGAACAACGTATTCGTGGAGTGTAATCCAGCGATTCACGTGGACGCGCGCGGCCTTGACCAGCGCAAGGTATGGCAGGACATGGTGTACGTCCTGATGAAGGCGAAAGTGGAAGCGATGAAGGTGCTTGAGTCTCCATATGCGGCGAAGTACCCGGGTATCAGCACCGTACTCCCTTATCTGGCGCGGCCAGGCGGAGTACCGCCGGAGGGTAATGTTATCCGGCGAAACCTGATCCAAGGACCCGGTCTGGCAGTTCGCGCGCCGGCTCAACCTTGGGTGCTCGATGCGGGCGGCAACGTCGCCATCGAGGACGTGTCGTTCTTCAAGCCGGAAACGGGCGCGCATCGGGTCCCGGCGGGGGTGGCCTTCGAAGCCATTGCGGTGGACCAGATCGGTCCGAGAGCGAAGTAGGGCTGCGCGGCGACGGCAAGCTCGACGCGCGCACGTTCGGGCTGGAGCTGTCCGCATCAACTCGATGGGTTTCCTCTCGATCCGTTCCGTTCGCTCGGCAGAAGCAGGGGTGCACGTCTCAGGAGTGAGCGGCTAGCGGGAGTTTACTGCGAGGGACGGGCCGAAGGAGGAGAGCGCTCGCTGAGCAAGGGTTTACTTGGACAACACGGTTCCGCACCAAGATGCTGAACTTCACCAACGCGCCGAGCTTCGGACTGCCGAATCTGAATCGCGGCAACGCGGCGTTCGGGCACATCACGTCACTGGTCGACCGCAGCCGTTTGTAGCCGCGTGATCAGCTCGAGCAAGACGCGGAAGCTGCTCTCGACGAACTCCGGCTTGATCGTCTCGGCCCGATCCTCGGGGCGATGCCACAGGGGTAGCGTGCGGGCGTCATCGCCGCGGCTGTTGAGGTGCACGGTCCGCGCACCCGAGGCGAGGAACGGCGCTGAGTCCATCGTGTCGTCGCGCTCGAAGACCTTCGGCTCGGTTTCGATGCGCAGGTCGCGATGGATGTCGAGGATCACCTTCGCCAAGCCGGCGCTCGTCGTGTTGATCTGCAGGTTCGGGCCGTAGGTGAGCGAGTCGAGATTGACGCAGTACTTGATGTCGCCGATCGTGCCCGCCGCGCGCCGCGTTCCGGCGTAGTGCTTGGCGCCGAAGAAGGTCAACTCTTCGCCCGTTGTCGCGAGGAAGCTGACCGTGCGCGCGGGCTTCGCCGCCGGAATCGCGTGCGCGAGCATCAACATCGTGATCAGAGAGGCCGTGTTGTCGTTCGCGCCCGGCGTGTTGTACTTCGTGTCGGCGTGCGCGACGATCAGGATCTCTTCCTTCGAATCACCCGGAAGCGTGCCCGCGACGCTGCTCGACTCGACGTTGTCGAACCACTTCACCTTCGCATGAGCCCGCACCGGAGTCTTCTCGCGGATCGCACGTTCGAGGATTTCGACATCCTGCCGACCGATATTGAACAGCGCGGCGTCATCCGCACCCGAATGCATCGTGACGATCGCGCGTCCGAACTCGCTGATTCCGGCACCGGCCACTACGCGACCGGCTGTGTCCACGACCTCGTACTGTCTGCCCTTTCGGAGAGTCCCGCTCACTTCGCGGCCCGGCGTTTCCGGACTATTGTCGGCCACGTAGGTCTCGAGCGCGCGATCTCCCACGATGAAGTACGGCTTGCCCGTAACGGTCCAACGGCGGAACTTCAGCGAATCGCGCACCACGATGGGCAGCGCGCGCCGGAGCTCTCGCTCGACGATCGCGATACCCGCGTCGAAGCCCTTGCTGCCCGAGGGCCGAGGACCGATCCTGGTGCAGAGCGCGTCGAGCATCTCGCGCAGATAGGCCGCGCGGCGCACGGGGGTGTCGAGTTCCCGCCGCGGCGGAGCGGCCGCCAAGGCAGGCACCATCACCACCAGCGGTAAGAGTCCACGGCGCGTCAAGGCTGTTGCTTACTCGCCGTTTCCAACGATGCGATCGGCGACTTTTCGGTCTTGTCGAGGACGACGACGGCCTGTGCGAACCGGAGACATCCTTGACAAGTGTGCCGGTGGGCGGTTGACACAAACGAAGGGTAACCGGGGGACAGCGGTTAAGCTGGGGGATGCCCTG
>VFZX01000172.1 GCA_016871015.1 Acidobacteriota bacterium | reverse complement strand
CGATGCCGGAGATCTGGCGAGCCGCGTTGGCTGCGTGATCGGAGTCGGGTTCGATCGAGACGTCGGCCGTTACCGAATTTGGCTCGACTCGGAATTTGCACCAGAGCCCGCTGACGCATGCACGGTCTGAAGGTGGTACAGTCAGAGTTTGGCCGCGACAGAAACATCAGATTCGCTTAAAGAGCGTGGCATCCGGTTGACCCGGCAGCGGCAGATTCTGCTCGATCTGATTGACCAGTCGGGGAAACATCTGGACGCGGAGAGTCTGTACCAACTGGCCCGGGCCAAGGATCCGAAGCTGAACCGCGTCACCGTTTACCGGACCCTGAAGCTGCTCAAGAAGGGCGGCCTTGTCGACGAACTCGACCTGTTGCACTACGGCGGCGATCAGCACTACTACGAGACGCGCGCCAAGCAGGAGCACGCGCACATCATCTGCCTGCGGTGCGGCAAGGTGGAGGAGTACTTCGGCGAGTCGCTGCAGCGGCTGCGGAGGCAGATCGAGGAGCACTTCGGATTCGAGATCCTGCTGACGCGCACCGAGGTCGGCGGATACTGTCCGCATTGCCAGGTGTTGCGGGCACGGGAGCTCGCGCACGCGGGCGAGCCGCAAGAGGACTCGCACAACCGCCGCAAGTAGATGCAGGGACTGCTCAGCGTTTTTGATCCTGGTGGACAGGGCAGCCGTGTGGCGATCAAGGCGAGTCCGTTTCTGATCGGCAGGCAGACGGGCAATCACCTGGTGCTGCGCGACAACCGGGTGTCGCGGGTCCATGCGCGGATCCTGAACGAGGGTGGGGCGTTTTTCCTGGAAGACGCGCAGAGCCGCAACGGGACCTTCCTCAATGGACGCCAGATCACGCAACCGACCGTGCTCGCCGAAGGGGATTCGATCGAGTTCGGAGTGGAGGAAGGCTACCGGTTGGTGTTCGAGCCGCGCGAGGACACTGCCGGAGTCGCGCGCCTGGCCGAGCATCTCCACGGCACGAGCATGTCGAAACTCCGTGCGCTGACCGAGGTCGCCCGGGCGGTGCATGGCGCGCTGTCGATGGAGGAGGTGCTGGAGGCCGTGGTGGAAGCGGCTCTTTCGGTTACTGGCTGCTCGCGCGGGTTCCTGTTCCTGGCACGCGGCGCCGAACTCGACCTGCGGGTGTCGCGCAACGGCAGCGTGGATGCGTTATCGGGGAATGACCACGCGGTGATCCAGCGCGCGTTGAACAACCCGCGCGAGGCAATGCAGGCGGCCTCCCACGGGATTGCGGTGCCGCTCGTCAAGGTCCGGCCGGCGTCGAGCCAGGAGACGATGTACGCGCCGTTGTCGGCACCCGTGGGCGTCCTGTACCTGGACTCGGACGATGATGCCGTCTCAACCGCCGCGGGCGGCCACGAGATCCTCCAGACGCTGGCGCTCGAAGCCGCATCCGTGATCGAGAACGCGCGCCTGATCGAGCAGGAGCGGGTGAAGCTGCGCCAGGACGAGGAACTGCGCATCGCGCGAGATATTCAGCGTACGCTGCTGCCCGCTGCGTGTCCGCAATCGGGCTGGTTCCGCGCCGCGGCATCGTCGTCGCCGAGCCTGCAGGTGGGCGGCGATTACTACGACGTCCTGCAGCGTGGACCGGATCTGTGGGTGTTCGTGATGGCGGACGTGAGCGGCAAGGGCGTCAGCTCGGCGCTGATGGCGGCGCTGCTGCAAGGGGCGCTGATCGCCGCGCCTGGGGATCCGGAAGGGATCTCGCAGCTTCTGGCACGGATCAACGCCTATATATATGAACGGGCCGAGGGCGCAAAGTACGCGACGCTGTTCTATGGCGCGATGCACCGGAGCGGGTCGTTGTACTGGTGCAGTGCGGGCCACGGGCAGGCGTCGCTCGTGTTGCCGGACGGGCGTGTGAAGGCGCTCATGCCACCGGCGCTTCCGGTCGGGATGCTGGATGTGGGCGAGTTCGGGGTGACCGGGGAGAATCTCGTGTCTGGCGCGAAGGTGGTGGTGTACAGCGACGGGATTTCCGATGCGGAGAATCCGCGCGGTGAAGCGTTCGGCATGGCGCGAGTGAATGCGTGCCTGCGGGCCGGGGCGGGGGAGTCCTGCGGGGAGTTGCATGCGCGGCTGGACCGGGAGGTCCGGGTGTTTGCGGATGGGGTTCCGCACCGGGATGATATGACGATTTTGATTGGAGAGTACCGGCGCGGGGAGTAGATGCCTTGGGCGTGTCCACACCTGAGCGACGGTCCACGTTGCGGTCAGGTCGATTATACTGAAACTGTGTTGATTCTGTGGGATTCGGCAAAAGCGAATTCCAATCTGAAGAAGCACGGTGTTGATTTTCAGGAAGCTGCGAGCGTGCTGGATGATGGCTTGGCAGTGACGGTTCCAGACGCGGAGCATTCGTCCGAAGAACCGCGGTACCTCACCATCGGGTTGTCAATCCGGCTACGAACACTGATTGTCGCGCATTCCGACGACGGGAGCATCGTAAGAATAATCAGCGCCAGGAAGGCGACAGTCGGGGAAAGGCGATACTATGAACAATGATAGCGCTAGCGGTGAAGTCGAGGAGATGCGGTCCGAATACGATCTTGCGTCAATGAAGGGCGCTGTGCGTGGCAAGTATGCCGGGCGCACTTTCACGAATCTCGTGGTGATCCATCCGGAACTGGTGGAGGCGTTTCCCGATAGCGATGCGGTCAACGCCGCTCTGCGCGCGGTACTCGAGGTGAGCCGCACGATCCGTCAACCGAAGAAGCGAAATTCAAAGTCCGCGGTCCGATCGCGTTAACGTCTGCTTCGCTGGATAAGGCAGCTCGATAAAGTCGAAAGGCAGCTCTGCGGGACCGCCGCGCGTAGAAGAAGATTCATGATTCATGCTCCTTGTCAAGGGAGCGGTACAGCAGGCCCCCTTATGCCACTAATCCGTGCGCAACGCAATACTGCAAACAGGTGAGGTGCGCCGAGCGTTCCCGTTGGCCATAGAATAGGAGGAGACCGCATGGTTCTCCGCGTTCTCTGCCTGCTCACCGCCGCCCTCGCCTTCGCCGATCCGTTCACCGGCAAGCTCGCGCCCGTGTTCACCAAACACTGCATCTCCTGCCACGGCGGGAAACAGCCCGCCGGTGGACTCAGCCTCGCCAGCCTCGACAAGCTCATCGAGGGCGGCAAACACGGACACGCCATCGTTCCAGGCGACTCGAAGTCGAGCCTGCTCCTCAAGTATCTCAGCGGTGAGGCGCAGCCACGCATGCCCCTGGGCGCTGATGCGCTGCCTCCCGCCGTGATCGCGGAGATCAACGAGGCCATTAACAGCCTGCCCCGCCAGACGCAAGCCGCAACCAGCAAGAAAGACCCGTGGCTGTACACGCCGCCCGCGGCTCCGCCGATCCCCGCGGTCTCGCGCCCGGACTGGGTCCGTAATCCGGTCGACGCGTTCATCCTCGCCCGGCTCGACGCCAAGTCCATGACGCCAGCGCCGCCCGCCTCACGCCGTGCGCTGCTCCGCCGCGTCTATTTCGACCTCATCGGACTCCCGCCCTCGCCCGGACAGGTGGCGGCCTTCGAAGCCGACCCCTCGCCCGCCGCGTTCGAAAAAGTGATCGACGCCCTGCTCGCCGACAAACGGTACGGAGAACGCTGGGCGCGGCACTGGCTCGATCTCGCACGGTTTGCGGAAACCGACGGATTCGCGATCGACGGTGAGCGCCCCACCGCGTGGCGCTACCGCGACTATGTGATCCGCTCGTTTCAACAGGACAAGCCCTACGACCTGTTCGTGAAGGAGCAACTCGCGGGCGACGAGATCGATGACAAGCGCGCAGGCGACCAGGCCGAGCGGCTCGTCGCGATGGGCTTCCTCCGCATGGCCACCTGGGAGGCCGACGCCAATTTCAAAACCCAGCTCCGCCAGGATTTCCTCAATGAGATCACTGGCGCTGCCTCGCAAGTCTTCCTCGGACTCACTGCTGGATGCGCACGCTGCCACGACCACAAGTACGATCCGATTCCCACTCGCGACTTCTACCGGCTGCAAGCCTTCTTCGCCGCAACCCGCGTGGACGAGCGCGCCGCGCCGTTCCTGCCCGTCGAGGATCCGGCGGCGATGCGGCGCATGATGCGCAACCATGAAGACGAGTCCGATGCCGCGGATGCGGCGCTCAAGGAGATCGAGAAGCCCCTCCGGGACAAGCACAAGCAGGCAGGCAAGTCCGGCGACTTCGTTGGGGCCTTGCGGGACAAGAAGAACACCCTATTCACCGCCGCCGAGCGGGAACAGTGGGAGACGGCGCGCAACCACCAGCGGCGCATCTCGGAAGGGACCGGACGCTACCGCCCGGTGGCATACTCGGTAAGCGACATCGTTCCACCACATGTCCCGTCGCTGCCCGACACTTATATTCTGAAGGGCGGGGAGCTGTCGGCGCGGGGCGAAAAGGTTGAGCCCGGGTTCCTCGAATGTGTCACCGGCAAAGCGGATCCCGCCGTGATTCCCTTCGCCGGGGGAAGCGCCGGACGGCGTCGCGCGCTCGCCGAATGGATCGCCAGTCCCGCGAATCCGCTCACCGCGCGCGTGATGGTGAACCGCATCTGGCAGCATCACTTCGGCGAAGGCATTGTGCGGACTCCGTCCGATTTCGGGCGCAACGGCGAGCGGCCCACGCATCCGGAACTGCTCGACTGGCTGGCGCGCGAGTTCACCGCAAAGGGGTGGAGCATCAAGGCGATGCATAAGTTGATGCTGATGTCGAACACCTATCAGCAGTCGGCCGCCCATCCGCAATGGAAGAGCTACGCGAATCTCGACCCGGACAACCGGCTGCTGTGGCGGATGAACTGGCAGCGGCTCGAATCCGAGGTGCTGCGCGACACGCTGCTGTCGCTCGGCGGCCAGCTTGAGAGCGCGGGCGGTGGTCCTGGTGCGTTCTTCGCGGTTGGACAGGATGTGGCCGATGGATTCGAGTTCTTTAAGTGGTTCCCGTCGAGCCATGCGGAACAGAACCGGCGGACCATCTACATGTTCCAGCGCCGTAGCGTGATGATGCCGATGATGGAGGTGTTCGACGGCACCAACATGAGCGAGTCCTGCTCGCGCCGCAACACGACTACCGTGGCGCCGCAAGCCTTCACGCTATTGAACGGGCATCTCACCACGTCCGCCGCCCGGCACTTCGCCAGCCGGATCACCGAGGCCGCGGGTTCCGATCGTGCGCGGCAGACGCGGCTCGCTTTCGAGCTTGCGCTCCAGCGTCCGCCATCGGATGACGAAGCCCGGCGCGCGCACACGGTTCCGCTTGAGCGCCTCGCCGTGGTGCTGTTCAATCTCAACGAATTTATCTACCTGGAGTAAGGAACGCACATGGACCGCCGCCACTTCCTCTACAACACGCTGCTCGGCGCCGGACCCGTGGCCCTGCGCGCCGCTGAGTCCCCTCTGGCGCTGAGGAGTCCGCACCACGGGCCGAAGGCTAAGGCATGCATCTTTCTCACCATGCTCGGCGGCGTGAGCCAGATGGACACGTTCGATCCCAAGCCCGGGCTCGACCGGTTCGACAACACCGTGATGGACTGGAGCAAGGAGCGCGCCACCGACCAGGTGAGCCTGTTCGCCAAGCCGCGCCTGATCCTCAAGTCGCCGTGGACGTTCAAGAAGTACGGCCAGTGCGGCATGGACGTGTCTGAGCTGTTCCCGCACCTTGCCACCTGTGTCGACGACATGGCCTTCGTGCGCAGCGTGCAGGCGGAAAACGGCAACCATCCGGCGGCGGTGTTCCTCATGAACACAGGCACGGTCGTGCCCGGATCGCCGTCAGTGGGCGCCTGGTGCACCTACGGGCTGGGCACGCCGAACCAGAATCTGCCGGGATTTGTCGTCCTGCCCGATTTCCGCGCGCTGCCGTTTTCCGGGTCGCAGCAGTGGGGTCCCGGCTACCTGCCCGCAAGCTACCAGGGCACGATGATGCAATGGAGAGGCGAGCCAGTGCGTGATCTGAAGCCGCCGGCGGGAGTGGACGCGGCGGCCCAGCGCACCGAGCTCGACCTGCTGCGCGATTGGAACAGCGGCCACGCGGCGGGCCACTTCACGAATCCCGAATTGCAGGGCCGGATCGACGCCTATGAGCTTGCCTACCGGATGCAGATGGAGGTTCCCGGAACGCTCGACATCGACCGGGAGCCGGATGCGGTCCGCGAGATGTACGGACTGAACCGCGAGGTGACAGAGTCGTTCGGGCGGCGCTGTCTGATGGCGCGGAGGCTCGTGGAAAAGGGCGTGCGCTTCGTGCAGCTTTACACGCCGAGCCAGTCCTGGGATTCCCACTCGGAGATCCTCACCCGCCACAAGAATAACGCGGATGAAGTGGACCAGCCCATCGCCGCGCTGATCAAGGATCTGAAGCAGCGGGGACTGCTAGATTCCACGTTGATCGTGTGGATGGGTGAGTTCGGCCGGACTCCCGACAATCTCGCCGATCAGCGGGACAAAGCGGGACGCGACCACAACACGCGCGCGATGACCATCTTCTTTGTCGGCGGTGGAACGCGCGGCGGCTCGCTCGTGGGCCGGACCGATGACCTGGGATTCAAGGCGGTGGAGAACATCTACCGGATCCGCGATGTCCATGCGACGATCCTCCACCTGATGGGACTGAACGACATGCGGTTGACCTACTACCACGCGGGCCGCAACCGGCGGTTGACGGACTTGGGCGGAGTGGTGATGAAGGAGATTCTGGCGTAGTCCTACTGGACTGCCTCTGATTCGCCGTTACCCGCTCGTGTCGACACCGCGAAGCCTCGCACTGGCCTCGTTCAGCCGCTGCAACGCGTCCGCGGGAATTTTGATCTGCGTTCCTCGAAAATTGTCGTCCACATGCTCGGGCCGCTCCGCGCCGGCAAGCACGCACGTCACTTCCGGACGCGTCAGCACCCACGCCACGCATATCTGCGGCCTGGTGGCGCCGAGTTGCTTGGCCACTTCGTCCACTGCGTCGGCTACCGGGGCCCATGGCTTGGTGCGATCCAGCGGGCGTTCGGGCGCAAGCCGCCCTTCGCCGATGGGGCTGAACGCCATCAGACCCAGCCGGCCGCGACGGATCTGCGGGAACAACTCCCGTTCCATGAAATCGCCCCGAGAGCCGGCGATGATGTTGTAGTAGTCCTCGAGGCCAGCGATCGCCGCCTTGCCCTTCCGCTTGCCTAACTGCACCAGTTCCGCTACCTGTTTGCCAGAGAAGTTGGAAGCGCCCCAGTAGCGGATCTTGCCAGCGCGAACCAGTCTGTCCATGGTGTCGGCCAGCACTTCCGCCGGAGTGACGTTGTCGGGGTTGTGATACAGATATAGGTCGATGTAGTCCGTTTGGAGACGCCGGAGACTGGCTTCCACTTCGCGGAACACGAACTCACGGCTCAGGGTAGGATTTTCCGAGGTCCCCGGTGCGGCGTGCGGCGAGACCTTCGTGCAAATCACCGCCTTGTCGCGCCGGCCAGCCAACGCTTTGCCCAACGCGGTCTCGGCGCCGCCCCAGCCATAGGCATTGGAGGAATCGAAGAAGTTGATCCCCAGATCCAGGCAACGGCGCAAGACCGCCTGCCCGCCCGGGTCATCGCCATCGCGCTTGAGCTGGCGAAACGCCGTTCCCTGACAGAGCCGTGACACGCGCAGGTCCGTGTGGCCAAAGCGGACCAAGTCTGACGAACCGGCACTTGCTTGCGCACCCAGTGCCGCGGCAGCGATTTTCAAGACGCTTCGACGGGTGGTACTGCTAGTCGGATTCCGCATACTTTCGTGCGATCTGGGCCAGCTTCGGCCGGTCTTCTTCCACCACTTGCGTGCCTGGCGGACGGACGGGTCCGCCGGCGCGGTTCAACGATTCCAGCGCTGCCTTGATACCGCTGATGCCGTATCCCGGGCGTAACGAGCGCACGCGGGAGATGGGCTCGAGGCGTTCGGCGAACACGCGCCGCATTCCCTCTTGGTCTCCCGCCGCTCCTCGCTTCCAGAAATCCAGGCAGGCGCGCGGGACAAAGGTGGCCAGCGCACTGGTGTAGGCGCGCGCCCCAGCCGGCAGCGCCTCGATCGCGTGCGTTTCGCCCTCGGCCACCCACACCAGGCGGTTGCGAATGAGATCGCCAAGGGCCTTGCCGATGGCCACTCCGCCGCTGGGATCCTTGAACCCGATCACGTTCGGCAACTCCGCCAATCGTCTGATCACCGATGGCCAGTAGTCCTCCGAGCCTCGCGGGTAGAGCACGATGCCGATGCGAACCGACTCGCACACGTCGCGGAAATAGCGATACGCCCCATCGGCGGATTCGCTGCCGTAAGGGGGCGAAAAGACAAGGGCGGCGCCGGCCCCTGCCTTTTCGGCGTTCTCCACCATGCGCAGCGCGAGCCTGTAGCCGCCGCCGGCGCCCACAATCACCGGCAGCTTTCCCGCCGCCCCGGCCACGGCGGCATCGGCCATTGCACGCTGCTCGCCGGCGTCGAGCGTGAACAGTTCACCCAGCCCTCCGCCCACCACGATGCTCATCTGCTCCACGGGGCGGGCAGCGTGGAAGGCCACGTTGCGCCGCAAACCATCGGCGTCGAGATCATGATTCTTCCGGAACGGAGTCACCAGGAAGTTGTGAACTCCCCGCAGCGCCTCGCGCAATTGCCCAATGTCGCCGCGCGGAGCCGCATAGGCCGCCGGGCGGATAGCGCCCACCGCGCCGAGCACTCCGGCAGTGCGCAACAGATCTCTTCTCGGAACGATCAAATTCAGCTCCTTCTTCCGCTCACGGCCGGGCCGCAGCGACGTGGCGGCTGGGTGGGCATGGAAATCGGACGATACCACATTCGCCGGGAACCAAGCAAAGCCGGTTCTTGCCGATTGCTACCCTAAATTCGTGCTTGTTCTGTTTGCCGCCGCAACGCTCACTGTGGGCGACCCAGCAGTCATCTTTGACCGCCAGAACGAAGGCTTTCCCGTTACCATGGCCTACCTTACCGGTCAGCGCGGCGGACGGTACCTGATGTCGTTCTCTGGCTTCGTCGAAGACGACGAGCGGGGCTCCACCACGCTCTGGACCACTTCGCCAGACAGGGGAAGAACCTGGACGCCGCCCACTCCCTTCGGCCAGGAACTTGCCTACACGCTCGTCCGCGCGCCTGAGAACGAAGCTCTGTTCCTCATGTTGTTCGGCTCCCCGCGGCGACCAACGGTGTTTTCCATCGGCTATCACCTGGCAAGCGGCGCGCGGAAGGACGACAAGGCGCAGTACCAGGAAGACCTTCGCTGGCGCGCGAGTACCGCCGTCATCGGACGCCTCGCCCGAGGTGCATCGCGCTTCGACTACCAGCAGTTCCCCTCCGGCACGTTCCTGGGCGAGCAGTTTCCCGCTCCCGGGCTCATGCTTCCCGGCGGACGCATCGTGGCACAGATCTGGGGCGCGCGCAGCCGCGGCGAGAACTGGCGGGCAGGAGTCCTGCTCAGCGACGATGACGGGCGCACATGGCGTTACCGCGACGTCGCCTATGAACCGGAGCATTCCATTCGCAACGATCCCAGGACCCCGGCAGGCTACAACGAACAGACCCTGTTTCAAACACGCTCCGGCCGGCTCGTCTCCATCATCCGGGGGCGCGAGGGGCTTGGCCGCGTGCCTAGCAGCCCTCGCGACACTTTCTACTCCCGCGCCGTCTCGGCCGATGGCGGCGAAACCTGGTCCATGGCGGAACTGACCGATGCCGCGGGTACCGGCGCTCCCTCCTCTGGAATTACACTACCCGACGGCTCGCTGCTGTTCGCATCCCGGGTTCCATACTCGAGAACGCTTTACCCGCTGCCCGCCAAGGATCACTTTGGACTGATCTTCTTCCGCAGCCGCAACGAGGGCAAGACGTGGACGCCCGAGCGCGTGATTCAAGCCGATCCCGAGGGCCGTCCCTTCGACGGCCACTACAACGCAATGAACGGGCAGTTCGTCGAGACGGGCCGCAATCGCTGGATCTATACTTTCGCTCAGTTCGACGTCAAACGGAAGATTCACCGGCTCCTCTACGTGCCCGTGTCCGTGCACCGGTAACCCCTCGCCGGCGCGCTCTACCAGTAGCCCCGCCATCGTCCTTCCCAGAACGCCGCGAGCCATGCCGTCAGGCTGTCACCGTCAACGAGCTTCGACTCCACGGCCCACTGCTCCACCGTTTCGCCCGCGCCCGCCCATGGCGGCTTGGTTCCGGGCCGCACGAAGCGGAAGGTGTCTACGTCGAGCTTTTCCAGAATCCGGCGTCCCAATGAGGTCATATCGAGATCCGCGAACCAGCGCTGCGCCGAGGCGCAACCCATCGCGACGATGGCGGATCGTCCAGCGTGGTTCGGTTGCGTTCCGTCGGGAAGAATCTCGGAGTTCTTTCGAAAAGCATTGAGCATCATGCTGCGCCAGATGCGATGACGGCCCGGGTCCATTTCCATCATCAGGGAAGGCAGGTAGAGATCGCGGTGCGCCCCTCCCTCTTGCACCTGCTTCCCGTCACAGGCCTCATACCACTGGCGGGTAGCCTTCAGAAACCGCTCGTCGCCAGTAGCCTGCCAGGCCAGGTACAACTGCGGGAGAAAAATCGTGGCGTAAGACCAGCCGGCCTTGCTCCACTTGTCATCGCCGAAAATTGCGTCCCGCGACATCTCCTGCGTCCAGCCGAAGTAGCCGTGCGGCTCGATGTAGCCGGTCCTGATGTTGTAGTCGGCCGCTTCCTTCACAATCCTGTTCCATTCGGCCAAGTCCGCGGGCGGCGCGATCGCCCGGTACGCGGCCAGGCCCCACAGGACGCACTGCGTCTGGTCGCCGGACGATTGGTTGCTCCAGACTCCTCCGTAAGGTTTGCACAGACGCCCTGTCTCGCCCTTCGCGGCCGTCAATCCGAAGATATACTTCAGGGCGCCGAAGCCGCGGCGGGAGATCGCGAGATCCTTGGGATCGCCCGTGCAGCGGTATTTGTAAGCCGTCGCGGCCAGATAGTAGGCTACATCCGTTGCCGTATTCTCCCAGGCGCGCCAGACGTGCATCGGAGCGATGCCGAGTTGCTCTTCGGTTTTGCCCTTCAGGTGGCGGTGCCGGTAAGCCCCCTTGTAGTCCTCGGCGGTGGGCAGCTTGTAGTCGCTCGCCCGCACGAACATGGGAATCAGGCCATGCCTCTGCACGATCCTGGTTTCGAGCAGATTCTCGATGCGCCGCGCCTTCTTCTCCAACTCCGAATTCGTCATGCCAGGAGCGGCCAATGCGGGAAGGCCCGCCATCACCCCAGCCAGGGCACGTCCGGCCATCCGGCGGTTGATGCCTGTTTGCAGGCCGGACGTTGGCCACGCTCGGCGATCATTCATACCTTGCCTCTCCCCTTTTCCGGTCAGAACGTGTATTTGAGTGCGAATTGCATCGTGGCGGCCGGATTGCCTGAGTTTACCTGATTCGAAGGGAAAGGGTTCACCTGGTATGGAATCAGGTCAAGCAAGAGAATCGACAACCGCGACTGGAGCGCCTTGACACTTGGAGAACGAATCCGCCAGATCGAAGTGGAGGGTTACCTGGTTCTGCCTGATCTTCTGGACGCGGCCCACCTGGCGCGGCTGAAGCGCGAAGTGAATGAACTCCCGCTCACCGCGGTGGACTACAGTCCGCACCAGAGGACTTCGCCCGGAATCCAGTTCCGCGGCGGCGATATCACACAACTGATCGCGCATCCTCCCACGATTGCGTTCCTGCGTGAGTTGTTCGGCGGCGAGATCGTCATGATGTCTTTGGCTTCGCCCGGTCGGAACCGGGACATCCGGGCATCAGTCTTCACGCCGCCGGGCATCGATCCGTCGCGATGGGATCGCGGCTGACGCGAGCCGTGCCGTAAGTTCAGAACTACCTGGGAAGAGCCCGCGGAACGTCGGCGGACCGGGTTTCGCCCGTGGTTTTCCGGTAGACGTGGAACGTCGGCAGACGCACGCCGGCTGGCACGGCCTCTTTCAGTTCATCGATCCACACGCGGGCAAGAGGATATCCCGCCGGCAAAACCGGACTGAGATCTTCCGTCACGAACAGGTAGCCTCCCGGCCGCAGCAGGCGAGTCAGGTTGAACACGGCGAGCGCGGCCTCCCGCGCATCGAAATACAGCAAAAGGTTGGTGGCTACCGCGAGGTCATGGGTGCCGGCCTCCGCGAGACGATCCGTCACGATGTCTCCCCGGACCGGTGAAAACTGGCGCAGCGCCTGGGCGCTCACGGCGATCTCGCGCACGTGGATTCCTTCGGGTGAGAACGTCAAGCCGCCGGTGGAATCCACCCCAAGCAGCGGGCTCCGCGGCGGACCGTTGGAAAACCACCGGCCCGCGCGCACGCCCAGGCGATCCAGATAGGCGCGCGTCATCCGGCCGGCCTCACCGTGGACCTCGCCCGCCAACAGGTATGCGAGCAGGCGGTACGCGGAAGATCCCCCGGCTGCCTGTTTCCAGTGCCCGATCACTTCGCTGTTGAGATCCACGAGGTCCAGGCGCGTGCGGCCGTCGGCCAGACCGCGCGCCAGCAGGCTCTCGAGCAGGCAAATGGGCTGCGGAGAAGATACGGGAACTTGCGTGCCGAGGAAGGGATCGACAATGTTGAGGCCGGGGCCCGCCACCAGCACGCGCCGCACCGGCTGCCGGTCTGGCTGGCGGTCCACGTATGCCACCAGGCGATCCAGCCGGAACGCGGTGTCGAAGATCGAAGTGACGAAGAGCCCGGAGTCCCGCCGGAATCCGAGGCGTCCAGGTCCACCCGGACCCGCGAGTTGCTTCTCCTCGCCACGAAACTGGCGGTCAAAGGCGTCCGCAGTCTTTTCGATCAGCTCCATCACCTGCCGCGGGTCGGAGACGGAAACGCCGCGCGCGGCAAGAAGGCGCCGCCAGATGGGAGTGCGTTCATCGTCCGGGCAGCCAGCGCCCGTGAGCGCCCGCCATGTTCCCTGAAACCGGAACTGGTATGAGTTCGCGTCCAGGGTTTGCCGCGCCTGGTTGAGAAACGCGAGGCGATCCGCGGAAGCGACCGCTCCTTGCGAGGCGGCCTGAGCAAGCAGGTAGTCGTGGAAGCAGTTCCCCGGCGTGACGGGATTGCGGAACAGCTTCACCACCTCGTAGTCCAGCGCCGCGCCAGCGCGGCCCTCGTGCCCGGTCCGCAGTTGGGCGGCGTATCCGGAGAAGCGTGGTCCGGACTGCCGCTCATCCAGCGCGAGAACCCGCCTTTCCGAATCGGTCAGGTCCTCCCATTGGAGAAGGGCCTGACCGCCCGGCAGCGCCTGCGTCAGCAGCACCGCCAGCAGGAGCGGGCGGCCGCGCCACGTTTTCAGAACTGAACCTGGCCCTGCAGGGCGATCGACCTCGCGCCGGACCGTCGGCCGAAGGCTCCCTGTCCGCTCAACTGGCCAAAGCTTGCAGGGACACTGATATTGTTGCCGACGTTGTTCCAGGTCGGGTGATTGAAGAGGTTCCCGAACGTACTCGAGAAGCGCAGCTTCACGTCCTCCCTCAGGAAGCCCAGCGTGAAGAACTTGTAGACGCTGCCGCTGAAGTCCCACGATCCGGGCTTGCGTAGAATGTCACGGCCCAGATTGCCATAGTCGCCTGTGGTGGGGAACGCAAAGCAGTTGATGTTAAGGTAGGGCACGCGGTCGAACCGGCCCTGCCCGGGACGGGTGTTGCAGCCTGGGCTCGCCAGGCTGGCGCGCCCTCCGAACGTGCCAGTGTTGGAGGGGTCGCGGCCGGCGAAAATCACCGTCTCCGGTCGGCCGTTGCGTGCGTCGACGATCCCGGAGACCTCCCATTCGCCGATGATCCCGTTTACGAACCGGTTGGTATTGGCCGCGAACTTCCGCTTCCGGCCGAAGGGAAGTTGATAAATGAAGTTCGTGCGGAAGTCCACTGAGTCGATGAAGGCCTTGGCGCGATCGCGCGAACGGTTATACGGGTTCTCGATCCCAACGCCCGGTCCGCCGCCGTCAGCCAGGTCGGCGATTTCGTTCGCCCACATGAACAACCCGTCCACGAACAGCCCGCCGCGGAACTGGTGCGTGAATTGAAACTGGGCCGAGTGGTAGCGGGAGTTGGCGCCGGAATCGAACCACGTGATGTTGTTGAAGCCCCGGTAGAGGAGCCGGTCCGTCGTGAACGGAATGAGGCTCGGAGCCGGCCGGTTGATGTTGCGCGTATAGGTCAGTTGCGTGGATTTGGCTCCCACGTAGGACGCTCGCAATCCCCACGTTCCGATCTGCTGTTCCACGGAGACGTTCCATTGCTGCATGTAGGGAGTGCGGAGGTTCGGATTCACGCCGGCGATGTTGAAGGTCGCCGGCACGCGGCCGGAGACCGAGGGAAACGGCTTGTCCAGCGTTACCAGGGGAGTGCTTCCAGTGATGCTGTTGATGAACGTCTCGCTCAGGGCAAAAGGACCGCCGCCCTGCAGGAAGGCGAAGTTGTTGCTCTGGAAGCCAGCATCCACCGCGAACACCCCATATCCAACGCGGAACACCCGCGTGTTGCGGGCTCCTGGACGCCACGCCAAACCGAACCGCGGCGTGAACGCGAACCATCCAGACGTCAGCTTATCGGGGTAGCGCGCTTGCGAAGCCGTTTCGATGGGAATGGAAGCAGGGAAGGCCGGGTTCACCTGCCTCCTGGCAGCGTCGTTCGGCAACACGAGAGCGCCGCTGGCCGGGTTGAAGTTGTAGTGGGCATTGCTGGCGTCGGTGCGCGGACTGATCCGGTCCAGGCGGAGCCCCAGGTTCAGGGTAAGGCTCCGGTTGACCTTGAAGTCGTCTTGCGCGAAGAACCCGAACTCGTTGTACCTGCCCTTGAGAATCGGGCGCGGCGTGAACCGGATGGTTTGTTCCGGCAGACCGAGCACGAAATCCGCGAACGCATCGCCGGTGAACCGTCCCGTGAAGTTCCAGTTGCCCGCCGCGTCCAGGGAAACGTTGTCGGCGTCGAAGTGCTTGAACCGGTGGTCGTAGCCGAACTTGAGCGTGTGCGCTCCTTTATTCCAACTCAGGTTGTTGCGGAAGTTCCACCAGTTGTAGGTCTCGTCCGTCTGGCCATACAGTCCGCCGATTTTGTCGTACCCGGTGATCGCGATCGACGGAATCACGTTGAGCGCCTTGCGCCGGGCCGCGTCGGCGCCGAGGTCGATGCCGAGCCCGTCGATGACGGTCGACGCCGGTTGCGTTCCCCCAAGCAAGTTCCGGGCCCGGTACCAACCCAACTTGAACTCGTTGACGACGGCGGGCGAGAAGACATGCGTGTCACGCCAGGCGTAGTCCCAGGCGCGGCGATCCGCGTAGTAACGGCCCGTTGTCGGCAACAGCCCCCACCATCCGGCGTGTTGACCGGTTTCGATCAAAGGCCGCGAAGTGTAAGAGAACCCCGCGGTGTTCTTGTTCGTGACTTTCTGATCCACGCGCCAGAACCACTGGCTGAAGGTACCTATCTCGTTGTATTTGTACTCGAGGTTGCGGAAGGGCAGATCGGAGTCATTCACCTGGGAGACGTTTGGCGCGGGGTAAAACTGGTCCACGGCCTTCACTGCGGCGGGGTTCCAATTGGCGCGCGGAATTACGTTGCCGGAAAACGGCAAGCCCGACAGCGGGTTCATCAACTGGAGGTTGGGCTTCGTCTTCGCCAGGTAGCGGGAGAAGTCCCCGTTGCGCATCGCGGCGGTCGGTACCGAAGCGGCGTCGATGTACTGAGTCAGGAAGTAGTTCGTATCGGTGCGGGGATTCCGCTCCGCGGAGATGAACCAGAAGGTCTTGTTTCTGCCGTCGTAGATCTTGGGAATGTATACCGGCCCGCCCCCGGTGATGTTGTAGACCTTGCGGGGCACCGAGGCGCCGCGCTTTCGGCCAGGAGGGCCAGCGGCAAGCGCGTTCAAAGCGGCGTGGGTCAAACTGCCGGTGAACGCTCCATGCAGGCTATTGGTTCCTTGTTTGGTGACCGCATCCACTACTACCGGCGCCCGCTGCTCGGCTGACGCGTTGAGGACGACGTTCTTTTCCTCTGCCACCGCCTCGGTGGGCGGGCCGACCCAAGCCGCTTCCACGGCGTTGCCGTCGACGGCGGTCTCCGCCATGGTCGGCCGCGAGCCCATGGACTTGTAGTTGCCCTCGGGAGAGGTGCCGGAGCGGATCGTCAGCGACCACTGCGCCGTGTTCAATCCGAACCGCGACATGATCGGCGTGCCTTGCGGCCCCTCCGTCAACAGCTTAGACGTCCGCGTTTCGCTCACCTGCGCGCTCTCGGTGTTGATGACAGGCGCCTCCGAGGTCACAACCACGTTTTCCGTAACGGCGCCGATCTCGAGCTTGGCGTCCACGCGGCGGGTCTGCCGGGCGAACAACACCAGTTCCTGGTTGCTGTACTTTTTGAATCCTGTTGCTTCCACGGCGACCGTGTAGGTGCCTGCTTCGACGATCCGGAACTCGTAGTTCCCATCGGAATCGCTGGTGGCGGTACGGATCAGGCCCGTTTCCTGCCGGGTGATGCTAACCTTGGCCCCAGGTACGGAACTGCCGGAAGAGTCGGTGACCGTGCCTACGAAGTTACCCGAAGTCGACTGCCCCCACAGGCAGGCAGCGGAGGCCAGACAGATCAGGAGGGGCTTTGCCGAAAGGCGGAGAGTCTGTTGCATCGATTGTTTCTCCTTTTGCGCTAAAGTGTCCAAAAACGAATCCTATGAATCTAGATCAGGCAGTTGAAACTGCGCGACCGGACACATCCTTGACACTTTAGCCTGGATTCTTGCTTGACACTTATCAAGGGCGGGTGCGGCTCGATCTTCACCTTACACCTTCTCCGCGCGATTGTCAATACCTCG
>VFZX01000171.1 GCA_016871015.1 Acidobacteriota bacterium | reverse complement strand
CAAAATCCGAGTAGTCACCAGACGATCCTATGGCCTGCGCACTTACCGCGTCATGGAACTCTCGCTTTATCACAACCTTGGCTGCCTACCCGAGCCGCCAGCTACCCACAGATTTTGCTGAGGAGGCATTTTTACAAAGAACTGTTCCTGGCTCCGCTCATGATCGGTCCAGTCGAGCGTCATGCGCACCAGGGGGTCGCCGAACTTGTCCTTGTAAACCGGATCCAAATCCATGTAGTTCTGGCGGTAGGCGAAGTGGTCACCCTCGAACATCATGCTCCCCATGCGGTCATACCAGCGCAGCGCCGCCTTCTTCCATTCGGAGCCCCAGCCGCTTTGCACCTCGCCGGGCGGTATGCGCCCAAACGCGGAGATCGGACCATCGCCGGAGCTCTGGGAACGGATGCCGCCGCCGCGCAGAACTCCGCCCTCCAGCTTCTCTTCGCCTTCGAAGTCGCCGATCGCCATGCCCAGCCCGCCCGCGCCCATGAAGCTGTTGAGCGGTTTGTCAAAGAAAACCTGCAATCCAACGCAGACCTGGTGGGTGAGATTCTTGCCGAGCGTTCCCTTGCCCGTGGCCGGGTCGTATCGCTCCCCAATGCCTGAAAGCATCAGCAGGCGTGTATTGTTCAGCGTCCAGGAGGCGAGCACGACGATCCGGGCGGGCTGGAGGATCTCCTCGCCGTTCGGGCCCGAGTAGACCACACCTTCGGCGCGACCATTGCGATGAACGATGCGGCGCACCCAGCACAACGGCCGTAGCTGGAAATTCTTCTTCGGCGCCAGGATCGGCATCAGTGTGTTGCTCGGTTGCGCCTTCGCCCCGATCATGCAGCCGTAGCGGCTGCAGAAGCCGCAGTACGCGCATGCCGGCCGGCTGACTCCATCGGGGTTGGTGTAGTTCTCGGTCAGCGTTGCTGCGGGTACCGGATAGGGGTGATAGCCCAGTTCGCTCGCGCCGCGCGTGAACTCCGCCATCAGATAGTTGGTCTTGTGCGGAGGATTCGGATATTCGTGGGATCGTGGAGCTTCGAAAATGTTTCCGCCCTCCACGATCTTCCCATTGAGGTTGCCGGCCTTGCCTCCGACGCCCATCATCTGCTCGGCTTTCCAGTAGAACGGTTCCAAGTCGTGGTAAGTGACACCCCAATCCTGAACCGCCAAATTCTCGGGCAGCGCCTTCGCCGGATACCTCTCACGCAGGTGCGACGCCATGGTGAACTGGTGCTCGTCGAAGCGGTAGGAAACCCCGCCCCAGTGTTCCCCCGCGCCTCCGACTCCGGTGCCTGGATTGAAGGATCCGTACTGACGGACTGGGACCGCGGCCGCGGCCGTCGAATGGCGGTGAGTCACCGTCTCCTCTGAGATGTCCTGCATCATGCGAAGGCGGATGTTGTAATCGACTTCGTCCATGCCGGCGGCGTATTCGGCGAGCTTACGGGCCGGCCCGCGCTCGAGCACCGCGACCGAGAGCGCCGTTCGAGTGACGAGTTCCTTCGCCATCACCAGACCGGACCACCCGCCGCCCACGATCACCACATCCACTGGCTTGAGCCGCTTCACGACGGGCTCGATTATACCAGCATCCGGAATCAAACCCGCCTGTGACACCCCCGAGGCTCGCGGTACGAGTCGCCGAGCGGCGCCGGAAGGCATTCTGTAGAAAAGGCGCCAAAGCCTCAACGACAGCGCCGCGACGAGCCGCGTCACGCCGTCCCCGTTGTTGAACACGGACACGGGCACGCGCATCGAGCCGGTGCCACCCGAAACCATCCAGCGTCACCACCACGCCCGCCTTCTTCAGCTTCTGGCCAGTGCATTGCGCCGGGGATCTGAGAGCGTCCCCGCTATTTGACGAATGGATCGACAGACTGAAAGCTCATCATTTGGCGCGGTAACGGAGCGGCGGTTTGGCGTTGACGGGAATGACCGAGCGGTGGGTGACGCCTGCGCGGCGGCGATCGAATTCGGCGCGAGCGGCGGCGAGGGGGGCGGGGTTCTCCAACAGGTCGATGGCGGTGAGGGCGAGGGTCTTGGCGGCGATCATCATGCCCTTGCGTCCGAAAGCGGAGCCGGCGCAGGCAGTGGCTTGCCAGGTATGGGCGGCGACACCGGGGACAAACGTAGCGGTGCCGAAGTGGGCGGTGGGGACAATCCAGGAGATGTCGCCAGCGTCAGTCGAGGCTGGGAAGATGCCGGTATCCCGCATTTTGGCCACTTCAGTGGCCAACGAGAGCGGATTGGCGGCGCGGACCGCTTCGGGTAGCGACTTCCGAATCTCCTCGGCAAACTTGACATCTTCAGGGGTTAGCTTCAAGCCGCCGATGGATCGCAAGTGATGATCAATGATCTTATTGAGCGTCTGGTTGGGGAGTAAGTTCCAGGAGCCGGAGACGTCCAGAATGTCCACGGAGGTTTCCGTCATCGTGGCGGCGCCCTGAGCGATCTTCTGCACGCGGTCCCAGACGTTTTGGAGTTCGGCCATTCGCGGGTGGCGCACGTAGATTTCGGCCTCGGCAATTTCGGGCACGATATTCGGGGCGCGGCCGCCTTTGGTGATCACGTAATGGATGCGGGAGTCTTGCGGGATGTGCTCGCGGAGCATTTCGATGCCAATGCCCATGAGCATGAGTCCGTCGAGGGCGGAGCGGCCGCGGTCGGGCGCCGCTGAGGCATGGGCAGCGACGCCGCGGTAGCGGATGTTGGCGCGGACGATGGCGTTGCAGGTTTCCGGCGTGGCGTCGTTGCGGCCGGAGGGGTGCCAAGCGAGGACAGCATCGACTCCGGCGAAGGCGCCGGCGTGCGCCATATAGACTTTGCCGGAACCGCCTTCTTCGGCCGGCGTTCCAAAGTAACGGATGGTACCGGGGAGTTTGTGGGTTTCGAGATACTCTTTCGCGGCGGCAGTGGCGGCGATGGAGGCAATGCCGAGTAAGTTGTGTCCGCAGCCGTGGCCAGCGCCGTCTTCGATGAGGGCCTTGCGATCGGGAATGGCATCCTGGGAGAGTCCGGGCAAAGCGTCGAATTCGCCCATGATGCCGATGACAGGTTTACCGGCGCCCCAGGTGGCAGTGAAGGCCGTCGGGGCGCCGCCGATGTTGGTATCGATGCGGAAGCCGGCGCGGCGGAGTTCTTCGATGTGCAATGCGGAGCTGCGGGTTTCAACATAACCGAGCTCGGGATGCTCCCAGATTTGGCGGGAGAGCTGGCCGTAGTGATCGGCACGGGCATCGAGTTGGACGAGGACGGAGGCGGGGTCGGCAGCCAGGAGAGTGCCGACGAGGGCTGGGGTCAGGGCGAACTTCATGGTGGCAAGCCCATGCTATGCCATACAGGCGAGTAGTTGCAAACTCTGTTGGGGTACGGTCCCGCGTCCTCCTCACCAAGCACGCGGTAGACTTCAAGTTAGCGGCCACCGGCAACGATCTTCGACGGCGATCACAGTGGCGACGAGCAGCGTTGGGTGACCATCGGAAAGGACGAGGAGGACGCTACAGAGCCGTCTTGCGACTGCCCATCTATCTTGAGCCGGAAGTGCAAGACTATCTCGCCGCCAAGGCCCAGGCCAAGAAGATCGACCTGGACGACCTGGTTAACGATCTGTTGAAGCAGGAAATCCGCATCGCTGAGTCTTTGCGGCAACCATTGCTCGTGACCCATAACCCGTTAATTTGACCGAGGATGGCAGCCTCACGACAGCGCCGCGACCAGCCGCGTCACGTCGTCCCCGTTGTTGAACACCGACACCGACACGCGCATGGAACCCGTGCCACCCGAACCACCCAGCGTCACCACCACGCCCGCCTTCTTCAGCTTCGCCCGCGCGGCGTCCGGATCCTTTACCGTGAACGAACAGATGGGGCTCTCCGTGCCAGTCGGCGTGATCGATGGATAACCGGCGGCGGGCAGTTCCTTCATCAACCGCGCCACCAGGGGACGCGCGTGCGCGCCGATGCGGTCGACGCCCAGCGCCAGCAGGTACTCAAGCGCGGCGTGCTGGCACACGCAGCCGAGATGGCTGACCGTGCTGATCTCGTATCGCGATGCGCCGGACGCGGTGCTGCGTCCGCCGAACAGTTTCGGCTTCAGCACGCGGCCCTGCAAATCCTGGCGCACGTAGAGGTAGCCGAACCGCCCGCCCATGAGCCATTTGTAGGCTGAGCAGGCGAGGAAGTCGATCCCCATGGCGCCGACGTCGATTGGCACGGCGCCGGCCGCCTGAATGGCGTCGCAATAGAGATACGCTCCGTGCGCATGAGCAAGGTCAGCGATGCGGCGCACCTCATGCACGTAGCCGTTGACGTTGGACACCAGCGCGATGGCGATGAGCCGCGTCTTGCGGTCTACCACTTTCTCGAGATCGCGGAAGTCCATCTGGTGCTCGCGATGGGCCACGATGCGCACGTCCAGGCCGGCCTTCTGCCGGCTGCGGTAGTTGAGCAGGCTGCCGCCGTAATGGAGATCGTTGGTGACCACGTTGCCGCCGCGGGCCATGATGTCCAGGCCCTCGATCACGAGATTCTCGCCGGTCTGGGTGCTGGGCGTGAAACCGATCTCATCAGGCGAGGCGTGGACCAGGCGCGCAAACATCGACTTCACCCCGCGCATCAGCGTGCCGTTCTCGAAGCGGTCACGCGCGGAGTCCGGACCGTGCGTCAACGCGTGCAGGTACTCCTCCATCGTGCGCGAGGTGCGCGCCGCCAGCGGATGCTCGGTGGCGGTATTGAGATAGGTTTCCCGGGAGGCCCAGGGGAACTCGGCCCGCGCGTCCTCCAGCCGGGCCGCCATCGCGGCCGCCGGCGCCGCCGCCACGAACTGTCTCCGTTTCATCGCATCACCTCACATCGAATAGACCACGTACTCGCTCTTGCAGGGCCAGCCCGCCGCCACGTGGAGCCGCCGCCGCGCAGGCTCGGCGATCAGGCTGGCCACAGTGCGGCTCTCGCCATTGTGGCGGCAGATAGCCGTAGGCTCCCCGCGATGATCGCGCAGGAAGTCCTTGATGTCCTCCAGCTTGACGGCGTTGCCGCGCGACTCGATCAACCCGGCCATGCGCTCCATCCGCGGGAACGAGTCCTTCCAACTCTTGGCGTGATTGTCCGGACGCGCATACCGTGAACACACGAAGTGGTTGGTGTGCGCCAGGAAACCGGCGCCGTTGTCGCCGATGATCTCGGGGCCCGCGGTGGTAGCCTCGACGTCCAGAATCGCGCCCGTGCCGTCGCACATCACGTAGTTGCCGTTGGAGGCGAGCGGCACGCGCCGCAGCAGGTCCACCGCGTTCGCCACGGTGCGGCCCTCGAGGATCATGCGCTTCACCGGATAGTGCGGCATCGCGAACCGGCCCGCTGGACCGCCACCGAGCGCGTTGGCGAAGTGGGCCACGCCCTCGCTGTTCATGCCGTGATAGCCGATCATGCCTCCGAAGGTCCACATCAGAATCTCAGGTTTGCCCGCGGGCTTCAAGCGCAGCACATAGGCCATGGGCGGGACGTTGCCGTCCATATCGCTGTTCTGCCCGGCGAGAACCTGGCCCGCTTCGGTGCGGCCGCGGCCGATGGCGTAGGCGGTGCAGCCTTCGTCCTTGACGTGCCCGAGTTCACCGCGAATGCTGCATGCCATCGCTTCTTCGACGCTGACACGCGCGCCGTTCGCCAGTCCGCGGATCTCGTCGAGCAGGTGCGGACAGTGCTGTTCGAACAACGGCGTGAACCGCGCCGCCTTGCGGCCGAGCGCGGCGCGCGTGATTCTCATGCCAGAGCACATCACGTCGAGATGGCGCGCAATGTGGTCCCGCGCCTGTTCCCCGTGCTGCCGGCCGAGTTCGCGATGCGATCCGGCGGCGGTGAACAGGGGATATCGCGCGGGCTCTGTCAACACGCGCGGGTTGGCCATCGCGGCCGCCGCCGTCAAACCCAGGAAGTTCCGCCGGGATTCGATGCTCATCGATTTGCCTCCTCGATCCGGGCCTGATACACCGCCGCCGCCGCATCCATGTCGCGATAGGCGTGGGCCCGCTCCTTTTCCGATCGCCACAGTTTCAGATCGGCCGTCTCAGCGCGGAGCCGGCTGATCCAAGTCAGGAAGTATTGGGCCGATTCGCGGCTCCGGATCTTGCCGCCACCGGTATAGACACGGACGGCGTTGGTCACTGCCTGCGCATACGCCTTCGGTTGGGCCGGCGGCAGTTCGTCCGCCTCCACCACGAGTGCGAACCATCCGCTCGATCCGGCCTGCGCCTCCTCCTGGAAGACCAGGTGCGGCGCGCCTCTGGCGGGCACTTCCTTCCACACCACGCCATCACGATAGATCCGCACGGCGCGAAGCGGCGTCGTTGACCACACTTCGCCTTTGAGCGTCACCGTGCCGGACGCGCTGAGGTGCACATCCTCGCCGGGTCCCTTGCCGTTCACCGTGAACTCCACCAGCGGGCCACTCGAGAGGAACGTGCGCCCGCGGCGGATCGCATTCACCCAGTTCTCGACGGTCACCGGACCACCGAGGCTCGCGTAGGTTCGGATGATTCCAACGGGCCGGTTGTCTTGCATGTTGGCGAGCGTGTCCTCTCCGCCCACCGGCGTGACGCGAAAGTCGTTGTTCCAGGCGTGGAACAGCGGAAACAGCGATCCGCGCGATGCCGACGACCATTCGAGGCCATCGATCAGGCCGAGCGCGAGGTCGACCGCGTAGCCCTTGGCCCCGCCGATGCCCTTGCCCGCCAGCGGATCGGACTCGCCGCCGAATGCATGCACGTATCCGGTGGCGGCGCCCTGCGCGCGTGCCTTGCGGAACAATTCGGAGTTGGTTGGAAAAAGGCTGTTCAAGCCCGTTCCCTCGTATCCGGTGAGAAAGGGCGAGATGAGATGTTCGCGCAGGCCGATGTAGAAGGTGTGGCCCCAGTAGGGCGGCCGGTTTTCCTCGCCGAACACGAGGAGTTGATTCCGTTCCGGGCGGGACGCCGGATGTGCCTTCCCGCCGGGCCGGAAATATTGCCAGTCCAGCACACGATTGTCCTTGTTTGCCACCAGCGCGCTCACGATATGCATCCCTTGCGCCTCGGCCGTCAGCAGCATGTTCTCCGGTGTGTTCCGGAAGTTGCCGCCATAGTTCATGTGGACGTGGGTGGATCCGTTCACCCATCCCTTGGACACCATGTCGGCGTGACGCCGCAGCCGCAGCGTGACATCGTGCGCGGCGCCGGCCTTGACATCCACTTCCGCGCGTTCGGGATAGTACTCGAACCCCTTGGATGCCTCGATCGTCATCCGGCCCACGGGTGCTTCCACCTCGTAGGCGCCGCGTGTATAGAACAACCGCCGCAAGCCGCCGGCCAGCCGCGCGTTGAACACGCAGGAATCGGTGGGTGCGTAGAGCTTGCCATCGGACGCCTCACCGGAGATTCGGGCAGGGACGGCCCGGCCCGTCTCGTCCACCACACGCACGCGGACCCGGCCCATCGGGCGGCGCCACTTGCGGCTGGTGATGTGGATGGTGGTCTTCTTTCCGCCGTGCACGTCCATCACGGTGAGTTCCGGCAGTTCGTGTTCGGTGGTGATGTAGGCGATGCGATCGCCATCGGGCGACCATCGAGGGTGGAAGTTGTCGTAGTCGCCGAACGTCAGCTTGTAGGGATGCCCCCCGTCGATGCCAAGCACGTAGAGGTGATTGTACTGATCGGCCGCGCCCGCCGTCGACGCGTAGACCACACGCGTCCCATCGGGCGACACATCGGGCCGCGTGCGGTAGAGTGACTGTTCGGCCAGGATCTGCTTGCCGGTGGCCATCGCGTCCGGTCCACGCGTCACGCGCCATAGGCCGCCACTGCCGAGCGCCGTTCCGCGATTGGACACCAGCAGCAGTTCCCGGCCCCCGGGCATCCACACCGGCTGGGTGTGGAAGTCGTTGTCGGCGAAGTAGAGGCGCGGCCGGCCGAACCTGTGGTCGCGTGTGAGCGCCACCGGCATGCCCGCCCAGTCGCCGTTGCGGATCGCGCGCACGGCGGCGTTGAGGAACCCGCTGCCGGCCGAGGTGACGTAGGCGACGGACTGGCCGTCCGGGGCGAACGTGGGATCCGTGTAGACTTCGCTGTCATTGGTCAGCTTGCGGATCTCCCCGGTGATGCTGTCAACGATCTCCAACTGGATGGACTTCCAGTTGTCGTCAGCCGTATAAAGGATCCACTTCCCGTCCGGCGACCAGGCTGGCGAGCCATGGATCTTGGTGTTATGCGTCAGCTCCACGGCCGCGCCGCTGGCTGGGTCGACGCGCCAGATCGACCCGTGCATCTGCACCGCGATCCACTGGCCATCGGGCGACCACGCCGGCCACCATGGCCGCGTGTTCGGCGTGTGGGACAAGTAGTAGCCCGCCAGATAGTTGCTGCGGTACTTCAACGCCGGGTACTCGGATCCCTGCGGGAACGCCAGGCTGGCCGCGGCCGCGGCAGCCAGCAGTACGCGTATCTGCATCAGAAGTAGACTTTCGCACCGAACTGGATGATCCGCATGGCCGACCGCAGGCCCCTCACTTCGCCGATGCGGGGCGCGTCGGGAACCACCGATAGCGGGCTGACCCAGCCGATGTTGTTCGGCGTTCCGTAATATGGTATGTTGAGCGCGTTGAAGAACTCGGCGCGGAACTGCACCTTCCAGCGCTCGTAAAGCTGGAAGTTCTTAAACAGCGAGCCATCGAGCGTCCGCTGGCCGGGCGACACCAGGATGTTGCGGCCTGCGCTGCCGAAGTGGCACAAATCCTGCCGCGTGGGAATGTTGCACGTGACGCGCTGGAACGCGAGCCCGTCGAACCACCGCGCCCGCGAGCGGTCATCGATCCGTCCGTCGCGCAACCGGTCAGGCCGCACCGGGGAACCGTCGGCGCCCGTGTTCAGGTCTGCCGCGCTTCCCAGCGGACTGAACGGGAAGCCCGTGCGCAGCGACAGGATCCCGTTGGTCTGCCAGCCGCCGAGCAGCGCGCCCGCCACTCCCTTCCAGTTCTTGGCGAACGGGAGCTCGTAGACGAAGTGGACCACGGCGTTGTGCGTGATGTCGAACGCGGTGCGGCCGCGCGAGCTGGCCCGGTCGCGCGCCTGCCAGCCGGGGCTTTCGTTGCCGCCGTCCTCGCCATCGCCGTTCGCTTTGCTGTAGGTGTAGGAGACCCCGAGCACCAGTCCATTGGCGTAGCGGCGTTCGAGGCGCGTCTGGAGCCCATGATAATGCTGGTTGGCGGAGGCGTCGAACGGAGCGATGCGCGCAAGCGCCTGCACGCCCAGTGCGGGCGTGGCCGGATCGTAGAACTGGCGGCGGGGCCGCCGCGCCTGCGAGTTGGTGTCGGGCGACGGGTCGGCCATGTTGAAGCTCTCCCAGCCGTTGGCCGAGTGCGTCGTCTTGCTGCCGACGTAACCCACGGTGAGCGCCAACCGGCCTGGAAGTTCGCGCTGGATGTCGAAACTCCACTGCCACAGATCGCGCTCGCGGCGTTCCTGCTGGAACATGCGCACGCCGACCGGCCGGGCCTGCACCGCGCCCACGAACGGGTTATCGAGCGTCAGCACCGGTGATCCGGCGCGGAACCGCCGCGTCGCGCCGGTGGCGTCGGTGATCGAGTCAAACTGCTGGCTTCCCGACAGTGGCGGATGCAGGTTCGCGGTGCTGATCTGGACGAAGTGCTGCGGGCTGGTGTATTGGCCGGCTCCGGTCCGCACCACCCACTTGGACGTGGGACGGAACGCAATTCCCAGGCGCGGCTGCAGGAAGCCCCACTGTTGCTGCCATAGCTTCTGCTTGGCTTCCTCGCTGCGCGGAATCGGCTGCAAGGTCGGGATCTGTACGCCGGTGGGCGTGGTGAAGGTCTTCAGCAGGTCAAGCGTGCGGACATGGCCGAGCGTGTCATAGGGGTTGCCGAGAAAGTCGTATCGAATGCCCCAGTTGATGGTGAGACGCGGGTTGACCCGCCAGTCGTCAGTGAAGTAGGCGCCCACGCGGCGGGACCGCATGGCGACGGCCGGGTAGCCCTCGCCGGTCTGGGCACGGTTCGGGTAGCCGAGCATGAACGATGCAAAGTTGAAGCCGCTCTCGTTGGCCGAAAAACTGAGCGTGCCGCGAGTGAGGTTGGCGGCGCGGCGGTCCATCGCCGCGTGGAAGAACGAAGCGCCGGTCTTCATCGTGTGTTTGCCGCGCTGAAAGGAAAGGTTCTCGGCGAATTGGTAGCTGTAGGTGTCGTCGGTGCGGCCGTTGGAGTCGCCGATCGTGAAGCCCAGCGAGGGCACGCCGGTTTCGAGCGGCGTGAATTTGCGGTTGCCGTCTCCCGCCACGCGGAACTGCCCGATGCCCAGGCTATCCACGTCGAAGTCCGTGTTGGTCCGCGGGTTCACGAAGTTGTCGCCCCAGTTGTTGACGCCGAACCGGAATTCGTTGATGGTGGAGGTGCCGAAGGTGTGGAGCCATTGGCTGGCGACGTTGTAGGCGGTGGAGATCCGGTACTCGGGGAAGTTCGGATTGATGGTGTTGGCGTTCCAGTCGTCGTAGTTGACGGCGAACCGGCCGAACACCTTGTCACGCGAGGTGACGTTGTGGTCGAGCCGTCCGAAATATTGATTCGATCCGATCACTTGCGGCACCGCGCGGCGCGCGGTGAAGTCGAGGATGTCGGCCTGTTCGAAGTCGGGCGCGGGGAGGAACTGGCGGATCACGTTCTGCGCCCCGGCGTGGAGTCGGTTCCGCGGCAGCACGTTGTTGGGGAACGGCGTGCCGGTCAAAGGGTCGTAAACGGGAACGGCGGCACGAAACGGCCGGCCAGTGGCCGGATTGGTGGCGGGCGTGAGAAGCCGGGAGAAGTCGCCCTGCCGGAAGTCGTTGCTCGGCCAGTAGGCGGTAGCGACGCCTTCCTGTGTCTCGCGGCGGCCTTCGTAGTTGAACGACCAGAAGGTGCGGTCGCGGATCAGCGGGCCGCCGAGGAACGTGCCGAACTGGTTCCGGCGCAGCCGGTCCTTCTTCAGCCGCCCGGCGCCGGCCGGCCGTTCGAAGTTGAGGAAGTAGTTTTCGGCGTCAAACACGTCGTTGCGCACGAACTCGAACAGGCTGCCGTGCAACTGGTTGGTGCCCGACTTGAGCGACACCTCCACGCGCGCGCCCGAGCTTTGCCCGAACTCCGCCGAGTAGGAGCCGGTTTGCACCTTGAACTCCTCGATGGCGTCGATGGAGGGCGAGAAGCTGGCGATGTTGTACAGCGGCGCGATGGACTCAACGCCATCGAGGGTCACGCTCTGATGCGTTTCACGCTGGCCGTTGGCGATCACGCCGATGCCATTGCCGGGAATCGGAAATCCGGACTGTCCATCGGCGAGCCCACTGCGCAAACCGAACTGAACGCCTGGAGTCATGACCGCCAGTTGGATCATGTTGCGGCCGTTGAGCGGCAGGTCCACCACGCGCTTGTTGTCGATCACCTGGCCGACGGCGGCGGTCTCGGTGGCGAGCGCGACGGCGGGCGCGCTCACCTCCACGGTTTCGGTGACCGAGCCGACCTCGAGCACGAAATCGACGCGGGCCTTTTGCTGGGTTTCGATGCGCAGGCCGGAAACGGTTTTGGCGCGAAAGCCCTGCTTTTCCACGTGCACGGTGTAGGCGCCGATCTCGACCAGCGGGAAG
Source organism: Acidobacteriota bacterium (assembly GCA_016871015.1). Lineage (GTDB taxonomy): Bacteria > Acidobacteriota > Terriglobia > Bryobacterales > Bryobacteraceae > SYLY01. Next base: position 5,226 of record VFZX01000171.1, on the reverse strand, counting down.
GAGTACTCACCGGCCGCATTGGTTTCGTGCGTGGCGACGGTACCGGTGGCGGTCCTGGTAATGGTGACGCGGGCACCGGCCACGGCGGCGCCGGAGGAGTCGGTGACCAGTCCGAGGATTTCGGTGGAGGTGGTCTGGGCGAACAGGCTCGCGGAGGCGATTGCCAAAGCGATGAGTCCCCGGGCGGTGAGTGGCTGCATGCGGGCTCCTTCCTTGTTGGAGTATATATCCACGGCCGCGGGCACAGGGATGCTCGGGGCGGCGCGTCGAGCCTGCCGCCTGAGCAGAACCAAACGCGCACGAATCGGATAGACTATTCTCAGCATGAGAGTCTCGATTCATTTGGTGCTTTGCCTTGCCGCCCTGGCTCAGGTGGACACGGGCGTCATCACCGGCAATATCCAGGACAACCAAGGTGCGCGGATCCCCGGCGCAAAAGTCGTGATCGCCAATACCGGCACCGGAGCGCGGATCGAGGCCATCACCAATGCCAGCGGCCTTTATGTCTCGCCGCCGCTGCCTTCCGGCACCTACCGCATTGAAGTCTCCCACGCCGGATTCCGGCCCGTCGCCTCGACGGCTCCGCTCAATGTCGCCGAACGCATCGCGGTCAACTTCACGCTCGATCTGGGCGCGTTGAACGAGTCGGTGACGGTTCAGGAGCTGGCGCCGCTGCTGCAGACCGAAACGACTACCATCGGCACGCAGCGCAGCGAAGCCGAGTTCAAGTCGCTGCCGATCAACAGCCGCAACTTCGCCGAGGTGATCCGCTTCACGCCCGGCGTTGTGCCGGGCCAGCCGATGAAGCAGAACCTGGCGCAGTCCCAGCAGCGGGGCAATGTCTCGAACGCCGTCAACGGAACCTCGTTCGGCGACAACAACTTTCTCGTCGATGGCCTGCAGAACAACAACAACCACCAGGGCTGGGGCTTGATCAACTATCCCGAGATCGAGGCGCTGGAGCAGTACCGGATCGACACCTCGGTTCCGGACGCCCGTTTCGGACGCTCGGGCGGCGCCGTGCAGGTGGCCTACAAGTCGGGGACCAGCGAACTCCACGGAGTGCTGTTCGAATTCCTGCGCAACTCCGCCCTCGACGCGCGGAACTTCTTCGCCACCGGTGAAAAGCCGGCGCTGCGCCGCAACATGTTCGGCGGCACCCTTGGCGGACCCATTGGCGGCAAGGCCGCCAAGACGTTTTTCTTTGTCTCCTACGAAGGCCAGCGCAGCCGCCAGAGCCTCACCTTCCTCAACGCCGTACCCACTCCCGCCATGCGCAACGGCGACTTCAGCGAGCTGGCCCTGGGCGCGCGGCCCATCCGCATCCACGATCCACTCACCAGCCGCGCCAACCCGGGCGGGCAAGGAACCATCCGCGACCCGTTCGCCAACAACGCGATTCCCACCAGCCGCCTGAATCCCACCGCCAAACGCGTGATGGACCTGTACCCGCTCCCCAACGGCCCCAACATCGCCGCCAACTTCCTGCTCAATCCCAGCGACTCGCGTGACTCCGACCAGGGCAGCGTCAAGATTGACCGTGACTTCAGCGCCGGCTCGCGCGCCTACTTCCGGCTCACCAAAGCCAACTCGCGCTCGGTGAACGCCCGCGCGCTGGGCCCGGTGGCGACGCCGTTCCTCGACGCCCGCATTCCGGTCACGCAGGCGGTTGTCAGCCACACCCATGTCATCACACCGCGGATCATCAACCAGGCGCGCGCCGGGCTGTCACGCGAGCCTATCCGCACTGTCGAGTTGAACGGCGGCAAGCCCACCGCCGAGGAGTTCGGAATCCCCAACGTTAATGTCGACGAGCTCAGCATGGGGTTGCCGATCCTCAACGTTGGCGGGTTCGCCTCCATTGGCGCCAATGGCAACATCCCGGCGATTATCGTGTCCCAGAACACCGAGTTCTCGAACAACCTCGACGCCATCATCGGCAATCACAATCTCAAGACCGGATTCAACGTGGTGTTCCGCCAGACCAACACCCACCAGGCCAACCAGGGACGCGGTGCGTTCGGCTTCAGCGCCTTCTACACCACCAATCCGGCGACGCCCGCCAATACCGGCTACGGCGGGGCCGACTTCCTGCTCGGGCGTCCGGCCACCATCAATCTTTCGGCGCTCCAGGGAACCCGCGGTTTGCGGCGCAGCGACTGGGGCTTTTTCGTTCAGGACGACTGGAAAGTGACTCCGCGCCTGACGCTCAATCTCGGCCTCCGCTACGAGATCCCGCTCAACTATCCGATGGTCGAGGTGGCCAACCGCATGCTCCAGTTCGATCTCGAAACCGCCCAGCCCGCGCCCGTCGGCCAAGGCAAGTTCCCCTGGCGCAGCGGCATTCCCAACGACCTCAACAATTGGGCGCCGCGCGTGGGCCTCGCCTACAAGCTGGGGCAGAACACGGTGGTGCGCTCGGCCTACGGCCTCTACTATTCGATCGTTCCGATCCCGATCGGCGTCACCATGGTGTCGAATCCCCCGCTGGTGATCAACACCACCGTCAACAACAACCAGAACGACTTTGCCGGCGCGCGCACCATCAACGACGGGCCGCTCCGTACCGCCAACCCCAACGCCGCCGGGCAGAACCGCATCGGCATCCAGCCGGATTTCCGCGTGCCGTATGTCCAGCAGTGGAACCTGGCCGTGCAGCGCCAGATGCCGGGCGCGCAACAGTTGACCGTCGCCTACGTGGGCACCAAGGGCACGCGGCTGGTGCAGGGCTGGGAGCAATTGGCCGGCATCAACTTCAACCAGGCCGTGCCCGGCGACGGCGCCGTGAACCCCCGCCGCCGCTGGCCGCAGCACGGCAATGTGAGCATCTTCACGAGCAACGCCAACTCCACCTACCATTCGCTGCAGACCACGCTGGTCAAGCGGTTTGCCAATTCGATGCACTACCAGTTGGCCTACACCTGGAGCCATGCGATCGACAACCGCGAGATCACGCAACTGCCCATCAACGATCTGCGCGGCGCCAAGGGCAACAGCGATAACGATGTCCGCCATCAATTGCGGGCGACCTTCGGCTACCAGGTGCCGTGGGCGGCGAAAAAGCTCTGGGGAGGCTGGGAGCTGAACGGTGCGCTGTCGCTCTACACCGGCTTCCCGTACTCCGTGCTCGCGGGCGCCAACACGCTCAACAACGGAGAAAACACGCGCGCCGACCGGCTGCGCGACGGCGCTCTTCCGGCCAGTGAGCGCTCCATCGCGCGCTGGTTTGATCTCGACGCATTCTCCAACCCGGGCTTCCGCCTCTACGGCAACGGCGGACGCAACATCCTATACGGCCCGGGCACGCGGACCCTGGACTTCTCGGTGTTCAAGAATTTCGAAATCCTCGAGGGCAAGCGCCTGCAGTTCCGCGCCGAGACTTTCAACATCTCGAACACCCCGCAGTTCAACCAGCCCACCGCCTCCATCGGAGCGGCGAACTCCGGCCGGATCCTGAGCGCCGGGAGCGAGGCCACCCTGCAGCGGACCCAGCGTCAAGTGCAGTTGGCGCTGAAGCTGATCTTCTGAAGCCACAATCTCAGCGCCTGCGACTCTTAAGGATCTGATAGCGCCCAAACCGCCGGACCTCCGTGAATCGCGCCCGGATGTGGGAGTCGAGCACTTCCGCCCCACGCTCCTTCCGCGCGAAGAATCCCGGATCGCCGATGCCGGCCCAATCCGTGAGCACCATCCACTGGACACCGGCTGATTCCAGCTCATCCACCATCCGCCGCTGCACCTCCTCCCGCGTCGTGATCCCCGGCTCGAACACATGATGGAAGACCGGAACCGGCCGGCCGAGCCTCCACATCGTCCGGACACTGTTGGCAAATGTCCGCGAGTGATCGGTAAGGCCGGTGAACACGGGATCGCCGGACCTCGTCTGGCTCTGGACAAACCGCACCGCCTCCGCTTCGTCCCGGTCGCCATAGATCTGGTCCATCGGCCGCACCACGGGCCGGACACCCTCGACGCACAGAAACAGGATTCCTGCCGTGCCAAGCGCGGCCACCGGGATCCATGCGCCGCGCAGATAGGGCAGCAGCAGCGCCACCGCGGGCAGGACCGCCACGGCGTGGAACGGATCGGCGCGCGAAAAATAGTAGTGGACCCCACAACATGCCAGCACCAGCATTGCCCGTTCGGAGGATTCGAGCCGGAACAGGAAGCGGTCGAGGACCAGCGCCAGAACGAGGCCGGCCAGCGCAACCATTGCCACGGAGGCGCCGGACCGCATCAGGTGCGCCGCTCCGCCCAAGGCGCCTGCGGCCGCCAGGGCCACCCCACAGTACCAGCCCCGGACCCGGGCGGCGAACCAGAGTCCGGGCAGCATGGCCGCCGCCACCGGCCAGAGTCCTTCAAGCGGCAGGAACCGGCTTCCCGCCATGAGCCGCGCCGGTTCAATCAGCAGTTGGCGCGCCAGCTCGCCGGGAGCAAAGAATCCAGTCCAGGCCCAGTAGACAAATCCGGCCGCTCCACCCGCCACCGCAAACCGTGGAATCAGCTTCCAGTCCCGGCTCCCGGCCAGGATGGCGATCACCGCGTAGGCGCCGAAATTGATGCGGAACAACAGCGCCAGGGCGGCGAGCACGGGTCCGGCCCAGCGCGGCCCGCCGGAGAAGTGCACGAGCACCGCCGCGAGCGATAGCGCGAATCCGGTCAGCAGCGCCGATCCAGGCAGCACCGCAGCCAGGCCCGCCAGGGATGCGGCCAACGCCACCAGCGGCCGTCCGCCATGCTCCCGCCACAGGAAGCGGATCAGCAGCGCCGCCACGCATCCGGCGATCACCACCTGGAGCGCGCGCTGGACCCGGATGTCCTGCCCGAACAGAGCGAAGCCCACGGCGTCGAGCCCCATCGCGCCCGCCGGATAGAGCGACCAGAATCCGGAATGCGGCAGCCGTCCGGACAGCAGCAGACGCGCGCCAACGGCGGGGATGAACTCGTCAAACGCACCCGCGTCCTGGCTCATCCAGGAGGCGGTGAACCACAGGAAATACGCCACCGCCAGCACCACTACCAGGACTCGCACAGGGCTTCATCGTAGCAGGCCGCCGGATCCGGTTGCGATAATCGCAGGAATGACCAAGGTTCTGGTGACGGGGGTGTGCGAACCGGAGACATCCTTGACAAGTGTGCCGGTGGGCGGTTGACACAAACGAAGGGTAACCGGGGGACAGCGGTTAAGCTGGGGGATGCCCTGGCGAGAGGTGAGCCGCATGGACA
>VFZX01000170.1 GCA_016871015.1 Acidobacteriota bacterium | reverse complement strand
GGGCATCACCAGGTCCGGCACGCGGCGCAGGGCTTCGTCCAGCGGAATCCCGCGGGCGACATCGCTGGCGTTGCGGCCGGCATGCTTGAGCGCGTCCGGATGGCCGTGGAACGCACCGGAACGGATGTGGTGCAGACTGTTGGTAGGCACCCAATTGCCTTGCTGGTCGGTGTAGAACACATCGCCCGCGGCATTCAGCCCGATGCCGGAGGGCGAGCGCATCCCCATCGACACGGGCTTCCACTCGCCGCCCGGCTTGACCACCAGGCTCCAGCCGCGCCACTTGTCGTCCTGGGTGAGCCGCTCGCCTATGGTCGAATTGAGCGTCACCCACAGGTTGCCTTGCGGGTCGATCTTGGGGCCATAGGCGTACTCGTGATATGCGCCCGTCACTCCCCACCCCTTGGCCTCGGTCAGGTACTCGTCAGCTTCGCCGTCATTGTTGGTGTCGCGCAATCGTGTGAGCTCGCTCCGCTGCATCACGAGCAGGTCGCCGTTGTGCCAGGCGAGCCCGAGGGGTTCATGGAGTCCACTGGCGAAGCGCTTGAAGGAGACCCGCCGCGGAGGTTCTTCGTCCGCGTTGGAGGCGATCCACACTTCGCCCTTGCGAATGGCAACCGCGACGCGGCCATCGGGCAGCGTCTCCATTCCGCTTCCCTCGAGCTTCAGTCCATCCGGCACCGGGATCGTGATCAACCGGTAGTAGTCGCTCTCGGCCGCCCAGGCCATGGACGCCGCCAGCACGAGCGCGAGTCTCACCACGTGATCTCCTCCCGGATTTCGCTGGACCCAGGCGCGACCCGCACCCGTTCGCCGCCCTTCCTGCGCCACACATTCGCCGGAGCATTACGAATCGAGATGGTCCTCGTGAATCCGTTGCGCGATGGCGTCAGGCGATCCTCAATCTCCGCGCCGCCGATGCTGTAGAGGAACGTTGGCGTGCCTCGCGCGTCCAGCCGGTAGCCGCGGAACCGGGCCGCGTCCGCACCTCCTTCCACCGTGAACTCCGGACCCGCTGGCAAGCTCAGCACATCGGCCCCCAAGGGCGCTGACGGGGGATTGAAGCGGTCCTCCCAGGTCGCCTCGGCATCCAGGAAGCGTCCGCGCCACACGAGCGCCCAGCGCACTTCCTGGGCGTCGAATGCCGCGTGGACCTTCTCCGGATATCCAACCGCGATGCCGTGTGTACCCGCTCCCTTGATGAACGTACGGAACACGATCACTTTGTCCGTGGGCTTGATCTCGAACGAGCCACGGTCCTCCATCCCTTCGGGAAGCCGCGTCTGGCCGGACTCCATCAGGTACACCCAAATTCCATCGATCTGGCGCGCCGTATCGCCGCGCAGCACCTTCTTGTTCGACGCCACCCCACCGGGCCAGAACGACGGCATCCGCGTGCCGGGATGAAACCGCGCCGGGTCGATCAGGAAGTCGCGGAACCACTCGGCGCGCAGGCGCTGGGGGGCGAGCGCGAGATCCGAGGCGCCGATTCCGAGTGACTTGCGTCCGCGCAGCTCATGGCAGTTGATGCAGCCGAGTCCGCGGATCCCGGCCAGCTCGCGCCCGAACGTATTGCGTCCGACGCGCTCGATGGGCTTCAGGCCGGCCGGAGTGTCAGCCTCGGCCAAGCGGCGAGCCAAGTCAAGGGCGGCAGCCTCGCCGAAATCTGGCATGCGCGCCGCCATTCGCGGATGCACGCGCGTATCGCCGCGCAGGGCTTTCACCAGGGCGGGCTGCGTGAGCTTGTATCCGATTCTGGTGATCGCCGGCGGAATGCGCCCTTCGTCGCCGAGGTCGGTGTCCTCCGTGACGGTGAACCGGGCCAAGGCCTCGGGTGCTGGTCCGCGGCCGTCACGGTTGTGGCAGGCGTGGCATTGCCGGACCTCGAGCCGCAGCCGCAACGATTGCTCTGGACTCACCCGGTGTCCGTCGCGAATCGCGTCCAGAGCGGTCCGGACGAGCCGGGACTCTGTCGCAGACAGGTTGTACCGCGCCGTCGAGCATTTCGTGCCCGGCCGGCGTGCGACGGCCGCGAGCGGCGGAGCCGGCACCGTGGCCGCGCCTGTGAATCCGTGGCAGTTGACGCACGCGGACGAAGCCGCGCGGCCGGCTGACGGCCAGGCTTCGGCGGGCCCCACACTGGGATCGAGGTACGCCGCGATGGATGCTGCCTCTGACCCCGTGAGCGGAATCCTCGGCTGGTGTAGCGGGCTTTGAAGATACACCGCGAGCATCCCCGGCTGATAGCGTCCGGACCGTGAACCCTCCGTCAGCGTCAGCCCATGGCACGCGTTGCAGCCCACCTGCTCCACCAGTTTCTGGCCAGGACCTGGCTCGGCGGCGCCCACGATCGCCGGACTCGTCTGATACCTCGATCCGAGCATTGCCATCGCGTTCGGATCCGCAATGTAGTGGGTCCGCAGCATCGATGAAACATAGCTGGCGCGAAGCCGGTTCGCCGCGCCGTCCAGAGGAGTGGCCGCCACCGTTTCCAGATCAGGACTGGCGTGGCAGTTGATGCACCGCAGCCGGGACAGCAGCGCCAGTCCCTCTTCCAGCGGTTCCGCCGGCGCCGTGCTCCAGCACAGCGCGGCCATGATCGCAATCCGCATGCTCAACTCAGGGCGTTCAGAAGGCGGTCGATGTCGGCGTCATTGTGGTACACCGAGCAGGACACGCGCATCTGGTTCCATTCGACCTTCAGATCTATGTTCGCTTTCTGGAGACGCGCCCGCAGCGCATCCGGCCTTTCGACAATGAACGACGAGATCGGCGAAGGCGTTCCATCTGGCGTCAGGCACGGATATCCAAGCCGTGGGAGTTCGCGGCGCAGCTTGTCGACGAGCGGCTTGGCATGGGCCTGGATCCGCGGGACGCCGAGGCCAAGGACGAATTTCAGGTTGTCCGCGTGTCCCGCGCAGACCACATTGGCCACGTTGCCGACCTCGTAGAACGACCCCGCACCAGCACGCGCCTTCCACGATGCGGGCCGTGGACCCGGCGGGTCGTGCGGGTACATGTGGTACTGGAAGTTCGAGAATTGCCTGTCGCCGTATTGCAAGCGGCGCATCACCGATCCGTGCAGAGCCTCGCGCACGTACAGGAATCCAAGGCCGCGGTCGCCCATGAGCCACTTGTATCCGGAACAGGCGCAGAAATCGAGTCCAAGCGCCTTTACGTCGATCGGCACCGCGCCCGCCGACTGGATCACGTCGGCATAGACGTATCCCCCGTGCGCATGGGCTAGATCGCTCAAGGCTTTGACGTCGGCGCGGTAGCCGTTCAGGTACGAGACGAGCGAGCAGGCGATCAGACGCGTCTTGCGGTTCACGGCTTTTTCGACGTCGCGGATGTCGATGCGCCCGTCCTTCATCTTGACGATGCGCAGATCGAGGCCCTGTTTTGCGAGCGACTGGTAGAGGTACAGGGATCCCTCGTAGTGCAGCTCGTCGGTAACGACATTCCACTTGCCGCCGGGAATGCCGAGTCCCGCGGCCACCTGATTCTCGCCCATGAGCGTGCTCTGTGTGAACGAGATCTCCCCGGGCGAGGCGTTGATCAACTGGGCGAAGAGCTGCTTGGCCTCATCCTGTTGTCCGGTGGCGAAGCGTCCGCGCCCATCCATCGGTCCGTTGAGCTTGAAATCGAGGTAGCGCTGCATCGCCTCGATCGCCTTGCGGCGCATCGGATGCCAGCCCGCGGGGTTGAGAAACAACTGCCGCTCCGCCCAAGGGAACTCGGCGCGTACAGCGGACCAGTCCGGTTCAGCGGCCGCGGCAGCCATGCTGGCGGCGCTGGCGGCGGCAAGGAATGTTCTTCGGTCAGACGGCATGGATGAAATCCAGCATACAATCGATTCGAGATGCTTTCACGACGACGATTCTCCGCGCTGGCCACGGCCGCGGGCATGATTCCGGCACAAGCCGCCGAACTCCCGCGTCCGGCCAAGCCGTTCAGCTTCGAATTGCAAGGCGGCAAGAAGGCTGGCCTGGCCGACACCAAGGGCAAAGTTACGGTCCTCGCGTTCGTCAAATTCACTTGACCGCACTGCCAACAGTTCACTCAGGTCCTGAGTGCCTTGTACCCCGAGTATTCGCAGAAAGGCGTCGCGTTCCTCATGACGGACTTCACCGAAGAGGGACAGCGCGATCTGCCCCAATTCCTGGACCGCTACCGTCCGGCGTGGCCCACTGGATTTTGTGGACGCGATCCCGCAATGGAGTTCCTGCAGATCTCGCTGATGAATCCCGGATACGTACCGAAGATGACCGTGGTCGACCGGGGCGGAGTCATACGCGCCCAATATGACGGGATGGACGCCGTTTTCGAGCCGGGCGGAGGGAAGATTCTGCGCACGAAGCTCGACGAGGTGCTGGCGATGAAGGCTCCACCAGCCGCCAAGCCGGCGGCTAAAGCTCCTTCAGCCAAGAAGTGACATGAAGCGTCTCGCATTCTGCGTCCTGGCTGCTCTGCCTCTGCTCGCTCAGACTCAGCGGCGGATTTTCTCGCGCATCATGACGGGCGAGCCGTACACCCTCGAGTGCTACCTCCCGCAGATCACCAACGGTCCGAATTTCCCCGCCTGGTCGCCGGATGGGAAAGAGATCGCGTTTGCGATGAAGGGATCCATCTGGCGCATGCGGCTGGGCGAGTCCACCGCGCGCGAGCTGACCGTTGAGCCGGGCTACGCGTCGATGCCTGCCTGGTCGCCGGACGGGCGCTGGATCGCCTATACGCATGACTACAACGAACAGATCCATATCAAGCTGCTCGACCTCAACGATGGCTCGGTGAAGACGCTGACCACGGGCAACTCGATCAACGTCGAGCCCGAGTGGTCACCCGACGGATCCAAACTCGCTTACGTGTCGACGCACCCGAACGGCAACTACAACATCTATGTGCTGCCGTTCGGCAACGGTGTCCCGGGAACCGCGGCCATGTTGACGCGCGACTACGTGCTGGTTCCACCCACTGTCTACTACGGCAAGTGGGCGCTGCACATCCATCCCACCTGGACGCGCGACGGCAAAGAGCTGATCCTGATTTCGAACCGCGGCAACCAGCATGGATCCGGCGGCTTCTACCGGATGGAGGCGCGTCCTGGAGCCGCGATGAAGCGGTTCCACTATGAGGAGACCACGTGGAAGGCGCGTCCCACCTTGTCGCCGGACGGCGCGAAGCTGGTCTACAGCTCCTACCTCGGCGGACAGTGGCAGCAGCTTTGGGCCATGCCTCCCCAGGGCGGCGACGCGTTCCCGTTGACCTACGGCGATTTCGACCGGACCACGCCGCGCTGGTCGCCCGATGGCACGCGGATCGCGTTCATCTCGAATCAGACCGGCGATACGAGCCTGTGGCTGTGGCACTGGTTCGGCGGGCGGATGGAGGAGATCAAGATCGGAACGCTCATCCACAAGCGCCCGGTGGGACGGCTCGCCGTGCGGATCCGCGACGCCGCCGGACGTGAGCCGATGCGGGCACGGGTGCATCTGAACGCATCGGACGGCCGTGCCTATGCCCCACGCGAGAGCTGGTTCCGCGCCGACTGGCTCATGTTCGACCACATGGACAAGAGCGAGTACCACTACTTCCACACAAACGGCGAATTCGAAATCGACCTGCCGCCGGGCCCTGTGAAGCTCGCGGTGTCGCGCGGATTCGAGTACATGCCGGGCCAGGCGGAGGCAGTGGTCAAAGAAGGCGAGACAGCCCGGCTGGAGATCGCGCTCAAGCGCCTCGACAATTTCGCGGCGCGCGGCTGGTGGGATGGCGACAACCACTTCCACATGAACTATGCGGGCGTCTACTTCAACACTCCGAAACGCCTGATCGAACAGGCGGAGGCCGAAGACATCCACGTACTGAACAACCTGATCTGCAACAAGGAGCAGCGGATTCCCGACGTGATGCACTTCAGCGGACGGGTGGATCCGGCGTCGAGCGCGACGCGGATCCTGTTCCACAGCCAGGAATACCATCCGCCGTTCTGGGGACACGCGACGTTTCTCAACCTGAAGCAGCACCTGGTGATGCCCGACTACGTCGGCTACCGGAACACGGTGGTCGGCAGCCTGTTCCCTTCGAACACGACTCCGTTCAAGGTCGCGCGCGAACAGGGCGGACTCGCCGGGTACGCACACGGCGCGGGCGCCCATTTCCCCGTGGATCTGGCGCTGGAGAACGCGGATTTCGTCGAAGCCAACGCCATCGCTGGCATGGATCCGCTCTACCGCGCCTGGAACTGTGGCTACAAAGTAGTCGCCTCGGCGGGCGAGGACGCGTTTCCGAATTTCTATCGCAGCTACGTGATCGGCTCCAATCGCGTCTATGTCAAGACTGGCCCGAAGCTCGACTACGACCGCTGGACCGCGGACTTCAAAGCCGGACGTTCGTTCGTCACCTCCGGTCCGCTGATCGACTTCCGTGTGAACGCCAAGGAGCCGGGCGCGGAGATCCAGTTGCCGGCGGGGAAGCATGTCCTGCGGACCGAGATAGAGGTCGCCTCGATCAATCCGGTCGAAGTGGTGGAGGTGATGCACCGCGGAGTTGTTGCGGAAACGATCCGGCCTCCGGCGGGCACGCACCGCGTCAAAGAGCGGCGCGACATTACGGTGGACAAGAGTGGGTGGCTGTCGCTGCGCGTCCGCGCCCAGTACGGCCGCGATCCGATCCGCCGCCCGTTCCCCTTTGCGGCGACGATGCCGGTCTGGGTTACTGTGGATGGGAAACCGGTCCGGTCGCGCGAAGACGCCGAATTCTTTGTGAAATGGATGGACCGCACGTTGAACAACGCCATGCTCACTGGGACGTTCAACAACGATCAGGAGCGGACGGAAACGCGCCGCCAGTATGAAGACGCGCGCACCCGGATGGTTCGCCGCGGAGAGGAGGATCGATGAGAGTGACGTGGATCGCAGTCCTGGTGGGCTGCGCAATGGCGCAGCAGCCAGCGCCGCACGAGATGCCCCAGGAGATGGTGTGGGTGGACCGCGCGGGTAAGATCGGATCGCGTGTTGGCGCACAGCAGATGTCGATGTTCTTCCCCGAGCTTTCGCCCGACGGCAAGTGGATCGCGGTGTCGGCGCGCGACGGTGAGGTCAACGACCGCGACATCTGGATCCACTCGGTGGAGACCGGCGCCAAGCGAGTGATCGCACCGGCCAAGGGGAACGACAACTTTCCCGTGTGGTCGCCGGACGGCAACAGCATCATCTTCACGAGCAGCCGTCCGGGCAACTATGATCTGTACCGCAAGGATCTCAATCCCGACCGGCCGGAAGTGCTGCTCCACAAGGCTGACGGTGCGCAGTATCCGCGGTCGTGGTCGCCCACCGGCAAGTGGCTGCTGTTCTCGCACGCTGATGCACGGCGCGACCTGATGCTGTGGCAGATGGGTGAAGGCGAGCCGATCGGCCTGTTCGGATATCAGAACTCCTGGACCGAAGTTGGGCGCTTCTCGCCGAACGGACTGTTCATCGCCTACGTGTCGAACGTGGGCGGTCCGTTCGAAGTGTACGTGTCGCCGACGCGGGAGCCGCGGCGGAAGTTCAAGGTGTCGAAACCGTTGGCCAACGGATGGGCGGGAGGCGGCGGAGGGGTCCGGTGGCGCCGCGATGGCAAGGAGCTGTTCTACATGATGGGCAACGACACAATGATGAGTGTCGAAGTGTCGACGGAAGGCGAGTTCCAGCACATGGAAGCGAAGCGCTTGTTCGCGCTTCCGGGGATGAAAGGCAATTTCCCCGAGGAGTCGCCTTGGGTCGCCAAGTACGATGTCTCGGCCGACGGACAGAAGTTCGTTTTCGTGCGTACAAAACAATGATGAGGCGGCGCGACTTGTTGATGGGCGCCGCGCTGGCGCGCCCCGGCTTCGCGGTATCCACGTTCCGCACCGACATCACTCCGCCTATCGGTGGTCCGCTGTTTACGGGTCCCGCGCGGAGCATCGTGGACCGGCTGGACGCGCGGGGTCTCGTTCTCCATGGACCGGGGCGTCCTGTGGTTGCCGTGAGCCTGGACTGGTGCGAAGTCCGCAATCAGTCCTGCGACCTGTGGCGCGATGAGCTCGCCCGCGCCGCGGGGACAACGCGCGAACGCGTGCTGGTGAGCTGTGTTCATCCGCACGATGCGCCGTACACCGACGCGCACGCGCAGTCGCTGATCCGCGCGGCGGGCATGTCCGAGCCGTTGTGCGATCCCGAGTTCGAGAAGCAGACTGTGGCGAGAGTCGCGCAGGACTTGCGGGCGGCTACGCCGGTTGAAGTGACGCACATCGGGACCGGACAGGCGCGCGTTGCGGAGGTCGCATCGAACCGCCGGTACGTGCTGCCCGATGGCCGTGTATCGTTTGGACGGACGAGCGCGACGCGGGATCCGGCGATCCGCGCGATGCCCGAGGGGCTCATCGATCCGTGGCTCAAAGCCCTGAGCTTCTGGAATGGCGCAAAGGCGGTGGCCGCGATGTCCGTCTACTCGACCCACCCGATGAGCTACTACGGCAAGGGGGACGTGACGGGCGATTTTCCGTGTCTGGCGCGGAACCAGATGCAGGAGGTGTTCCACATCTACTGCTCTGGTGCCAGTGGCGATACGATGGCGGGCCGCTACAACGATGGCGATCCCGCAAATCGCGCCGTGCTGGCCGGGAGGATGCAACGGGCGATGCGCGAAGCCTTCCAGTCCAGTGAGCGGACGCCGGTGGGCCGCCTCCAGTTCCGGAATGCGGCACTGCGGCTGGCGCCGCGTACGAGTCCCGGATTCGCACGGCATGAAATGGAGACGATGCTCGCAAATCCGAAGGAGACGTTCCGCAACCGCTGGAATGCCGCGCTGGGACTGAGCTGGCTCGACCGCTTGCGGCGTAGGCAGCCGATCGATGTCCCGGCGGTAGACTTCGGCGGCGGGATCAAACTGGTGCTCGTGCCGGCCGAGGCGTTTGTCCAGTATCAGCTCTGGGCGCAGGAACACGGCCGCTTCGTGGTGACACTGGGATACGGCGAGTGCGCGCCTGGATACATTCCGACGCTCAAGGAAGTGAACGAGGGATACAACGATCACTATTGCTGGGCCGACATGCGGACCTCGGAGTCTGCGATGCGGTCGGCCATACGGAAGGCGCTCGGCTAGAGCGGAAGCGCACAGAGTGGTATGGTCATTGGTATGGCGGCCACTAAGATTACGATCACTCTGGGAGACGATCAATTGCGCGAGATTCGCGCCCTTGTCGCCGCCGGGCAGGCCGCAAACACCTCTTCCTTTGTGAAGCACGCGGTTGGTATCGCTCTTGCCGCGCAGCGGGATGGCAGGAGATGCTCAATGATGCGCTTCAGCAGACAGGGGGCCCGCTCACAGAGAAGGAACGGGACTGGGCTGATTCGATTCTGGCAACACCTCAGCGGCCCGGCAGGCGGAGCTAAGGCAGCGTGAGCGGGCTGACTCTCGATGCGGTGGGCTGATCGCCATCGATTGCAGTGATCGCCAGGTTCTGGCGCTGTTGGCACGAACCATGGAACGGGGCCTTCGTGTAACGATACCTGCAACGGCATTGGCGCAGGTCATGCGGAACCCGGCCCGGCAGGCGCGGCTTTCCCGGCTGATTCGCCAGCCCGGCACGGACGTGATCCCACTGGACGGGCCAGCCGCGACTGCCGTAGGGTTGGTGTTGGCGAAGACTGGAACGGCGGATATTGTCGACGCTCACGTTGTCGTTTGCGCTCAACGCGCTCAGCAAGCAGTCGTGACGGGCGATTTCGCCGATCTACGCCGAATCGCTCCCGGGTTGAGTTTGGTGCAGGTCTGACCGAGCCGGCAATCGTCGTTCGCCAACTGCTCCTTGCAAGTCGTGGTGTACGCTTGTGCACAGTGGCTATCGAATGAGATCCTCGAAGAGCCGCGAGCAACGCTCGTAAGCACGGAGCTCGATTCGCTGACGTCATTTCGTGCTCGAAGCCGGACGATACCGGCGAAGTGCAGCGGTGCGTCACGATTGGAATGGACGGTCTTGTCCGACAACATCCGAATCATCTCGGCCCGGCCAACCACTCCACGAGAGCAACGGCAGCACCTGGAGAACTCATGAAGCAGGAATACGATTTCAGCAAGGGTAAGCGCGGGGCAGTGGTGCCGGTGCCCGCAGCCAAGACGCGTGTCACCATCCGGCTGGATCAGGACGTTTTGAACTGGTTCCGCGACGAAGTGGATAAAGCCGGCGGCGGCAACTATCAGAGCCTGATCAACCTGGCGCTGCGGGATTTCGTGAGCCGAAGGCGCGAGCCACTTGAGAACACGCTCAGACGTGTTATTCGTGAGGAACTCAAGCGCGCAGGGTAGTATCTTCCGGGAGGAGGCGTCCGGTGGACGTTGGGACCGGCCTGAACATCACCGCCTGCTCGACCTAGAGCCCCAGTCCCAGCTCTTCCCGTTCCTGTTTGTCCACCCGGGCCAGTGCGTACACATTGCGGTGGATCGTTTCGCAGATGTCCTCGAGCGGCAGGTCGTTGTCGTCATACCCGAACGGACCCTCGATCTCGACGCCGATCTCCTCGATGCCGAACATCACGTAGCTCACCAGCAGCACGTCCAGCACGGTCGCCCAGCCGAACGTCTCCACCATGGCAAACGGCAGCGTGAAGCAGTACACCACCAACGCGCGCCGCAGGTGCACCACGTAGGCAAAGGGCAGCGGAGTGCGCCGGATCCGCTCGCAGCCGCCCAGGTAGTCCACCAGCAACTGGACGTTCTGATCAAGTGAGGTGAACAGAATGTCGGAGATCAGTCCCTTCTTCCGCGCTTCATCGAGACATTGAGTCATCCGCGTCGCGACGGCCATTCCCGGATGCTGCGCGGATTCGATCTGCTGCCGGTCTTCCGGATCCAGTTCGGCCACGAGCTTCCCGAGCGCCTTCTCACCCCGCAACACCGCCATCGCGGCCCAGGGAAACAGCGCCGTATAGCGCGCCAGCCGGACTTGCAGTGCCGGATCCGATGCGAGCAGGACTGACGCCGAGCGCGCCATGTTTCGCGTCTCGTTCACCATGCCGCCCCAGAGCTTCCGGCCTTCCCAGAACCGGTCGTAGGAAGCGTTGGTGCGGAAGACAAGCAGCAGGCCGAGCGCGGTTCCCACCAGAGTGTGGACGAGCGCCGAGACTCCGACCGGGCGAAGGTAGAAGTGCACCGCCACGACGGCGGCAGCCCAGACGACGCAAGTGGCCACACGGCCGCTGATCTCGCGCACCAGGGATCCGCGCGCGTCAAAGAAATGGTCCATCCACCGGTGTGGATCGTAGTTGATCATGACTCGTTTACCGTCCAGTGAAAGCCGCGCGGGACATACTGGCACGCCGACAGGACGAAACAGCGCCCCTCCAGCGCGATGTGGCGCATCGTGGGCCGCCAGGTGCCGACCCGCGCGCCGAAATCGAACCCGTTCGGGTAGCCCCCGAGAAACGCCTCCGGGAACACGATCAGCCGTGCTCCCGCGGCCGCCACCTGGCCGATGCGGTCCACCGCGACTGGAATCATGTTCACCCGTTTGTCTCCCAGGAACAAACATGATAGCTTGACTCAGAATGGCTACCACCCTGGCTCCTCCTGAAGTCCGGACAGCGCCGGCCGGCGCCGCCGCGGTCCCCGCGTCATTCCAGCGGTATCTCGCGCTCGACGCCTTCCGCGGATTTATCATGATCTGCCTGGTGGCAACTGGGTTCGGATTCGCCAAACTCGAAGGACATCCCCTGTGGGGCGTGATCGCGGCCCAGATGGAGCATGTGCCCTGGGAGGGCGGCGTGTTCTGGGACATGATCCAGCCCGCGTTCATGTTCATGGTGGGCGTCGCGATGCCATTCTCATTCGCCAAACGGATGTCGCAAGGCGCCGGATTCGCGTCGAACTTCGCCCACGTGCTCAAGCGCGCGGTCATCCTGGTGTGCCTGAGCAACCTGTTCGTCGTGGTCCAGACCGGCAAGATCCAGCTCGGACTCATGAACGTGCTCAGCCAGATCGCATTCACCTACGTGCTGTGCTTCCTCATCATGCAGCTTCCGTTCCGGGCCCAGGTGGCGGCGTGCGTGGGGATCCTCGGGCTGCACTGGGGACTGTTCACCGCATTCCCGGGTCCCGCCGGTCCGTTTTCGAAGGAAGGCAACATCGGCCAGGTGATCGACCAGGCAGTGCTCGGACGCACCTATTCCGGCTTCTACGTGACGATCAACTTCCTGTCGAGCACGGCGACCACGCTGTCCGGCGTCTGGGCCGGATACCTGCTGCGGAGCGGCCGGAGCCACGCCGGCATCATGAAGGTGCTCGCGATCGCCGCCGCCGCGTCAATGGCCGCGGGACTCGCGCTCTCCCCCTTCATCCCGCTGGTCAAGCGCATCTGGACCGCGTCCTTCACGCTCTATTCCACCGGCTGGGTGCTGTTGATGCTGCTGGGATTCTACTGGCTGGTGGAAGTCCGCGGCTACCGGCGCGCCGCGTTTCCACTATTGGTCGTGGGTGCGAACTCGATCTTTGCCTACTGCGTCTCGCAGATGATGCGCGGATCGATCCACCGGACCACAGGTGCGCTCACCGGCCAGTTCGAATGGGTAGGGACGCTCGCCCCCGTGGCCCACGCCTGCGCGACTCTCGCGGTGATCTGGTACGTCTGCTATTGGCTCTACCAGCGCAAGGTGTTCATCAAGATCTGATCACTTCATCGCGCTGAAGCACCAGACCGCGGAATGCGTCCGCAGGATGACGTCGCCGTCAGCGATCACGATCGAGGAGTTGGTGGCTTCATCCACCGGGTTGATGCTCACGACCTCCAGCGCCTTGGGATTGGCCTTGTAGACGATCGTCTGGCCCGACTTGTTCGTAATGTACAGGTTGTCCCCGTTCATCACCACGCTGGACCACACCGTACCGTCCTTGACGTCGGGACTCAGCCGCGCCGACCACAGCACTTCACCCGTGGCAAGCTGAACGCATTCGGCCACTCCCGTGGTCGCGACCCAATACAGGTACCCGTCCTTGGAAACCCCCGTGCCGATGAAGTTCTTGCTCTTCGGCGTGTGCCAGAGCCGGTGCGACTGCGTCACGTCACCGGATCCGCCCATCTTCACCACCATCGACGGACCCTGAAATCCGCTGGGCGCGACAATCACCGGATCACCCTTGGCGGTCCGCGCGGCGAGTGGCGATGGATACACCAGGTCGCCCATTCCCTCGCTGGACCACAGCGCCTTGCCGTCGGCGGGATTGTAGGCGCGCAGCAGCTTGGGATGCGTGACGATCAACTGGCCGTCCGCGATCAGCGGCGTGCTCCAGGATCCGTACATGTCGCGCGGATCCCACTTGTTGAACTTGATGCCTTCGCCCGCCGGAACATCCACCTGCCATAATGTTTTGCCGTCGCGCTTGTCGAGCGCGATCAGGAATGCGCGGTCACCAGGTCCGAAGTGGAGAAACACACGGTCGCCATGGATTACCGGTGAACTGGCGTATCCCCAGGTGTGGCGCTGCTTGCCGAGATCGCGCGACCACAGCTCCTTGCCGTTCAAGTCCCAGGCGGTGAGTCCGGCGGATCCGAACCAGGCGATCACGCGCTCCCCGTCGGAGACCGGTGACGCCGAGGCATGCGGATTCGTCGAATGGGTGGGATCGTCGCTCATGTACTTTGTGGTTGCCTCCCAGAGCTGTTTCCCGGTTGCCTTGTCCAGGCAAATCAGCATCCGGTATCCGCCCTTCTTCGGCTGCGTGAGAAAGATCCGGTTCCCAACGGCGATCGGGGTGGAGTTGCCGGGCTCGGGCAGATCGACGCGCCACTTCACGTTCGAGGTCTTGGACCAGGACACGGGCACGCCCGTGCCGTTGAATACTCCGGATCCGTCGGCGCCGCGCCAGGCGGGCCAGTCCGCGGCGGTGAGGACGGAGGCAGTGAGCAGCCAGATTCTTCGCATGAACGCCATTCTAAGCGATCATAAAGGTGGAGGTCTCATCCGCACTCAAGCAGAATTCCGCGTCCACGGCATGGATTGCGCGGAAGAAGTGTTGCTCATCCGCCGCCACCTGGACAGGGAACCAGGCGTGGCGGAACTTTCATTCGACGTCGTCCACGGGAAGATGCGTGTGGAGTTCGACAGTGCCCGGACCGGCGAGCAGCGGATCCTGAAAGCGCTCTCCGGCACGGGGCTCAAGATCGAGCCCTGGCAGGACCGCGCGGCCTCGGGCGTCCCGTTTCTCGAACGCCACGGGCGAACCCTTCTCGCCGCGCTCAGCGGAGGCTGCCTGGCCGCGGCGATGGTTTGGCAGGCGGTCACTTCGGGCGACATTGTGGGATCGCTCCTGGCGCACGAGCATGCCGGACATCACGAGGTTCCTGGAGTGATCGTGCTGTGCCTCATCGCGATTGCGGCCGGAGCCTATTTCGTGCTGCCGAAAGCGCTGGCTTCGTTCCGCCGGATCCAGCCGGACATGAACGCCCTGGTGGTGATCTCGCTCGCCGGCGCGATCTACCTGAACGAGTGGCTCGAAGGCGCGACGCTCGCGTTCCTGTTCGCGCTTGCCGCGTTGCTCGAATCGTTCAGCCTCGCGCGCGCCCGCCGCGCCGTGGAAGCGCTGATGGAAGTGACTCCGGGAGAGGCGACCGTGGTCCACCACGATCACGAGCACCGTGTTCCCGTGCCACAAGTGAAGGTGGGCGCGATGATCCGCGTGCGGCCCGGCGAGCGCGTGCCTTGTGACGGTGAAGTGGTCCGCGGCGGGTCCGACATCAACCAGGCGATGATCACGGGGGAAGCGGCGCCCGTCTGGAAATCGGTGGGCGACCCGGTCTACGCGGGTACGCTCAACGGCGACGGTGTCGTGGAGTTCCGCGCGACGCGGCCCGGCGCCGATTCGACGCTCGCTCGCATGATCCGCATCGTCGAAGGCGTCCAGCACCGGCGCGGCCCAAGCGAGCAGTGGGTGGAAAAATTCGCGCGCTACTACACGCCCGCCATGATCCTGCTGGCCGCGCTGGTGGCCGTGATCCCGCCGCTGTTTGCCGGTGGTGACTGGGGCGGCTGGTTCTACCAGGGGATGGTCGTGCTGCTGATCTCCTGTCCCTGCGCGCTGGTGATCTCAACGCCGGTGAGCGTGGTCGCGGCGCTGGCATCTTCGGCGCGCCAAGGCGTGCTGATCAAGGGCGGTGCATACCTCGAAGAGGCCGCCCGCATCCAGGCGGTCGCGTTCGACAAGACCGGAGTGCTGACCCAGGGCGAGCCGCGTGTGGTCCGCCTGGAGCCTCTCAACGGATTCACGGCCGCGGATGTACTGGGCAGGCTGGCGGCGCTCGAGTCCCACAGTGGACACCCACTCGCGCGGGCGATCGTGAAGTACGCGCGGGAGCAGGGTATGAGTCCAACTCAGGGCGCCAACCGGTTCGTCGCGTTGCATGGCCGCGGCGCTGAGGGCGAGATTGAGGGACAGCGGTTCTGGGCGGGCAGCCTGCGCCTGATGGAGGAGAAGGGAATCCGGGTGGAGAGCGCCGCCAAGCTGGACGGAACGGTGATGGCATGCGGCACCGATCAGCAGGCTTGGGCGCTGGTCCAGCTCGAGGATCCCGTGCGTCCGGAAGCGCCGGACGCGGTGAGCCGGTTGCGCGCCGCCGGAGTGGATCACATCGTGATGCTCACGGGCGACAACGCGGGCGCGGCGCGCCAGATCGCTGGTGCGGCGGGAGTTCCGGAAGTCCGTGCGGACCTGCTGCCAGCGGACAAGGCCGCCGCGGTCGAAGAGCTGAAGTCGCGCCACGGGAAGGTCGCCATGGTCGGCGACGGAGTCAACGATGCGCAGGCGATGGCGCACGCCAACCTCGGTGTCGCGATCGGCGGCTGCCAGCGGCTGGACGCCGTGATGGAGACCGCCGACGTCGTGCTGATGTCCGCCGACCTCCGCAAGCTGCCGTTCCTGCTGGGGCACGCCCGCCGCGCGCTCCGGGTGATTCAGCAGAACGTCGCCCTCGCGCTGGCGCTCAAAGCAGCTTTCCTTGTGCTTGCCTTTTTTGGCGCGGCGACGCTGTGGATGGCAGTACTGGCAGACATGGGAGCAACGCTTCTGGTCACCTTCAACGGACTGCGGCTCCTGCGCGTGAGCGATCCCGCGTAGTACCTTGAAGGATCCTCATTCATGTTCGACCAGGACACGATCGCGCTTTTTCCGCTGTGGTACGTGGCGTTTCTGCTCTCACTGACCTGCCATGAGGCGGCGCACGCGCTGGTGGCCAAGTGGGGCGGCGACCTCACCGCCTACTACTCAGGGCAAGTCACGCTCAACCCGATGCCACACATGCAGCGGGAAATGTTCGGGACCATCCTGGTGCCCGCGATCACGTTCCTGCTCAACGGATGGATGCTCGGCTGGGGCAGCGCTCCGTACGATCCTTACTGGGAGCAGCGCTATCCACGAAAGGCAGCGCGCATGGCGCTCGCGGGTCCGGTGGCGAACTTCATCCTGGTCTTCGTGTCCGCCGCGGCGATCCACGCCGGAATCGCGGCGGGCACGTTCCGGCAGCCGGAACAGATGAGCGAATGGGTGGGGCTGGTCGCCGGCAATTCGGCGATCTCCGACGGATTCGCGCGTTTTCTCAGCTTGATGTTCTCGCTGAACCTGATGCTCGGCTGCTTCAATCTGCTGCCGGTGGCGCCGCTTGACGGCCACAGTGTCGTGGGGCTTTTTCTTCCCGAGGACAAGCATCTCGCCTGGCTGGAGATGATCCGGCAGCCGATGCCGTCCATGATCGGGCTCATCATCTGCTGGCAGTTCTTCGGCCACATTTTCTATCCGATCTACATCGCGGCCATCCGCATCCTCTAGCTGGGAACGAAGTTCCTCGGGTAGTTTCACAGGGCTCTGGTGCAAA
>VFZX01000169.1 GCA_016871015.1 Acidobacteriota bacterium | reverse complement strand
TGAGTATTGGAACAAGGTCGCTGTGTATAGGCCGCCGGCGCCGCAATCTGTGGGACACAGGCGGTATCCACCGGCGATGCGTCCGCGCACGGCGTCCCAGAGGATCAAGTGCTGATAGTGGGCGTCGAAGCGGTCGAGGTCGATCTCCTGGCCCGTGCCCTCGCCCGCCGCGCGGAAGGTGATCTCGCGGAGCCGTCCGGTCTCACGCAGCAACGCCGGAATTTCACGGGCATGCGCGAGGTACACGGCGAGACCGCCCGAGCTTGCGAGTAGCCGGTCAGGGGGCAACGCCGCGATCTCCGCGGCAAACGGATCCGGGTAGTGTGATCCCGGAATCCAATCAGCGCGGGGTTGAATCAACTGCGTGTTCACGCAGATTCAATCCGTGCCGCGTGAAAGCTTATTCCCGCACGGGCTCGATCGACTCGGCGCGCAGCGTCGTCAGTTGGTCCCAGCGCGTGAGGCGGCCTGTGATCGTGACTGGCTCGGCCACGTGGTCCAGCGGCGGCCTCGCGCCTGTGAGCAGCAATATACGGCGGGCTCCGGTTTCATCACGTGCAAGGAACGTGGCGGGAACTCCACCGCTCAGGCAACGTACCGCGCAGTCGCGATGCACTTTGCCCCGGCCGGGGTTCATCACACCGAGATGGCACTTGCTGTCGGCGATTTCACCGGTGAGCGTGACGGAACCGAGATCCTGTTCGCGCGGCGCCACAACTGGACCGCCCAGTGGCTCGATCGACGGAAGAATCTCCAGCATACGGATTCCATCGTGCTCGATCAATGCGCCGCGTATCCCTACGTTTCGCTGGTCAAAGCGCGCGGCGAGCGAATTCGCGCCATGCTTGCCTTCGGCCACGAGCAGGATTCGCTGGCCTTCCGCAAGCAGTGATGGGACGGGGTGCGCCGCAAGAGTGCCTGTGTAGTCTCGATAGACGCCGAACTCGAACCGGCTGTTGTCAAACGGCGCGCGCCAGGCCGCAAGGGTCCACGCAAGGCCGGCCGCGAGAAGCGCAGCCACGGTCACGGCGGTGCGTGTGAATCGCGCCTGGGCAGCCGTCTGCCGCGGCACATATCCTACATAGAACTCATCCGTCATGGCGCACCGGTTGCGGGTGGACCCACACCTTTCCGCTGTCCACGCGGCACCGGTAGGCTGGCACGCGGTCCTGGAACGGCGGCGGCGACATGCCCGTGTCCGGGCGGAACTGATATCCATGCCATGGGCACGTCACGCAGCCATCGATGGTGCGTCCTTCTCCCAGCGGTCCATTCTGATGGGCGCAGACGTTGGAGATCGCATACGGCTTGCCCTCGTGTTTGAAAATGGCGACACGCTCGGCTCCAATCATGGCGACGGTGGCGCGGCCCTCGGGGATGGCGTCGAACTCGCAAGCAGCCACGAACCCGTCGTGGGTGCGCGCGGGCAGTGGCGAGTCGCGGCGGCGCTCATGGATCCCGGCGGCAAGGTGGAGTCCGGCGACGATCGTAAGTCCTGCGCCTGTGAGAACCGCTGGCCACACGCTCGCGGCCGACTGCAGCGCGCCAAACGCGACATGGGCGACCAACAGCCCGTAGGCGGCATAGACCAGCATGTGCAGCCGCTTCCAGACGGGCGGTGTCAATGTGTGCAGCCAGAAGTCATGGCTGGTGGCCGCCATCAGGAACAGGATCAGCAGCGCCAGGAGTCCCAGTTGCTGAAACGGGAACGCGCTCAGGGAATTGACGCGCGTGTTGCTGCTGAGCAGGCTCACCAGGGGATTCTCGTCACCGGACGAATGAAACTGGATAATCGAGAAAACTCCGTGAGCGGCGGCCGTGAGGAACATCGTCACGCCCATGTGACGCCGGTTGTAGAGGAGCGGCAAGAAGCGCTTGTCGAGGCGGCACAGCGGTCCGATGCACAGGATCAGGTGCAGCATCACGAAGGCGCAGGTTCCGAGCGCGCGAATCAGGAGAGTCTCCGCCGTTGCCTCGGGATGCGTGACCGCGCCGGCGGCCACGAACAGTCCGAGAAATCCGGCGGCACCTGACGCGAGCAGCACATCGTAGACCTTCTTTTGCCGGCTCCACGTGATGGCCTGATATTGGACGCTCATGGCAGCCGCTCCCACCGCACACCGGGATTGACGGGCGTCGCATCGCGCCGGGCGCTGGCGGCCAGCACCAGGACCACGGCCAAAAACGGTGCGAGCACGCACCAGGCGCGGAGGTGGCTGTGGCGCAGAGGCCGGATCATCCCCAGCGTCCCTTCATTGCCATCGCGAGATACGGCCAGAGCGCGATCACTCCAGGCGCGATGATCAACCGGAACGGGGCTCGTGTGTGCGCCGCCGCCGGGTCAAGCTTCGCGATGCCTTTGGTGAGAAACACGATCGCGAAAATGATACCTGCCGCGCAATAAAGAACCGCCCCCCGCACCAGCCATTCCGCGGCTGCCGCGGCCATGTTATGCCTCGCGCCCATAGACGGGAATCGCCGCTCCGCTGACCTGCGACGCGCCGGGGGTGAGCAGGGTCACGATGAGGCCCGCCACCTGGCGCGGATCCACCCAGCGAGACGGATCGGCATCGGGCATCGCGCCGCGGTTTGCGGGGGTGTCCATGGTGCCGGGGAGCACGATGTTCGCCGAGATGCCGTGATCGCGGTTCTCAGACGCGATCGTACGGACGAGGCTCACGAGCGCCGCCTTCGATGCCGCATAGGCTCCGGCCATCGGCGCGGGCTCCACGGCGGCACGGCTGCCTACCGCGACGACGCTCCCGCCCCCGCCAGTGCGCATCAAGGGGATCACGGCGGAGAACAGGTAGAACGCCGAGCGGAGATTCAGGTCGAGCATGCGTTCGAACACGGCCGCATCGGTCGCGTCCACGGTTTGACCACCCGTGTAACCGCCGACCAGGTGGACGACCCCGTCAATGCGGCCGAGGCGCGTGACTGCCTGTTCCGCCAGAGCCCGGGCCGCGTCAAGGGAGCCGATCTCCGATGGAATCGCCACGAATCCAGTGCCCGGAAAATCGTTGTCGCGGATGGACCGCGAGACGCCGGCGACGCGGGCGCCCGCATCCAGGCACGCCTGCGTGACGGAAGTACCGAGCCCGCCCTTTGCGCCTGTGATGAGGATCGCGCGGTCTTGCAAAGTGTTCATTGCGTCTCCTTATTCACCCGACGACCAGGCCACACGGAATTCCGGATAGAGCGTCAGTCCACCGCAGGCAAACAGCGTCTGTCCGGTGATGTAGGAGGCCTCGTCGGAGGCGAGGAAGGCGAACACCGAGGCGATCTCGGCGGCGGCTGCGGCACGGCTCATGGGGATGTGGCTCTCGACCTCGGCTTTGGCTTTCGGGTTGTTGATCCAGGCGCTGTTGATGGGCGTGACCACGGCTCCGGGCCCGACGGCGTTCACGCGGATTCCGTGTCCAGCATATTCAAGGGCAAGCGATTTAGTCAGATTTTCCAGGCCGCCCTTGCTGACTGAGTAACTTAGGTACTTGGGCTTAGGAATGACTTCGTGGACGCTGGAGTTATTCAGGATCACGCCGCCTTCACCGCGGGCGAGGAAATGCCGGATCGCTTCGCGCGAGCACAAGAAGGGCCCGCGAAGGTTCACAGCGAGGATCCGGTCAAAGTCCGACGCTTCAATCTCATGGCTCGGGCTGGGCTTCTGGATGCCGGCGTTGTTGATCAGCACGTCGAGCTGGGGCCACTCGCCGAGGACATAGCGGAACATTTCGCTTACTTGTCCCTCGTCGGCCACGTCGGCCTGGATGATGAGGTGTTTTCCGGAACCGGCCTCTTCCGCCATCGCGCGCGTTTCCTCAGCGCCGCCGGACGGGCCGCGGTAGTTGATGGCGACGTTCGCGCCTTCCCTGGCGAAGCGGATCGCGATCGCCTGGCCGATGCCGGAGGAGGCTCCGGTGATCAGCACGTTCTTCCCTGTCAATCGGCTCATAGGTCTCCTGTGGTTGTTCTGTTTGACCAGTATATCCGCAGGAGCCCTGCTTCTATTCCGGCAGGCAACGGACGGATGGTACACTGCGCAGTATGCGATCCCTGGCCGTCCTGCTCATTACCGCCGCGGTGTGTTCCGCGCAGTCCAAGAAGGCTCCGGGCAAGGCGGAGCAGCCGAATCCGGCGTATCGCGTGGTGGAGGACGTTCCGGGGCTGCCGCGGGCGCTGATCATCGGTGACTCGATTTCGATGGGCTACACGGAGCCGGTGCGGAAACTGCTTGAGGGCAAGTTCAATGTCCACCGGATTCCGACCAACGGCGGTCCGACGATCCGCGGGATTGAGCAGTTGGAGAGCTGGATCACGGCGCCAAAGCAGTGGGATCTGATCCACTTCAACTTCGGGCTGCACGATCTGCGGCAGGACGCGGCGGGCAAACGGCAGGTCCCGCTGGGGGACTACGAGAAGAATCTGCGCCAGATCACAGCGCGGTTGAAGAAGACCGGGGCGAAGCTGGTATGGGCGTCGACCACGCCGGTGCCTGAGGGCAAGGTTGAGCCGCCGCGGAGCGATGCCGATGTGGTCGCCTATAACGCCGTTGCCCGGCGGGTGATGGAGGAGCATGGGGTCAGCATGCTCGACCTGTATTCGCTGGCGCTGCCACGGCTGGGTGCGATCCAGCGGCCGGTGAACGTCCATTTCACGGATGCGGGCTCGGACGAGCTGGCCGGCCATGTGGCGGCGGTCTGGAAGAAGTTGGTTTCCTCCGGGAGATGACGCAGGAGCGCTAAGGCGTTTTCGCAACTGGCCGGGTCAGGCGGTCCGCGCGATAGTTTCGCCTGAGGCCCGTTGTGCTCGCCTGCGTCCGGACTTGCCTTGCCGCTGCTCGCGGCGGAACAGGCTTCGGACCTGGCGTCGCTCGACCTGGAAGACCTGATGAACATCCAGGTCCGGTCGGTGGGGCGGAAACAGCAGGTTCAGCTCCGCTCCTCGGTCGACCTGAGCCGGAAGACAACGCTCACACGAGGTTTGCGTGGCGGCCTGTCCGGCGGGTCGAGCTCAGTGTTGTAGGCGCGAATCTGCTGGATGCGCGGCACAAGCTTGAAGCGGTCGTTTTATGTGAAGCTGGTTTACGGCTTCTGAAGCGCGAAGCTGAGAATGTTGGGTCCGGCGGCGAAGGAGATGAACTGCCTTCCACCGGCCAGGTACGTCATCGGCGAGGAGCGCCAGCCATGGCCGTCGCCGAGCTCCGCGGATGAGTTGGTCTGGATATGCCAGAGGTCCTTGCCGGTCCGGGCGTCGACGGCTCCGAGCGCGCCGCTGTCTTCTCCAAAGAAGACCACGCCGCCCGCGGTTGACAGCACGCCGCCCCAACTGTCGGCTGGACCCTGCTGCGGCACCTCCCACACGCGCTTCCCGGTCTCGATGTTCAACGCGCGCAGGACCATCTGGCCTGGCTCGAGCAGAATCGGGCGCGTGGCCCAGCTCGGTGGCTTGGTGTAGATCCCGCACGCCTCGCGGGCTTGCACGTAGAACAGCGACGTGTCCGGGTTGAAGCTCACCGACGGCCAGTTGGCGGCGCCCAGAATGTTGGGGCACGCCTTGTTGCCGTCGCGCGTGGGCTCGACGCCGGGAATCAGGATCGGGCGGCCGTCCTTGCCGATCCCTTTGGCCCAGGTGAGCCGGTCGACGAACTTCTCGGCCAGCAGCAGCTCGCCGTTGGTCCGGTCGAAGACATAGAAGAATCCGTTGCGGTTGGCGTTGAGCAGCAGCTTACGGTCGCGGCCCCGGTAACGGGCGTCGAGCACGAGCGGAGTCTGTCCGCCGTCCCAGTCCCACAGGTCGTGCGGCGTGAATTGATAATGCCATCTCAATTGTCCATTGCGGGCATTCAGCGCGAGCACCGACGCGGTATAGAGGTTGTCGCCCTGCCGCTCGTCGCCGTTCAAAGCCGGGTAGGGATTGCCCACGCCCCAGAAGACGGTGTCCGTGCCGGGGTCGTAGGTGCCGGTCATCCAGGTTCCGCCTCCGCCGCCGAACTGGGCGAGCGCAGTTCCCTTCCAGGTTTCCGAGCCCGGTTCGCCAGGCTTGGGCACGGTCCAGAAGCGCCAGGCTTGTTCACCCGTGGTTGCTTTGTAGGCGGTCAGGAATCCTCGAATCCCGAGGTCGCCGCCAGAGATGCCGGCCACCACCATGTCGTTGACCACGATTGGCGCGGAGGTGTTGCCATAGTTGCGTCCTTCGAGTCCCGCCTTCATGTCCACTTCCCACAAGAGCTGTCCCGTCACGCGATGCAGCGCGAGCAGGTGCGCGTCGTCGGTCACCAGGAACACGCGATCCCCAAGCACCGCGACACCGCGGTTGGTGCCCTTGGCCGGATCTCCGCGCACGCCCGCACCGCGTCCGCGCTGATAGTGCCACAGCGTGCGGCCTGCCCGGCCATCAAGCGCGAACACCTGGTTCGGACCCGTGACATACATCACGCCGTCCACCACCACCGGCGTGACTTCGAGTACGAAGTGGTTCACCGGGAAAATCCATGCGAGCCGCAGGTCCTTCACGTTTGCCGTGGTGATCTGGTTCAGCGGACTGTGCCGGTTCCCACCGATGTCGCCGTGGTAGCCCGGCCAATCGCCCAACGCGGGCTTTGCGATGCGGGCGAAGCTGATGCCGCCCTCGTTGTCCAGCGCCCGGCCGGGCTGGCCCAGCTTGGGTCCGGTGAGCGAGCTCAGGTAGGCGAGCAGCGCTTCGCAATCGGCCGGGTTGCAGGGCTTCATAACGGATCCGGATTCGCGGGTGACAGAGGCCGTCTCGGACCGGTCGAGCAAGTGGAACTTGCCGTTGAAGTCCTGGATCTGGATGTTGTAGCGGCTCTCGTTGCGTGCGAATCCCCGCACCGAGGCGCCGGAGATCAAGCGCGCATTCACGACCGCGTAGCCAGTTCGGATCCGCGCAGAGGGTTCGCGCAGGGATTGACGGATATCCTCCACCGTTGCGTCGCGGCCGATCGTTGACAGATCGGGTCCGACGGCTTTTCCGCGCCCCATGGCCATGTGGCATGCCGAGCATCCCGCGCCGCCGAAGAACAGCCGTTCGCCCGCGGCTGGATCGCCCCCGAGCCGCGCTTCCGACGCCGGTGCGCTGAACCCTCGGACCAGACGGGTCAGCGCGTCGAGTTCAGCCGCAGGCAGGTCGAACGCAGGCATTCCGGCGGCAGGCGTGCCATTGCGGATCATCGCGCGGACCTCATCCGCGCTCCTGCCCCGCAGCTTGCGGTTGTTGGCCAGGTTGGGTCCGCGCTCGGTACCGTGTCCATCGCCGTGGCACACCGAACAGTGGAGGGTGAACAGGTCGCGCCCGTCTTGCGCCAGGGCGGCCGCGGCTAGAGTCAAAAAACAAAAGAGACGCTTCATGTTGGGTCTATTTCTCTCTGCGCTCCACGGGCGTGATCGCACCGGTGAGCGTAGCGGATGTCCAGGTGGCATCGTCGTCGCCGCGGCCGTAGAGCAGGAAGTGGCCGCCGTAGTCGCCGCCATCGGGATCCGTGTGGACGATCTCGAGTCCCCAGACGTCGCCCGTGCGGGGCGCCCGCCACGCACGGCTGGCCGGACCGAACACGGCCGCCATCCGGACCCGCGCTTCGAGCACGAAGCTGCCGCCCGTGCCGGTCATCTTGAGCGTGTATGTAGATGCGCCGCCTGGAATCGGCTCTTCGACATAAGTCCGGCCGGGCGCGCCATGCCTCCACCACGCGCCGTAATCCGGCTTGCGCGTGTCGGCGACAAAACAGAAGGCGTTGTCGCCCTCTCCGAACTTCTCGGACTTGCCGTCGCGGGGCGCTTCGATGAACCAGCAGATCGCATCCTTGTAATACCAGCGCTTGGGCTCGTGGCTCGGATCGGTGACGTCGTTCACGTTGTCGTGGACCTCGGCGCCCAGGTACAAGTACTCGTCATCCCAGGCCATGTAGTAGCGGGCGCGGAGATCATCCGCCGTGCCGGGCTCGCTGCCATGCCGGGTCAGGCGGTTGATGCGCGGATCGTACCAGGGCGACTGCCGCAGACGCGCCATGTCCCATTCGCCGTCGTTGAACGCAAGCTCACGCCACTCGCGGAGGTCGCCGTCGAGCACCGGGGCCTTGGTCAGCCGCGGGATGTGGATCGCGCCCGCCGCGAACGGCTTGCCTTGGGTGATTTCGTCGTAAATGTCGCGGATCTGTCCCGGGTAGAACGATCCTACCCAGTGCTTCACGCTGTCCGGAAGCGCGAGTTTGGCACGCGCGGGTTGTCCGTTGTTCAGCTCCACGAGGTCATCGAGATTCTTGCCCGCCATCACCTGCCGATGGACGGCCGAGTAGATGGTCTCAAGAAACCGCTGCTCGCCTTCGAGGATCTCCGGTCCACCCGCTGGTCCGTGTGCAGGAAGGACATGCTTCACCTTCAGCTCCCGCGCGCGCGCCACCACTTTGGGCCAATTTTCCGCGTATCCGTCGCCCATGCCGTTGTAGGGACCATTGGTGACTGCGTCTCCAGTGCACAACACCTGCTCCTTGGGCAGGTATGCGAATCCGTCGCCGCGCGTGTGCGCCCAACCGAAGTGATGAAACTCGACGCGCCGCGTGCCGTCATCGATTGCGAACGGCGCCTCGTCGAAGGTGAGCTGCGGAGGCTCAGCAGTGTCGCGGTTCAGGCTGGCGACATCCTTGCGCTTGGCGGCATCGGCCTGCCAACGTTGTGGCTCGAAACGCCGCATCTCTTCGGTCACGCCCCGATAGGCGATGGTGGTGGCGCCCGCCTGAGTCCACACGGCGTTGCCGTAGGCGTGGTCGCCGTGATGGTGTGTGTCGAACACGTAGCGGACTGGCTTGCGCGAGATCTTTGCAATATCCGCCATCAACGCGCGGGCGCCGCTCGGGTAGTTGGCGTCGACCACGACCAGGTAGTCTTTCATCTCGATGACGATGTTGTTGCAGTGGCCGTATTGGTCGAGGTCGCCTTGACGGAACCAGACGCCAGGCAGGATCCGCTCGATGGTTTCGAGCTTCGCTTGTCCGCGCGTGGACCAGGCCGCGGCGAGCAGGAGCAGCGTGAACGGAAGTGTTGTGGAGGCGCGGTGCATCGCTGTCTACCTGTAGACGCGCCACTCAGCGGCCAGACGGTGGAATTCGACGCCGGGCTTGGTGTAGTCGCACACACCGTGCGGGAACACCGATTTCACCGCGGAAAGCTGGTCCGCGCTCAGCTTCTGTTTGTAGTCTCGCGGATCCACCGGCTTGAGCGCGCACTTGAGCACATCGCCGGTGAGCGGTCCGCCCGCGGCCATACGGGGATCGCTGTGCGGCGGATAAAGAGTGTTGCAGCGGCCGGTGCTGTCGATTGATGCGGGCTCGGTGATCTTTTCGCCGCTGGCGTCCCAGCAGGCGTCGGAGAGCCCCTGGGGCTTGTTGCGCGCGATCTTCTCCATCGTGGTTCCCGGGGCCTGATCGCGGCGGATCGCGGCCAGCCACTGGTCCATGAGGTCCACACGGTCGGCGCCGCGCGCATTGGTGAGCACCACGTGGTTGTCCGCCGAGCCGTGTGCGCGGACCAGCCGGGCGCGCGTGGAGAAGGTGCGGACGCGGTCGTGGATGTCGCCCAGCTTGTCGACATAGGTGCGGAAATCGATGATCGGGATGGAGCCGAGCGAGCCGCTGCCGGTGTTGATGCGTCCGTACTTGAAGGCGTTTCGCAGGGACATGGGGGATGCAGTGGTCCGCGATTCAATCAAGTTCCCGTCGGCGTCGAACCCGCCTACCTTGCGGTTCAGCTCGAGGAACTGTTCGAAGGTGATCTTGCCCGCGTTGAAGGCTGCCAGCCCGTACTGGACGCCCACGTTGTCGAGGGGACGGAGCGCGAACCCGGTCTTCGGATCCTTGCCGAGCAGGTTCACCTGATTGTCCTGCAGCGTGCAGCGGGTGCCCTTTGGCACGGATCCTTCACAATTGCCGGGCGTAATGAGCGCTGGCGAGAACGACTTGTTCCAGCTCTCGCAAGTTTTCCACGTCGCGTATCCGGACACGGCGGTTTTCTGCTCGTCGGTGAGAGGCGGCGTGACGCTCTGCATCCCGCGGGCGAGCAGCGCGCAGTCGGTGACCGGACCCACGATGCTCAGGATGTCGGGATAGCTTGCCGACGGAGTGATCCCGTCGAGCAGCCCCGGATAGTTCTGCGCAATCAGGTGCTGCTGCATCGATCCGCCGGATCCGCCGCTGCCGATGGTGTAGCGCGGAGGTCCGAAGGTCTTGATGAAGTGCTCCTTGACCATCATCATGGTTTCGGCGGAGATCACGTCGTTGCAGTTGTTGCCGAACACGTTCAGCGACGAGGCGGCGTGCGCGAATCCTTTGCCCACGGTGCCTGCGTCCCAGCCTCCGGTGAGTCCCTGATGGTAGCCCGCGCGGCAACCGCCGCCAAACGAGTAAACCAGGCGGCCATTCCATACGGATGGCTCACTCCAGGGATCGGGGAGCGCAGTGCCTGGCTCGTGCAGCAGCGTGATCTGGTAGATCGCGCGGTTGATCACACCCATCTCGCGGCGAACGATGTGCGGGACGCGCTTGCCCTCGGTGGTCGTGGTCTCAGCAAGGTCGGAGGGGCGCGGACCGCTCGGATTCCAGGGCTTGAATCCCGCCGGAAGCGCGCCGGGCCGAGGAGGCGTGGGTGCAGCCTGTTCCGTGGACCGGTAGAAGTAGGCGACCTGGGTCTTGACGGTGCAGTTGCCGTCCTGCGCGGGACCCAGTCCGACAGCTTCGGTCTTGCAGACAAACGGCGTTTGGTGTGGACCGGAAAAAACAGGACCCGCCGCCGGATGGTTCACCAGTTGCAGGGTCGCCTTCCTGCCACCCGCCTTGGCTACCAAGAGGTTCTTGCCCAACCGGAGCCCTTCGATGCGGGCCCGGCCGGAGCGGAATGACGGGCTGACATCGGCGCCGTTTAGCGTTGCCTCGATTGCACCGTCCGCGCCGGTGGCCTCGACCAGCGCAGTCCCGGCGGTGACCATGTCCGGGCGGCCGGACAGCAGCTTCAGGTCCAGCGCGAAGGCGGTTGAGGCGAGCAGGAGAAGCGGCAGCATGGGGTCCATCATACAGTATCAGTATGGCTGGACCTGTTTGAAGACGTAGCAGAACGCGCTGAAGTCCGCTTCGTGCTCAACAACGCCGTGACGCCGGAGCGGGGCCAGATCGAGACGATGGCCGGGCTCTCCGTTCAGCATTCCAGCCGCCGGTCCGATTGTGGCGGCAGCCGGACATTGTACGATGGCTCGATGATGTCCCGCCGCGGTTTTCTGGATGCGCTCGGTGCAGGAGCGCTTGGCACCGCCGCGCCCACACGGCCCAACATCGTCATCATCATGGCGGATGACATGGGCTTCTCCGACATCGGCTGTTACGGCGGCGAGATCCGAACACCGAACCTCGACCGTCTGGCGAACAACGGCACGCGCTTCACCCAGTTCTACAACACCGCGCGCTGCTGCCCCACGCGCGCATCGCTCGTCACCGGACTCTATCCCCACCAGTCCGGCATGGGCCACATGGCCGACACGCCCAGGCTATTCCCCGGCTACACCGGCGACCTGAGCCCCAACTGCGTCACCATCGCCGAGGTTCTCAAGGGCGCTGGCTACCGTACCTACATGTCCGGCAAGTGGCACGTGACTCCCGTCAACGAGTTCAAGCACAACTGGCCCCTTCAGCGCGGATTCGACCGCTTCTTCGGCACTATCCACGGCGCGGGCAGCTTCTACGATCCGGTGACGCTCGCGCGCGACAACGAGCCCATCGCGCCCGGCGGCCCGGACTTCTTCTACACCGACGCCATCGGCCAGGATGTTGAGTCCAACATCCGCTCCAATCCCGCCGGCGACCCCTTCTTCATTTACGTTCCGTTCACCTCGCCCCATTGGCCGATGCACGCCATCGAATCCGATATCGCGCGTTACCAGGGGCGCTACAAGGACGGCTGGGACGCGCTTCGCGCCACACGCCACAAGCGGATGACCGCCATGGGACTGGTGGACAAGCGCTGGACCCTCACCGCCCGCGATTCCAATGTCCCGGCGTGGACGGAGGCGCCCAACAGGGAATGGCAGCAGCGGCGCATGGAAGTCTACGCCGCTATGGTCGACCGCATGGACCATAACATCGGCCGGATGCTGCGCGCGCTGGAGGACACCCGGCAGTTGGACAACACGCTCATCCTGTTCCTGGCCGACAACGGCGGATGCGCGGAAGAGCTTGGTCCCAAAGCCGCCGCGCGCCACATTCCGTTGAAGACCCGCGATGGCCGCACCGTGCTCCAAGGCAACCGCCCTGATCTCATGCCCGGAGGACCCGAAACCTACCAGAGCTACGGCCTGGCCTGGGCCAACGCTTCAAACACTCCGTTCCGGCTCTACAAGCACTGGGTCCACGAGGGTGGAATCGCATCGCCGCTCATCGCGCACTGGCCCGGCAACGTGCAGGCGGGCGCAATCACCCACGAGCCCGGCCACCTGATCGATCTCATGGCGACGTGCGCCGACGTGGCGGGGGCGCAGTACCCGGCGGCGCGCAAGGGCGTTCCGGTCCAGCCGATGGAGGGCGTATCGTTGCGTCCCGCTTTCACGCGCAAGCGGCTCAACCGGCGTCAGCCCCTGTTCTGGGAGCATGAGGGCAACCGCGCGATCCGCGATGGTAAGTGGAAGCTCGTGTCCCGGTATCCGGGTGACTGGGAGCTATACGACATGCAGGCGGACCGGACTGAGATGGTGAACCTCGCCGCGCGCCAGGCGGACCGTGTGCGTGCAATGTCCGGCGCGTGGGATCAGTGGGCGGCCAGGGTCAAGGTGGTGCCGTGGGGTGAAGTCGCCAAGCCTGCGGTCCCCGGTGCGAAAGGATAGGAGTGATGTTGAGCCAAGAGCGGGTCTGATCACCCCCGGATCGCCCGCAACGGATCCACCGCCGCCGCCCGGCGCGCGGGCAAATACGACGCCCCCAATGAGACCGCAGCCAGCAGCACGCACACCGAGACCAGCGTCACGGCATCGGTCGGCGAAACATCGAACAGAAGCTTTGCCAGGAACCGCGACACCAGCACGGAAAGCGCCAGTCCCAGCGCCAGCCCATACGCCGCCAGCCGCATCCCCTCCGCCATGATCATCCGCGCGATCGCCCCCGCCGTCGCTCCCAGCGTCATCCGGATTCCCACCTCGCGCGACCGCATCGCCGCCATGTAGGCCAGCACACCCGACAGCCCGATCGCCGCCAGCAACAGCGCCAGCGCTCCGAAGAAGCCGAGCATTGTGCCGCCCATCCGCTGGACGATCGACGCCGCGCTGATCGAATCCTCGAGCGACCGCAACCCGTACACCGGAAGCGCTGGATCCACCGCGTGAATCTCGCGCTCCACCGCCTTCGCCACAGCCAGCGGATCTCCGCTGGTCCGCACCAGGAAATTGGTCTCCGATGCGGACACCTGCAGCGAGCACACCCAGAACTGCGGCATCACGGGCTCATCGAGCGTCTGGTACTTGGAACCCCGCACCACGCCAGCAATGGTGAACTCGCGCCCATAGGCGCGGAGCCTGCGCCCAACCGCGCTCACGCCCGCAAAGTAACGCCCCGCGAGCGTCTCGTTCACCACCAGCACCAGCGGACGTCCGGCGTCGTCGCCCGCGTTGAAATCGCGGCCCGCAAGCACCGGCGTCCGCATCGTGCGGAAGTAGTCCGGACCCACGTCATTCACCATGGCGACCAAGTCCTCATCCTTGCGCGGCGTGTATCCGTACACCGAGAACGAGGTCGAGCTCGACCCGCCCAGCCCCAGCGGAACCCGCCGCACGCTCGACGCACTCGACATACCCGGCAGCGAGGAGATCCTCGCCAGCGCCTGCTTGATGAACACCGCGCCGGACTTCGCGTCGTAACCGTTTGGCCGCAGATCCACGCCCGCCACCAGCACGTTGCGCGGATCGAACCCGGGATCCACGCCCACTGCCCGTCCAAGACTCCGCAATAGCAGCCCCGCGCACACCAGCAGCACGAGCGACAGCGCCACCTGGGCGACTACCAGTACGCTCCGCAGGCGCGACCGCGCTCCCGCGAGTCCGCTCTCTTCCTTCAGCGAGCCGGTGACATCAGCGCGCGAGGCCCGGATCGCCGGCGCCAGCCCGAACAGCAGCGTCGCCACCACCGACACGGTGACGGTGAAGGCGAGCACGTCCCAGCCGGGCCGCGTGTTGAGGGCGATCGGCATGTCGGCCGGAGGCGCGAAGCGCATGAGCAGCCCGGCCGTGGCGGGCAGCATCGCCAGCCCGATCGCGAGTCCAAGCGCCGACAGCACGCTGTTTTCCACCAGAAGCTGCCGGACCAGCCGTCCGCGCCCAACTCCAAGCGCCATCCGCACGGCGATCTCCTTTCGCCGGCCCGCCGCCCGCGCCAGCAGCAGGTTCCCCACGTTGGCGCACACAATCAGCAGCACCACGCCCACCACTGCCGTCATCATCAGCAGGACCGGTGTGAGCACCTGTCCCGCGGCGTGCTGGTAGATCGGAACCACCTCGGCACGGTTGAACCGCTCGGACTTGTAGTGGTCACGGGCGATGGCCGCCGAGATCGCGTTCAACTCCTGTGTGGTGCGCGCGATCGAGCCGCCCGCGCCGAGCCGCCCGTATGCTTCCAGCCAACTGTTGCCACGCTCGGTGAGCGTCTGCGCGCCGCCCAGGATCTCGCCGCGCATCATCACCGGGACCCAGACGTCGTGCCGGAGTCCCGGCGTGCCGCCCTGGAATCCCGGTGGCATCACCCCGACTACGGTGAACGGACGCGTGTTCAGCCGGATGGTCCGGCCGATGATGTCCGGCGCGCCGCCCATCCGGTTCCGCCAGAGGGAATCGCTGATTACGGCGGCGGCATGCGTGCCCGGATTCTGGTCCTCTTCAGGCCGGAACGTGCGACCGAGCGCGGGACGCGCGCCGAGCGTGTCGAAGAAGTTGGCCGAGACGAGCATGCCGAACGTGCGCTCGGGGTTGGCGCCCTCGCCGAGGCTGAAGGCGGTCATGCGCCCGGTGGCGAAGTGGGACAGGGTGGTGGTCCGGTCGCGGATGTCGAGGAAGTTGGGCCACGAGGTGCTTGATCCGCGGCCGTCCGGCGTCTTCCAGCGGACGTAGATCAGGCCGGTGGATTCGACGCCGGGGAGGGGGTTGCGGATGAGCCAGTTGAGCCAGGTGAAGACGGTGGCGTTGGCGCCAATGCCGAGTCCGAGAGTGAGAGCGGCGGTGAGGGTGAAGCCGGGGGACTTGCGGAGCTGGCGGAGGGCGAAGCGGAGGTCGTGGCGGAGGGACTCCATGGAGGGAGTGTACGAGGAGTGGAGAGACAAAGTTCCAGTGCCAGCATCAGCGTCACCCGGCTGGTGTATACTTGCCGTGTTCAAGGAACACAGTGAAACCGCGTTCCTTTAGGGGTCCACGTATGAAATCGCTTCGATCCTTTGCCCTCTGGGCATTCCTCTTCCCTGTGCTCGCCCCCGCCCAGACGACGGCCGGTGTCGCGGGGACCATTACTGACGACAGCGGCGCCGCGATTCCGGGCGTAGCCGTCACGGTCACCAACACCGGGACCGGCTTCCGGCGTGAAACCGTGACCGACGAGACCGGATTCTATCAACATCTGCTGCTTCCGCCGGGAACCTATTCCCTGACGGCGCAGAAGACCGGATTCCGGCAGGCGACCCGGGAGGCCTTGCGGCTGGAAGTGAATCAGAGAGCCGACGTGGATGTGTCGCTGCAAGTCGGGGCCGTTACCGAGAACGTCGAAGTGACCGGAGTGGCGCCGTTGCTCGAATCGAGCACGTCGTCGGTGGGGCAAGTCATCGAGTCGAAGGCGATCACGGACCTTCCGCTCAATGGCCGCAACTTCCTGCAACTGGCGATTCTCAGCAACGGCGCGGTTGGCGCAGGCTATGGACCGCAGGGCACGATCGGCAGCGGCACACGCGCCGACGACACCCGTGGCGGAGCCGAGCTTATGGTGAACGGCAACCGGGAGATGTCGAACAACTACATGCTCGACGGCGTGGACAACAACTTCCGGCGCAACGCACTCATCATCGTGCGGCCGACGGTCGAGTCGATCCAGGAATTCAAGATGCAGACCAACCTGTTCGGAGCCGAGCAGGGCCGCAATTCGGGCGCCACGGTCAACGTCATCACCAAGAGCGGCAGCACCCAGTTCCATGGCAGCGCTTTCGAGTTCCTCCGCAACGACCATCTGGATGCGCGCAATTATTTCAACGCCAAGAGCACCAGCGTCAAGCCTCCGTTCCGCCAGAACCAGTTCGGTGGCAGCCTGGGCGGGCCGATCGTGAAGAACAAGGTGTTCCTCTTCGGCGACTACGAAGGCCTCCGCAAGGCGCAGGGGACCAACACGACGGTCAACACCGTCCCGACCCCCGCCTTGCGCGCCGGTGATTTCCGGACCGCGCGTGCGATCTTCGATCCGGCCTCCGTTGTGGCGGCCACCGGTACTGCGAGCGGGTTCACGCGGCAGCCGTTTCCCAACAATGCACTCCCGGCGGCCCGCATGGACCCGGTGGCGGCACGCCTCGTTCAGGCCTATCCGCTGCCCGACTTGGCCCGTGACGCCAACAATCAATTCACCAATCCCGAGTTGATCAACAACTACAACTACGGCAACATCCGGGCCGACCTGGCGCTCACTTCCAACGACAACGCGTTCGTCCGGCTGTCGCCGCAGCGGGCGGCCGTGAACACGCCCACGGCGTACGGCTACCGGCAAGTGCCGGGACTGTCGGTCCCGCTGAATCTTCATAACGGAGTCGGCAGCATCACGCCGGGCGACGCGACGTTTGCCAATTACAACGCGGTTGCCACCTGGACGCATCTGTTCAGCGCGAAATTCCT